>JAGQPS010000100.1 GCA_020426595.1 Planctomycetales bacterium
ACTCACTTGCACCCAAAACGTCGGTTGCCTGGGCACGAATCGCAATACTTCGGGCTTAAATCAACAGCCCGGTGAGCGACGGATTCCGCGCTGTTGCAAACCAATCCCTTCACGCGTGTAAACCGCGTGACATCAGCGATCAGTCGTCCAGTCTTGGCAGCGGCGGTCGGTGAGTCAAATCGGATTCGAGCATCCGGGCGACCGATTCCTGGATGTCACCCTCGATCGATTCAGTCCAAAGGCCGGGCAAGCCGTAATACAGCATCGCCCCTCCCCCTTCGTAACCTCCCTCCGCCAACACCCGCCGACTCGGGATGTAGGCCATCACGTCATTGGCGTAGGCGGTCACCCAGACCGAGTCGAAACCGGTCGCGCGATTCGCGGAGCCCGCGGGTGGCGACTCCCATTGTCGCAAGGCGAGCGAGTAATCGACCACGACTTCTCCGCCGAGGAAAACCCAGGCGACTTGTCGCGAATCGCCATCGGCGTCGGCATCGACCGAGGCTTCTTGTCCCAACACCCAACCGACGACTTCGTAGGGGTAAGCCGTGGGAATCGCCCCGTCCTCGTCGAGCGATTCCAAGATGTAACGGGCTCGTCCCCGCTGAAATGAATCGTCCGCTCCGAGTTGACCCCGCCAGAACTCGAGATCGGTTTCGGCATCGATCGCCAACGGTAGGGTCTCGCGAGACGCGGTCGTTTGGGGAGCCAGGACACGGAGCTCGTGGGTTCGCAAGACGCTCTCCACGCTCCCCGCCAGTCGCTCGCCATAGTGACGAGCCAGTTCATTGGTTCGTCGTGGCAGCGGATTCTGATCGGCTCCACAACCCGCCCAGAACATCGCGACGGCCGCCGGGAAACGCTCCTCGAGCGCGGCTTGAGCAAAGCCCGGGTAGTCGCCCGACCACTGTGTCGAACTAAGCACGGTCGCGTGACAGGCATAGCCAAACACGATGCCGATCAATTCTCCGTCGGAGTCCCGCGCGGCAAGGACCGGAACTCGATGATCGACCGGCCCTCGTAGTTCTCCAGCCGCGCGCGACATCGGCACGTTGGGTTCCGAGTTGTTGCGACGGTTGACCGCGAGTGGGCAGTCGCCCAGTCCCCAACTCAGCGTGATCGGAGCGAGTCGCTCCTCGGCCTGCTCGACGACGGTTGGGATAAGCTCATTGATTCGTGCCGCGTATCGGTCGACCGCGGCTTGGCCCGCTTCATCCATCCGCCAGTAATGCATGGCCCCCAGGTTTTGACCCACGACGGGACCGGTATGCGTGTGGGAACAAGCCAACACGACTCGCTCGGGATCGGTTGATTGAGTGCAGGCGATCAGCGTGCGCAGTTGTTGGGCCTGTTCGCGGTGGATACCGACGAGGTCGAGCGTGACCAGTACGAGCCGCTGACCGCTCGCATCCTCGAGAACCATCGCCTTGGCGAAGAGCGGCGTGAGGCTCTCGGAGGCCTGTTCGCTTCTCCCGCCATAACCCGCCATGCCAAGCGGAAACTCGGGAGTGATTTCGATGCGCGCGAATCCGCCGTGCCAGGTCGGTGCGGAATCAAGTGGTTCACTCGCCACCGTTGGCGACGAAGCGGCGATGAGAATCAACCCACCCGCCACTAGCGCGCCACACCAGGCAGCCAGAGAAAAGCGGTCACGATGTTTCATGGCACGAGCCGACATGTGGGCGTGCGGCATGGTAGTGATCTCCATGACGGATAGCCGCCCGCGCGGAGACTCAAGGAACAAGACACGCGCCGGCGATCCCACCAAGGTACCAAGCAGCGCCGGCTCAAGCGCCTAGGAATGAACAGAGCCCTGCCGCGTTCTCCGCGGAAGGGCTCTGGTTGACACGCGGTTGAATCGCCTTGCTCGTTCGATTGACGCGGCGATCTTGGCGGACTTAGTGGCTGGCGAGTTGTGGGCCAGCCGCGATGATGTCGGGCGAAGCGCCCTCGCGATACTTGTCGAAGTTCCTTTCGAACAAGTCGGCCAACTTGAGGGCCGTCTTGCGGAACGCGTTCTTGTCGGCCCAAGCGTTGATCGGCTGGAGCAACTCGGCGGGAACTCCGGGGCAGCTCGTGGGACTCGCCAGCCCAAAGACTTCGTCGGTCAACGTCGACGCGACCTTGAGTTGCCCGGTGTGGATGGCATCGATGATGGCTCGCGTGAACGTGAGCGGGATACGCTTGCCGACTCCAAAGGCACCGCCGGTCCAGCCCGTATTGATGAGCCAAGCGGTCGCTTGATGTCGCTCCATCTTCTCGGCCAACATCTCGGCATACTTGGTTGGGTGCCATACGAGAAACGCGGCGCCGAAGCAGGCGGAGAAGGTTGCTTCGGGTTCGTTGACGCCCTGCTCCGTTCCCGCGATCTTCGCGGTGTAACCACTGATGAAGTGATACATCGCTTGTTGAGGCGTTAGCTTCGATACCGGAGGCAGAACACCGAAGGCATCGCAAGTGAGCAAGATGATGTTCTGCGGATGGCCACCGATGCACGGCGTTTTCGCGTGCGGAATGAACTCGATGGGATACGAGACTCGTGTGTTTTGCGTGAGCGACCCATCACTGAAATCAACCTCGCGGGACGCGGGGTCGATGGTCGTGTTCTCGAGCACCGCGCCGAAACGGATCGAACCGTAGATCTCTGGCTCTCGTTCGTAGGAAAGACCGAGGCACTTCGCGTAGCAGCCTCCCTCGATGTTGAAGACGCCGGAGTCCATCCAACAGTGCTCATCGTCGCCGATCAGATCGCGGTGAGGATCGGCCGACAGAGTCGTCTTGCCAGTTCCAGAGAGACCGAAGAACAACGAAACGTCTCCGTTGTGTCCTTCGTTCGCCGAACAATGCATCGACAGGACGCCTTGCTTGGGCATGATGTAGTTCATGATGGTGAAGACGCCCTTCTTCATCTCGCCGGCGTACTCCGTGCCGAGAATCACCATCTCTTGTTGCTCGAAGCTCAGAGCCACGCTCGTCTCGTGCGCGACGCCGGGAATCGAAGTGTCGGCGGCGTGCTGACCGGCGTTGTAGATCACATAGTCCGGCTCGCCAAACTCGGCCAGCTCCTCGGCGGTCGGCCGAATCAGCATGTTGTGCATGAACAGAGCATGGTAGGGCCGCGAGCAAACAATGCGCACCTTGATGCGGTGGTCGGGGTCCCAGCCGGCGAAACCATCGACGAGATAGAGCCGCTCGCAACCATCCAAGAACTCAAGTGCCTGGCGTTTGAGCAGCTCGAATGAACTTTCCGGCAAGGCGATGTTGACCGGCCCCCACCAAACGTCATCGCGGCTCTCTTCTCCCTCGACGATCCGCTTGTCCTGAGGGCAGCGTCCGGTTTTGTCTCCCGAGAACGAGACGATCGCTCCGAGGTCCGATATCTGACCACGATCGAAGGCAACGGCATGCTCGTAAAGCACGGCCGGAGCGGCGTTGCGGTAGACGGGCGGTTGAAATTCACCACGAGCGGCTTGGGCAACAAGGTGCGGCATGTCGGCGATCTCGTCCAATAAAGAAAGACTCACGAGTCCGTTGAGGCGAATGTGGGGGAGCCTCAGGAGTCGGGAAGTGCACGAAACGTGCCCGGGCGCGTCACAATCTCCCTTTCCGCACGATACGGCCACCCCGATGTTGAAAAATGCCTTCGCTTGAAGTCAACGAATCGGGCGGCTCACGTGGAAAACGGGCGATTCCGTCGAACCACTTTTCCCCTCTGTGCGAATTGACCCATCGGGCGCGCCCCCGTCAAGGCGCACGGAGTCGCGTATTCCGGGTTCTTGGCGCGCGAAACCAAAGCCAAGTTGGCGGATCCACGGTGCCCGCTTCATCAGCGCGGTGGTCATCGAGCTGCGTGAACCCGCCACGCGGTGTCTGCACAACCTGCGAAAAACGTCGGTGGCATGTGCCGTGATTCGGTGATCGGCCGTGGGCATCACCGCGGCTTCATGCCGAACCTTACGAGACTTTTGCACCCCCCTCATTCCGACCTACGGTTGCCGGCAATTGGGCACGAACCCTCTTCGATGGGGTTCGGTAGCATCCTTTCAAGTGAGACGCCACGGGCGGCTCGAAGAATGGGGACGGGAACATGTCGAGCAAGCGTGGTGGGTTCTTTCAGCGACATCTCGGGGCAAGGATCGTCTCCGGTTACGCCTTGGTCGTGTTGCTCTTCATCGTGGGCGCCGGATCCGGTTTCTGGGGCATCAATCGCCTCGGATCGATCCTCGATTACGTGCTGGGGCCCGCTTGGGAAACGGCCGATGGATCGATGATGGCCTCGATCGAAGTGGAATCTCAAATGCTGGCCGTCGACAAGATCGTGAACTCGATCGACGTCGAAGCGGCTGAGTCGGTGCTGGAAGGAGCCCGCGAGGAGGCTCGCATGCACTTCCAACGGATGGACGATGCCGACGTGCTCGATCAAGTCCGAGTCGATCGGCTTTGGGAAGAACGCGATGTTTACGAGCAACAACTCGACCACCTACTCACGGCTCACCAACAATTCCTCGAGGACCGCGCGCGGCTCGAGGAATCGACCGTCGAGATGATGAGCTGGGACAATGCCCTGATTGGTCAAGCCGAAGCGGTCGATGAAGCCGAGCGGGCCGAGGCCGAGGCCTTTGCTTACCGAGCCAATGTGCACCAACTACGGCAGGCCTACCTGCTGGAGCAGCTCTTTGGAGGCTGTGATCCGCGAACCTGTCTGGAAGCGGTTGATTCCACGGCGTCGGAGCGTCGGGAATTCGTCGCGACCCTCGGCCAAGCCGCTTGGCTCGATACCGACTCGTTCGACGTCGAAGCCTATCGCGAAGCGACCCAGCGCTATGATTCCGTCGCCGCCAACGCCGCTACGTCCTACCTGGCTCGGAGCGAGGCGAAAACGGCCTACGAAGCGAACGCGTCCGAGTTCCTGGCCACGATCGAGGAACTGGAAGAGATCGCCGACGGCTCGGTCGAAACGGTCGTGAGCCAGGCGGCCACGAGCAAGGTAACCGCCATCGCGGTGCTCGCCACGTCGTTTGCCCTGAGCCTCGCGCTCGCGATGGTCGCGGGCTGGCTGACGACTCGCGCGGTGACTCGCCCCATCTCGAGAATGGTCGAGTTCGCTTCCGCGGTCGCGGGTGGCGAATTGTCGCGGCGACTCCCCGAAGATCGCCACGACGAACTCGGCAAACTGAGTCAGTCGCTCAACCTCGCCGTGGCCTCGTCGGAAGACATGCTCAATCAGGTGCGGGAATCGAGCGAGCGGGAAGCTCGGTTGCAATCCGAGGAATCGAATCGTCGCCGGTTGGAAGCGGAAGTGCTGGAAGCCAAGGTCGACGAGATGCTGGCCGCGATCCATCGGGTCTCGCAGGGTGACTACAGTCGACGCATCGACTTGGCCGACGATGATGCCGTATCCGAACTCGGCCGCCAGTTGCAGTCGTTCTTCGACGAGAAGAGTCAATCCGAGGAACGTGAGCGTCAGCACGTGGAGGCCGAACGAATTCGGCAGACCGAGGAAGCTCGTCAACAAGCCGAAGTGGCCGCCTCCAAGAGCCGCGAGGCTCAAGAGTTGCAGTCGCGAGTCGATGAGATGTTGCGAGTGCTGACCCAGGCCAGCCAGGGCGATTATTCGCAACGACTCCAAGGCGACAGCACTCCGATCGGTCGATTGGCGTCGGGCGTGGGATCGTTTGTCGACGCGAAACGGGACGCCGAGGAAGCCGCTCGCCAACGCCAAGAAGAGGATCGTCGTCGCAACGAACAGGACCAGCTCCGAGCCGACGAGGAACGCGAGCGAATTCAGTTGATGCGGTCCAAGGTGAACGAGCTGTTGACGCATGTCGCCGCCGCCGCCGAGGGTGATCTTACCGCCTCGATCAAGATGGTCGGGAATGAGCCGATCGATGATCTCGGCAACGGGATTGGCCGCATGCTGGGTGACCTCCGCGATGTGATTAGCAACATCCTGGGAGCCGCCGAGCAGTTCGTGTGTGGCTCGCAGATGATCGCCGAAAGCGCTCGCGCGGCCGCCGAGGGAGCCCAAGAGCAGAGCGCGAGCGTCGACCGAATCAACTCGAGTGTCGAACAACTAGCGACCAGCATCGACAACGTGAAACGGAACGCCGACGCGGCCGATCAAGTCGCCCGCGAAACCGTGGCGTTGGCGACCAATAGCGATGCCGCCATCCGAAACTCAGCGGAAGCCATGCGGCAGATCAAGGAAAGCTCGACTCAGATTTCCGAGATCAGCGCGGTGATCTCCGAGATCGCGAGCCAAACCAACCTGCTCGCTTTGAACGCGGCGATCGAGGCGGCTCGAGCCGGGGAACATGGAGCTGGATTCGCCGTCGTGGCGGACGAGGTCCGCAACTTGGCCGAACGAGCCAACCAAGCGGCGGGTGAGATCACCTCGCTGATCAAGGAGTCGGCCGCGCGAGTCGACGAGGGAGCCAGCATCAACGACGCGACCGTCTCGGCGCTCGAACAGATCGTCAAGGGAATGCAAACGACGGCGAGCCGAGTGTCGGACATCACGAAAGCGATGGGCGAACAAAGCCGGGCGTCGATCGAGGTATCGCAAGCGATCGAGCACATCGCGCAGGTCGCGGAAGATACCGCGGCTCGCAGCGAGGAGATGGCGGCTTCGAGCCAACAGCTGGGATCGCAAGCCGAGTCGCTCCATCAAATGGTGGCTCACTTCAAAGTCAGTGGTTTGCCGACGACCGCCGGGGCCTTTGCCTAGGTCGATTCGAGCGACCCAAAATCACGGGCGGGTAGGTGCCAAAGGGTGCCTCCCCGCCCGTCTTCATTTCTTGACGCCTTTGCCCGGGGGATTCCCACGCGGGGGAACCGATGTCTTGCCAAAACCTCCCAGATACACATCGCTCCCCATCCGCCCGTCGATCGTGCTATCGAAGGGCTTGGGGGCCAAGGCCGAGGCGATGGGCTGGGACGGATCAAGCCGATAGAGACGTAAGGAATTGACAACTCCAACCGTCCTTATCCAGAATGTGATCTGGCTTGATTGACTTTGTGACCTTTCGGCCGAGCGGACTGTAGATCGCGGACCGACTTGGCCGACTTTTGTTTTCGGCGAGGCCCTGGGTGTTTCATCCGGGGGCTGTTTGCTGGGCGATGATCAGCGACGGCTCCACCTTGGCCAACTCCGACCCGCCAGGCCGGCGTGAGGGTATACGACAATGAACGATTGGGATTGGTTGCTCCTCGCGCTCGCCGGTTATGTGGCCGTCATGGGCTTGGTTCGCATGATGAGGGCTCGGGAGCGGGAACTGGTTGACGAGCTGAGGTTGGAATTTGAACGACAATCCGCCTCTCAATCCCACGATCAAGGACAGGCTCAGGCCGCTTAGCTGAGCCCGTCCGGCCTCCACGGGCTGACACGACCTTCCACCACTCCAGGTCAGCCTCCTTCGAAAGCGCCGTTCGTCCCTTTGGGGTCGGAGGCACGTCACTTCATGAGACGCTTGGATGGGGACGGTACCGATTGGGTCGCGGTCCTCCCCCTTCCTTCTCCATCCGTCGCGGTCCGCGAATCGAGCACCGGGGCGCGGCGACCTGTTGCTTATCGCACCTCGGTGACTATGGCGGTGGCGGGTTTGCCTCGCCCTCGCGAAAAGCCGTTTTCGGGAAAAGCGGGTCTCCAGGGCGGTTTGCCCCTTAACGCCATCCTCCGTTTCTTCTAAACGTTGAGGATTACGGGGTTTGTCGGCCCACCAGCCCATGGGTGCTGGATCTCCCCTGGCGGCCGATTCGTCCCACGAAGAGGCCCGCACCCGGAAGTTCGGGGACCCACCCGCGACAGCGTTCGCTCCACGAGATTTTTGAGCCGGTCCATGACGAAGAAGTTGTATATCGAAACCGTCGGTTGCCAGATGAACATGCTCGATAGCGAGATGGTGGTCGCCGCGCTGCGCCGCCAAGGCTACGAGCTGACTCATTCCACCGACGATGCCGACACGCTTCTTTTCAACACCTGCAGTGTGCGGCAGCATGCCGAGGACAAGACGTACAGCGCGCTCGGCCGCCTGCGCATGGCCAAACAAGAGAATCCCCAGAAGGTGATCGGCGTGATGGGGTGCATGGCTCAGAAGGATCAAAAGACGATCTTTCACCGAGCTCCTTATGTCGACCTCGTGGTCGGTCCCGGCCAACTGCACCAAATCCCGGAGCTCATCGAACAGATCCGCCGGCAGCCCGGCACGCAGCTCACCGCGCTCAGTCTCGACCGCAAGGGAAGCAACGTCGACGACATCAAACGGAGCCACGAGACGTTCGATCCGCTCCGTGACCCGACGATGCGTCCGACGCCGTTTCAGGCTTATCTGCGCATTCAGATCGGATGCGACAAGTTCTGTACCTACTGCATCGTGCCGATGACTCGAGGTCCGGAACAAGGTCGCCCGCCGGCTCAGATCATCGACGAGGCGCGGGTGTTGGCCGACCAGGGATGCAAGGAGATCACGCTGCTTGGCCAAACGGTCAACAGCTACCGACACGAGGATGGTGGCAAGACGACCCGCTTGTCCGACCTCCTGCTTTCCCTGCACGACATCCCCGGTTTAGAGCGGCTCAAGTTCGTCACCAATTATCCCAAGGATATGACCGACGACTTGCTGCAGGCGATCCGCGACCTTCCCAAGGTCTCGCACTACCTGCATGTTCCGGCTCAAAGTGGTTCGGACGACGTGCTCAAGCGAATGAAGCGAGGCTACACGGTCGGTGACTACGACGAGATGATGTCACGGATTCGGGAGACGCTTCCGGAGGTCGCCGTATCGAGCGATTTCATCGTGGGCTTTTGCGGCGAGACCGAGGAGGAATTCCAACTCACGGTCGAGATGGTCGAACGACATCGCTTCAAGAACAGTTTCATTTTCAAGTACAGCGAACGCCCCGGCACCATCGCGTCCAAGCTGAGACCGGACGACGTCCCTGAAGATGTGAAGAAGCGGCGCAACAACGATCTCCTCGCGGTTCAGAATCGCATTAGCGAGGAGGACAACCAGCCATTCCTGGGGCGCAAGGTTCGCATCCTGGTCGAGGGGCCCAGCAAGCTGTCCGTCAAGCAACAAAACGACTCGAGCGACTTGTTGCAGCTCACCGGTCGCACGATGTGCGATCGCATTGTCGTGTTCGAGGGAAACCGCCGGCTAATCGGCGAGTTGATCGACGTCGCCGTCGTGGACTACACCCCATTCACGTTGTTTGGGTCGGTCGTCACGAACCACGTCCAAGGCATCGAACCCCCCGCACCGATTCTCTCCTAGTCGCTGCCGTGTCGCCGCGAGCGGACCGTTCTCCGCACGAAACCGCCTCACCCGCCACGCCGTTCCAATTCGTCTAGATCGACGGCGGCCGGTTCGCTATCATCGCGCGGTGTGTTCCGGCTGGGCCGCCCACGGGCCGCGTTGGAACGCCTCACGACCGATTCTGGAGTGAATCGAGTCATCGCTGCATCTGGAAACGAGAACGCGCGGTTCACCAGCCGCTCGAACCGTTTCGCCACGCGTGGTCAGGGAGGTTGCGCTCATGCGTTCGATCGCGACGATCAATCAAAAGGGAGGCGTCGGAAAGACGACCACGGCCGTCAATCTGAGCGCCGCTCTGGCTCGCATGGGCCAACGAGTCTGCATCATCGATCTCGACCCTCAGGCTCATGCCTCCTTGCACTTGGGTCTCTCTCCCGCGGATTCGTCGCTCTCCACCTACGGAGTCCTGACGGGCGACGTGAGCCTCGAACAGGCTCGGGTCCAGGTGGCCGAGAATCTTTGGGTCGTACCGGCTCATCTTGATCTGGCCGCCGCCGAGCTCGAGTTGGCGGGTGAAGTCGGTCGAGAGATCATCCTGCGCGACAAGTTCGCGGAGGATACCGCCGAGTTTGATTTCCTGATTCTCGATTGCCCACCAAGTCTCGGTGTGCTGACGCTCAACGCGCTCACGGCCGCCAAGGAGGTCTTCCTCCCGCTGCAGCCTCACTTCCTGGCGCTGCATGGTCTGAGCAAGTTGTTGCGGACCTTGGAGCTCGTCGCCAAGCGACTCAACCCCACCTTGCGACTCACCGGCATCGTGTACTGCATGTACGAGTCGGGCACGCGGCTCGCGGCCGAGGTATCGAGCGACGTTCAAGACTTCTTTGAATCGCTCCATGCGTCGGACAGCGTGTGGAATCGGGCTCGCACTTTCAACTCGCGCATCCGCCGCAATATTCGGCTCGCCGAGGCTCCGAGTTTCGGGCAGTCGATTTTCGATTACGCTCCCAGCTCGCACGGCTCGGAAGACTATCAAGCCTTGGCTCTGGAAGTGATGGGATTCGACCCCACGCTCCCCGCTCCACGCGAGAACGAATCGGCCAGCGCCTCGTCGCTCACCTTCGTCGACTAGGCATCGGTCGACCGGCGACCTATCGTGCCAAGGGACCGTTGTGCGACTGACGACCGTGCGATGGACGACCGTGCGACGGACGACCGTGTTAACGGCCATCCTTGCACTAGCGCGATCGTGAACCGGACCGATGGAATCGCGGTTCGGCTTCTTGGCGTCGGTCGCGCGTGAGGTCGGTCTAGGCCTTGGCGAGAGCCCCGAGCAGGCGTCGAGACGAGGGAGTCTCGCGGCACGATCTATGGTCACGCCACCGAGTTCCAGCGGGAGCGACTCCATGCGAATATTAGTGAGCGGAGCGTCGGGGTTAGTCGGAAAGGCGTTATCGACGAACCTAGTTGACGCGGGTCATGAAGTCGTCGCCCTCAGCCGCTCACCGGGCCCCGCGACGATTGTGTGGGACCCGCGAGGCGGGCGACTCGATCCCGCGGCTCTGCATGGCTTCGATGCCGTGGTGCATCTCGCGGGCGAATCGGTGGCGGGCCGCTGGACCACCGCCAAACGCGAGCGGATTCGCCAGAGCCGGATCGCTGGCACGCGGCTCCTCGCCCAAACCCTAGCCGAACTCCCCTCCCCTCCTGGCGTCTTCGTCTGTGCGTCGGCCGTCGGTTACTACGGCGACCGTGGCGACGAAGTGCTCGATGAACGGTCGCCCCCAGGTCAGGGTTTCCTGTCCGAGGTCGCTTGCCAATGGGAGGCGGAAGCCGACACGGCCTCCATGGCCGGTATTCGAACGGTGCTCCTGCGTTTTGGCATCATTCTCTCCTCGCGGGGCGGAGCCCTCGAGCCGATGGTCAGGCTCACATGGTTTGGCGTGGGCGGGCCACTGGGCTCGGGGCGGCAGTTTTGGAGCTGGATCTCGTTGACCGATGTCGTGCGTGTGATCGACTTCTCGCTCCGCCACGATTCACTGGCTGGGCCCGTGAATGTCGTCAGCCCCGAACCGATCCGGCAGGTCGAATTTCAACGGCGACTCTCACGCGTCATGCATCGGCCGGCTCTGATTCCGACTCCGAAATTCGCCCTGCGACTCGCGCTCGGCGATATGGCGAACGGCCTGTTGTTGGCGAGTTGCCGCGCCATCCCGACCGCTCTGACCGATCACGGCTTCGAATTCCACGAAGCCGACTTGTCGGAGTTCCTAGGTCGCGAGTTGTAACCCGCCGGGGGAACCCAACCGAGCGATGTGAACTAGCGGTGAGCAATCCGAGGGCGATGAAGACTGGCGGCCGTTAGAATGAGGGAACGCCTGATCCCGCTTGGATCGCGGCGTCCGCTCGTCCGTTAGCCGTAGGCCCCCATGTCGCGTCGCCGTCCCGCAACACCACGATCCACCGCTCGCCCGGCAGCGCATCGCGATGCCGCCGCCGAGACTCCGGATGCGCCCCGCGCGGCGGAGGGCGCGCAAGCGAGCGGCGACGAGGATTCTCGTGCGGAAGGAGGCAAGGCTAAGTCGCGGCCGCAGACTCTCGGGAGTCGCATCATGGGCTGGACGAACAACCTGCTCGCTTCCGCGATCGTCCTGCTCATCGCGCTGACGTTTGGCTGGCAAGCGGTCAAGAGTTGGCACTTCACGGACGGCGGTGAACCGTTCGCAACGCCCATGACGCCCGCCGTCGACGATGCGGCGACGCATTGGACCCTGGGACGCGGGAATGGTTCTTGGTCGCGCGAGGAGATTGATGGAACGCGTCTCCAAGTTCGCCAAGCGGTGATCGGGCGATTGGCCAAGTTGCTGGACCATCCCGAGAGTCTCGTTGGTTTTGAAACCGACGGATCAGCCAAGCTGCTGGAGTCGCTCCTTCGACGGCCGCCGCAATGGGAGTCGGCGGGAGGAATGGTCTATTGGCAGGAAGGCCCGATCCCTCTCGCGCTCGCCGCCACGAAACCGACTTCCACTCAACCGGCGCGAGTCGTGGCCTGGGCACTTGCCCTTCCCGGCCCCGTCGAGAATCTCGAGCCTCGTGATTCTGGAGCCGACGAAGCGACGGCCCCGAACGTGCCGATTCCCGAACCGGAAACGGCGACAGGTTCGGCCGCGCCGGGCACGGAGCCTCGCCGACTCTGGGCGGTCACGATCTGTCGCAACGTGAGTTCTGGCGGAGCCGAGCCGACGAGTTTTGAATTGCCACCCGGTTTGGAGCTGACCTTCGCTGTCGACAACATGCAAACCGGTCAAGTCATTGGTTTTCGCTCGAATCTGAGCGCCGAATCATTCCGACAATCCATTGACCAATTCGTACAAACGCAACGCAAGGTCGCGTTACGCTGGAACACAACCGAACACGAACTATCGGCGGTCTCGGTCGGGAACAGTGCCATCGCCATCCAAGCGACATTCGATTCCAACGGTTGGAGTGGAGTATGGACCGAGCAAGCCGGCTTTTGAGAATCGAACGACGTATCATGGCCGATCCCGCATCGCCATGAAGACACGAATAATGAAAGTTCTGGCCATCGAGTCCCAGAGCGTCCGCGAGACCAATTAGCGCCGTTCTCCCAGTAAGCGGCTCGACGCTCGACGACAAGACACGGCACCACACCCAAGCCAAGCCGCCGCGGGAACGCCGCGGATCACATTTGAGGAGACACCATGAAAGGGCTGACGGGCATTATCGTCGCGGCCATCTTCGGCATCCTGGGCGCCGCGCTGAACTGGTTTTATCTCTCGAGCAAGGCTCAGCAGCTCGAGATGATTTCGTTTCTCGGCGTGCCCGAGGGAGTGACGATCTCGGAGGGGACCGAGTTCCAGGCAAGCCACTTCGTGGAAGTAAGGATTCCCAAGGCGGCCGCGGGCAACCTCGAGGATTTCGTCTATCTCTATCGCGACATGCCAACGATCGAGCACCTGCGGGCGACCAAGGCCTATCCCGGCGGCTCGCTGATCTTCAAGCAAGACATGCGCACCCCCGCGACACAGCTCAACCTCGCGCCGGACGAAGTGTTGTTGACCATCGCCGTGGCCAACCGAAGTCCCTTGATCCAACCGGGCGACCGCATTTCCTTTTCAGTTCCCAACCTGGGCGGCAGTGGCGGAAGCGACGAAGTCGAGTTGATTGGGCCGTTCAAGGTCGCGGCGATCGGCAACCAGATCGGCAGCCGAGACGTGATGGAGGCGCATCGCATCCAGCCCATCCAATCCAATCAAATCGGCATCGTGGCTCGGATGGAGAATGGGCAACTCGAGGCCAAGGCCCGCACGCTCATGAACCGCATGGGCGGCCAAGGAGCGCGTGAACTGATGGTGGTATGGCACGGCCAAGACAATCGTTAGCCAATCGCCCCTCGAGTGCCAGCTCGCCCCGCGCCCGCGCTTTTTACGGCGCGCCGCACGGAGCGCGCCGCACGGAGCGAACCGAGTCGAGAGCGAACCGAGTTGTCAACGCAGCAACGACATGAGAGCGAGAAACCCATGGCGACCGCCCCTTCACCGCCAACCGATCTGTTGACCAAGATCTGGTTCAATAAACTCAACGAGAGCCGTCGCTCGTCGGTCGAGGTGCGGGGACACGAGATCTCGTTGGGCCGCGATCCCGATTGCGATGTCGTGCTGCGCAGTCCCCTCGTCAGCCGCCGTCACGCGGTCATTCGCAAGCTCGACGATGGCATGCTCGAGTTGCACAACACGGGCGTCAACAGCTGCTTGGTCGGGGAAACCGAGATCCAAGGAGGCCAGCGAGTCGTCTTTTCGAACGAGACGAAGGTTCGCATCTGGCCGTTCACCATCTCGTTTGAATCCGAGCGACGAGCGACCTTCACTCGCGGCGAAATCGAGGCCCATCTCCGCAACTTGGTCGCCCAGCTCGAACTACGCATTCATAAACAGCTCCTCGAACGACTCGATCTTTACGAAATGGAATCCGCGCGAGGCGCGACGGGTGACAACATCCTGCTACTCGAGAACAACATCGAGGATGTGTGCCGCGAGTTGGATGTCTTCGCCGAGTCGAATGCCGAACTGCTGGAGGAGATCGCCGGGCTTAGCCTGCGCGATCACGCGATCAACCAACTGATCTTGGAAACGGGGAGCGACGATACGGTCTTTGATCTCGCCGCGCTCACGAGCAACGAGTTCGATGTTCCCGCCACGCTCGTCCCGGAACGCGAACAAGAGCTGCACGGCTTGTTGCAGCTCCTCCGGCAAAAAATGAGTCTTGAGGAACTGCCGGACGTCAGCGCGAAGATCCACAAGGTCGAGTCTCATTTTCTAGAGGTCTTTCCGATCTTGCGCGTGCACCTGCACGCCGAACTTCGTCGGTACCTGATCCTGCGCATGCTCAAGAAGGACCTCAAGGACATCGTGTTTGGCTATGGCCCGCTGCAAGACTTGCTGCGCGCTCCGACCGTCAGCGAAATCATGGTCGTGCGATCGGACCAGATTTATGTCGAGAGCTCTGGTGTGATCGAGAAATCGGGACGCCGATTCATCAGCGAGAAGGTCACCGAATCGATCATTGAGCGAATCGTCGCCCAGGTCGGCCGGCGGATCGATCGGAGCCAACCGTTGGTCGATGCCCGGCTCCCCGATGGTTCACGCGTCAATGCGATCATCCCCCCCTTGGCTCTGTTCGGCCCCTGTTTGACGATTCGGAAGTTCCCCATCCAGCGGCTCACGATGGAGAACTTGATCGAGTACGGCACGATCTCGGATTCCGCCGCCAAGTTCCTGCGCGCCGCCGTGATCGATCAGCGCAGTATCTTGATCAGCGGAGGTACCGGTAGCGGTAAGACAACGCTACTCAACGTCGTGAGCAGCTTCATCCCGTTCAAGGAACGAGTGGTCACGATCGAGGACACCGCGGAACTCCGTTTGCATCAAGAGCATGTCGTGGCCTTGGAGAGCCGTCCCGCCAACGTCGAGGGATCGGGCGAGTACACGATCCGCGACCTCGTCAAGAACGCGCTGCGAATGCGGCCCGATCGGATCATCGTCGGTGAGTGTCGCGGCGGCGAGGCGCTCGACATGGTGCAGGCGATGAACACCGGCCACAACGGGTCGATGACCACCGTGCACGCCAATAGTTCCGAGGAAGTGCTCCAGCGACTCGAGCTGCTCATGCTGATGGGCGCCGAGCTGCCCATCGCCTCGATCCATCGGCAGATCGCCTCGGCGATCGATCTGATCGTTCACATCGATCGGCTGCCCAATGGTCGCCGAGTCATTGGACAGATCTCGGAAGTCACGGGCCTCCATCCGCAAACCAAGGAAGTGGTCTTGGCCCACTTGTTCAATCGTCGAGACGGACGGACGTTGCAGCCTACCGGTCGACTGCCAACGTTCGTCGATGAACTGATCGACAAGAATCTACTCGACCTGGAGTTTCTCTTCGCGCGAAAGCAGAAGCGGACGCCGTGAGATTCCGGGTGGACATGCCCATCAAGCCGAATGACTCGCGAGATAGACAGCAAGAGGAAAGCCTACCGTGCCAGCC
>JAGQPS010000101.1:0-11482 GCA_020426595.1 Planctomycetales bacterium
CGACACGCCGTGGCGGCTGTTGAAGAAGTTGGCGATGGCCACGATTTTCACCTCGCGCTCGAACTCGCCGTGATACGAGTTCGGTTCGTGATGATGCTGAGCCGCGGCGACGATCACGCCCGGCATCTTCCATTGTTCGGTGACGAACGCGCCGAGGTGGGTGTGATCAAACGTGAGTACCTCGCGTTCGGTCGCGCACAGCTCGGCGCCCTCGGCAACGCGATCGATGATTTGGCAGAAGGGGCGATGCATGCTCTGATCGATGACGAGCAACCCAATGTCGTGGAGCAACCCAGCGTAGTAACACTGCTCGGCGTCCACTTGTCCCACGCGTTTGGCGATCTCCTCGGACATCCGCGCCACGCCGACGCTGTGCTTCCAAAGCCCTTGGCGATCGTAGGTCTTGTAGCTTCCGGAAGGCGCGAACATCTTCGACATGTAGACGCCGTGAGCAATCGCCTTGACTTCACGCAGACCAAGCAGGCTGATCGCCATCTGCAAGTTGCCGACCTTGTGCCGCAGACCATAACGAGATGAATTCACGCTCCGCAACACCTTCGCGGCGAGAGCGGGATCTTGCTTGATCGCCTCGCAGACAGCCTGCGGATCGGCATCGGGATGGCTGGCCAAACGAACGACGTTAAGCGCGCTTTCTGGAAGCGCAGTGACTTCGCCCACTCGAGTGAATAGCTTCTCGAGTGCTAATTTGCGGGTGTCGGATATCTCGTCGCCGACTCTCGACAACGTCTCGATCGCTTGTGACATGAGCAACCCTTTGGGAACGACCGGTGGGCGTCAGGATGAATACTGCCAAGTCGTTCTGCCCCAAACAGACTAAAGACTAGGCGAGATCCAGCGGATTGCCGCATTGACCAGATGGGTTTTCTTAAGATCTCCCCGGTGGAGCGAGGAAACTGGCGGAGGCCCGCCGGTTGCCTCTCGGCGGCGTCTCATGAAGGTCCGGTCGCGCGGGTCCGCGCCCGGGCTTGGTCCGATCCGCATGGGCCGAGATGGGCCGAGCCGACTGTCCGCATCTTTGGCCCCATTCTTCCTGCAACGCCCGCCGATTGTTCATGCTCGACCCAGGTTGTGGTGGCATGAGCCCGCAATTCCACGGCGGTCACGGCACCTGTTGCAGGGGGCGTCGCTCCCTGGAATCACCGCTGGGATTAGCAAGCCAGAGAGTTTAGCCAAGTGGGCGAACCGCCTAATTGGCAAGGGTGGCGGAATCGTTCAACTCGGTTGAACCTTCGGCCTGTTTGTCTCCGATGGGAGATTTCTAGTGCGCGCTGACGAGCCACGGCGTGGACGGGCCGCGTGATCACGGGGGGAATAGTGTGACCGCTTCGCAATCCAGCAGTACTTCGTCGTCCGATCAACGATTGGCCGATTTGATCGCTCGTCTCAACACCTTGGGTGGACCGACGTCAGCGGGCCCGTCGGGCGCGCCGGGTCAGGGAGACGCCGACCCAACCTTGGTCGATCCTTCCAACCCCTTCGTGCCTTGGGTTCCCGAATCGTTGGGCAAGGCCAACTTGACCGAGAATGAAGTCGAGGCCCTGCTGCTCAAGTTCCTCATGGCTCGCGGAACGGCGACCGGCCATGAATCGGCCCAACAACTGAAGCTCCCATTCCGATTGGTCGAGCCCTTGATTCGGGCGATGAAGAGCGAACAAATCATCATCTACAAGTCGTCGACTTCGTCGGGTGACTACGTCCTGCAATTGAGTGACATGGGTCGCGAACGGGCTCGACGATACGTCGACGTCAGCACGTATTTCGGTTCGGCCCCCGTATCGCTGCGTGACTACGCGTTCGCCGTCGCGGCTCAAAGCATCCAACACCAAAAGCCCCGCGAACGACAACTCAAGGAAGCGTTCAAGGACCTCGCGATCCCAGCTGAAATGCTGTTGAAGTTGGGACCGGCGATCAGCGCGGGCAAGGGCATGTTTCTCTACGGATATCCGGGCAACGGCAAGACGAGCATCGCCGAACGCGTGACTCGGGCCTTTGGTCCGACGATCTGGATTCCCCGCGCGATCGGCGTCGATGGCGAGATCATCCGGCTCTTCGATCCGGTATCGCACGAGGAAGTCCCGCTGCCTCGTACCTCGCCCATCCTGCAAGAGACGAATGTCGATCAACGCTGGATTCGCATCAAACGCCCGACGGTGATCGTCGGTGGTGAACTCACGATGGACCAGCTTGAGATCTCGTTCAATCGCACGACGGGAATTGGCGAGGCACCGATTCAGATGAAAGCCAATTGCGGCACGCTCGTGATCGACGACTTTGGACGACAGCGAATTAGCACGGCCGAACTGCTCAATCGCTGGATCGTGCCACTCGAGAAGTCGTACGACTTCCTCAACACGCTCAGCGGAAAGAAGATCCAGGTCCCTTTCGACGAGCTTGTGATCTTCTCGACGAACCTCGAGCCGAGAGACCTCGTCGACGACGCCTTCCTTCGCCGCATTCCGTACAAGATCGAGGTGCGAGATCCTTCCGAGGAACAGTTCCGAGGCCTCTTCCGCATCATGTGTCCCAAGTTCGGACTTGAGTATCGGGACGAGATGATGACGTACCTCATTCAGAAGCACTACTCGCCATCGGAACGCCCGTTTCGTTATTGCCACCCGCGCGACTTGTTGCTGCAAATCAAGTTCTACTGCGACTATCTCGAGCAACCGATGGAAATGACTCCGCGCTCCCTCGACTTCGCCGCGGAGAACTACTTCTCGGTTGTCTAACGATTCCCTCCGGAATCCGGTATGTGGGTCCAACGACACGATCGTCCATGACAGGTCGAACTCGGTGAGCAAGGGGGCGATAACGAGTGAATCGATTGTCAGTACAAGATCATCGATCCGGCGGTCGAATATCGGCCGGATGGAACATCGCACTCGCCATCTGTCTGTTGGGACTGGCCGTCGGTGATGTGCGAGCCGACGATCCGATGGGCGACTGGTCGATGCAGCGGCCTCCCGGTTGGAATTCTCCCCAACAACTCGCTGGCTCCGAGTCCTGGAACATGCCCCAACGCCCCGTGGCGACCTTGGAGCCGGCGTGGCGGCCCGATTGGTCGCGACCGCAATGGGACTCCGATCCAAGAACCGCCCAGGCTCCGAATTCGCTGACCTCCGAAAATCCCTTGCCCCATTCCGTCGACGCGACGCCGCTCCTGGAACGCGAATACCCGAGCTCGCGGGAGTGGGAGCTTGAGTCCGTGGATTCGCGGAGTCTGGCCTTCGCTGAAAGCACGCAGCCCTGGAATTCAACCACCGTGTACTGGTCGCGGCCGTTTGCTCCCACCGCCTCCGACTCGCGAGGCTGGCTCTATGGACAAAGCGTGATCCCATCCTCACTCGCCGTGCCTGGCCCGCACCGCGCGACCAGTTGGTGGTGGGATGCCGTGGGAAGAGCCAACTATGTGAACGACCATCGCATCGAGTTCACCGGTCAGGAAGCGACGTTTGGAGTCGAGGGAATCGTGCGTGGTGGCTTGACTCGCGCGACTTCCGATTGGGTGATTCATGGCGGGACCGAACTGCTGATCACGCAGCCATTCGACGACAACATCCTCGTGGACTCGGTCGATCGGCGAGCCTTTGCTCCCAATTTCAATGTCGATGTGCTGAGAATCTCCCAGATGGTGCTGGCCGCCGAACGCGGTGACCTGGAGATTGGCCTCGGGAAATTCGTGACGCCGTTTGGTCGTACCTACTTCCCAATCTTCACCAACGATCGTTGGGAGACTCCATTCATCCGAGCCGAGGCGGTCGATTATCGGGAGACCGGAGGCTTCATCAGCTACTCGCCTGGCAATTGGGACTTTGACGTCGCGCTGACCAATGGCAATCCGGATCGAGACACCAATTCATCGAAGGCGGTCGTGTCGCGCATCGGTTGGAGCAATGCGACATGGGTCCTTGGCGGGTCATTGAAATACCACGACGGAGTTGGTTCGGAAGATCAGAAATTCTACAACCACCACGTTGGATTCGACGCGGCCTGGCGTTGCGGTCGCTGGACAGCGTGCACCGAGATGATCCTCGATCATTACGGGTACCGGCGCGATACATTCGCTCCCGGCGGGATTACGTGGGGGCGAAGCCTGTATCACCGAGACATTCCGCCACCGGGCGGAGGCACATTGACCGCGTGGGGCTACTACGCGGGGCTGAGGCACGATGGAGACCTTTGGACCACGTGGTTGAGTTACGGCGAGTTCTTTCCTGATCCGGTCGGTGATCGCATCCACGACACAGCCAACCGACGCTTCTTGGTGAAGGGCGTTCGTCGGCTGGGAGCGGGAGTCGACTGGTACGGGGCGCTGATGCTCGAGACGTCGATTGAAAACGCCTTCGCTGGAAAAGACCGCGTCGGTACATCGCTCGCCACCGGATTCCAAATTGGTTTGTAATCGGTATCGCCCATCGGCTTGCGCGAGTCTTCGACCGAACGAGTGCGTCCCCCTCCCGCGAGCCCGGCTTAGGCCGCAAGAGACGCAAGGTCGCCGTGTCGAGAACGCCGTTCTCGGTCGCGGATGTCGGGACGAGCCGCGACTCTCTTCCAACGGCCTCGCGAACCGCCTAATCTGAAGGGAATCCCGTACCGCCCCTTCGTGTCGCGAAGGGCGGCCGAAGCGTGAACCGCGTCGAAAACGAATGGCGGTCGCCAGTCGTGTCGCCGGTGGAAACCGAGCCCGCGGTCCGCGGCCGATGCGTTCCGGTTTCGCGGTGGCGATTCCCAGCAGCTTCGCGATCACCATGGACCCCATGAGGCTCGTGATCCTCGCGACGTCGAGTCATCGCCCCCCGCGGAACTTGAGTTGATTGACCGAGAGGTTAAACCGCCTTGCCCAATCCCAAGCGAACCATCGAGTCAAAGCACCGAGAGCGGTCCTGGTTCTCGCGAGTCCATCGCACGACTCGGCGGAACGTCGTACGCGTCATGGGCTGCCGCTTCGCCTGGTTGCTTGCGCTCGTATGGCTTGGCGGCGGGGCACGAGTCGCGGACGCTCAGGAAAGTTTCGTCGCTCGCCAACAAGACAAGTTCGCCTCGACGGTCGCTCCCCTGATGCGACGTTACTGCGTCGAATGCCACGGTCACGACACGGCGGAAGGAGACTTGAATCTCGAGCTCTACCCCGACTACATGAGCCTGCTGGAGGACCGAGCTCGGTGGCTCAAACTGGCTCAGCGCGTGGACGGAGGCGACATGCCCCCGCGCGATGCGTCGCGGCCGACCGCCGCCGAACGAGACACGTTCCTATCCGCGCTCGATTCCTTGCTGCATGAAATCGACTGCGCGGAGTTGGCTCGCCCCGGTCACGTGACGATCCGTCGCCTCAACCGGTTCGAGTACCGTCGAACGATTCTGGATTTGACGGGAGTCGACTATGAGCCGGCCGATGATTTTCCGGGGGATGATGTCGGCTACGGTTTCGACAACATCGGTGATGTGCTATCGGTTTCCCCGTTGTTGATGGAGAAGTATCTCGCGGCCGCCGAGTTTATCTCGGAACAGGCGATCGTGGCTCATCCAACGCGGGACTTGGAGCTGACCTTGGCGGGCGACGAACTCGCGGGTGGAACTCGGCGTGGCGGTCGCTGGACCGGCGCGACGATGCTGGCGCGCAACGGTTCACTCGACAAGGAAATCGAGTTTCCCGCGGACGGTAAGTATGAGATTCGATTTCGCGCGTTCGGCGATCAAGCGGGCGACGAGCCGGCACGCATGGCGATCGTGGTCGATGGAGAGGCGTTGCGGACCGTCGATGTACGGGCGACCGAGCGCACGCCATCGACTTATTCATTGCGTCGCGAACTGCCGGCGGGTCGGCATCGCGTCGCCGCCCAGTTCCTCAACGACTTCTACCAACCCGACGCGCCCGATCCCGAACGTCGCGATCGAAATCTGATCGTCATCGATGTGGAAATTCGCGGTCCACTGGGAGGCGTCGCGAACGCTAACTTGCCACCTAGCCACCAGCGCATTCTCTTCGAGATGCCGGAGGACGACGGGCGAGACGAAGTCCATGCGACCGCGGAACGGCTCGTGCAAAGACTGGCGAGTCGAGCCTACCGCCGTCCCGCGACCGACGAGGAAGTGACTCGGTTGACCGAACTCGTGATGCTCGCGGTCGACGAAGGCGATGGCTTGGAGACCGGAATGCAGCTTGCTCTCCAGGCCGTTCTCGCATCGCCACATTTCCTGTTCAAGGTCGAGGCTCCCTTGGGCCCGGAAGAGGAAAGCCGGCGTCTATCCGATTACGAGCTCGCGACCTCGCTGAGCTATTTTCTTTGGAGCTCGATGCCCGACGACGAATTGCTCCGTTCCGCTTGGCTGGGAGAGCTTTCCCGTCCGGAGGAATTGAGGCGCCAGGTTCGTCGCATGCTGGACGATCCCAAGTCCGCGGCGCTCGTCGAGAATTTCTCGGAACAGTGGCTACAGCTCCGCGTGCTCGATGGCATCGAACCGGACGCCACTCGGTTTCCCCAGTTCGACGAGTCACTGCGGGCGGACATGCAGGAAGAAACCAAACGCTTGTTCGCGGACGTCGTCCGGGGCGATGCGAGCATTTTGACCTTGCTCACCGCCGACTATACGTTCGTGAACGAACGACTCGCTCGCCACTATGGATTGCCCGAGGTGCGAGGCGAATCGTTTCAGCGCGTCTCGCTGCGTGGGACCGGGCGTGGAGGCCTGCTGACTCATGCCTCGATCCTTACACTCACATCGAATCCAACTCGCACCTCGCCGGTCAAACGCGGCAAGTGGGTCCTCGACAATCTCCTGGGAACGCCACCGCCACCTCCAGCACCTGGCGTGCTCGCGCTTGAGGACCAAGGACAGTTGAGCGGAACGCTGCGTGAGCGAATGGAGCAACACCGAGCCGACCCGTCATGTGCCTCGTGCCACGCCCGCATGGATCCGATCGGTTTTGCATTGGAGAATTTCGATGCGATCGGCCAGTGGCGCGAGGATGATGGAGAAGGGGCGATCGATGCCTCGGGTCAGCTTCCCGATGGAGCTCGATTCATCGGCGCTATTGAACTCCAAGAGACGCTTGCCACGGACCGTCAAGACGACTTCACGAAGGCGTTCGCCGAGAAGCTCATGACCTACGCGCTCGGGCGTGGTTTGCGCTATTACGACTCTTGCGCGATCGAGGAAATCACCCGCCGTGCCGGCGATCGCGATCACCGATTTGACGAGTATGTCCTGGCGATCGTGGAAAGCGATGCCTTCCAGCGCCGGTCTCGATCAGGAGCCATCCGATGACTCGACCTCTTTCCCGACGAACCGTTCTGCGCGGCTTCGGTGCCGCGATCGCCTTGCCTTGGCTAGAGGCCATGTCGCGTGGTCGTAGCGCTCTGGCGATCGAACCCGAGGAACGAATCCTTCGCCACCTGTTCGTCTACGTCCCCAACGGCATGCACATGCCGGATTGGGAAGCCAACCGTGAGGGCTTCGAATACGATCTGCCCAAGACGCTCGAGCCGCTCGCGGACTATCGTGACCGGATAACGATGCTCGGCGGCCTCACGCTCGATGGAGCGCGAGCCCATGGCGACGGCGGCGGCGATCACGCACGAAGCGTCGCCTCGTTCTTGACCGGCGCTCATCCCAAGAAAACCGATGGCGAGGACATCGTGAATGGGCAATCGGTCGATCAACGGCTCGCCGAGTTGCTCGAGGGAACGACCCGGTTCCGCTCTCTCGAGCTCGGGCTCGAGCCAAGCGCTCCCGCTGGACGATGCGACTCCGGTTACAGCTGCGTTTACACATCGAACATGTCGTGGCGAACCGACCGCTCACCCGTGTCCAAGGAGGTCGATCCGGCGGCGGTCTTTGACCGGTTGTTCGGCAATCAGGACCCGACCGAGTCCGAGGCGGCGCGGCAAAAGCGCGAGCGATATCGGCGCAGCGTCCTGGACTTCGTGCGGGAGGATGCATCGAGCCTGCAGCGGCAACTGGGGAACTCGGATCGGCAAAAGCTCGATGAGTACCTTTACTCCGTGCGGCAGATCGAGCGCCGGTTGACCGAAAGTGAGAAGCTAGTCGGTCCCGAGTTGGATGTTCCCGACTATCCGCGCCCGGCCGGCGTGCCAAGTGACTTCGCCGAGCACTTGCAACTGATGTTCGATCTCGCCAGCCTGGCTTTTGAAACCGATTCGACGCGCGTGATCACACTGATGGTGACGAACGCGGGGAGCAACCGGGGATACCGCATGATCGACGTGCCCGAGGGGCACCACGATCTGAGTCATCATGGCAACGACGAGGCGAAGCAGGCTCAAATCGCCAAGATCAATCGCTACCACACCGGACTATTGAAACATTTGGTTGATCGACTCGATTCGGTCGATTTGGGCAACCGCTCGTTGCTTGACGATTCGATGGTGCTCTTTGGTAGCGGAATCGGTGATGGCAACCGGCACAACCACGAGAACTTACCGATCGCGTTGATCGGTGGCATGGCGGGACGAATGCGTTCCGGCTGGGCCCGTCGATACGGCAATGAGACTCCTCTCACCAACCTCTATCTTTCGCTCATCCGACAGGCGGGCGGCCAAGACACGAAATTCGGTGATAGCCGCGGCACGTTGGACGACTTATTCGAGGTTTGATCGGCGACCGTAACCGCCGTGGTTCGAGAGCTTCTCTCCCGATGAGCAGCGCGATACGGCCGATCAATCGTCGGCGAACATCGAATCGTCGTCATCTTCATCGGGCGCGTTGATCGGATCGCCTCGGCGGCGTTTCATGCGGACCGAGTTACCTTGATCGTTGAAGTTCACTTCGCTCATGTAGAGTTCCATCATGAGCAAACCACGCCCTGAGGTCTTCTCGAGATTCTCGTCCTCGGTCGGATCGGGAACCGCGTTGGGATCAAAGCCGCTTCCCTCGTCCGTGATTTCGATATGAAACTCGGTATCATCGGCATGGTAACGAACATGCAGTTGTTTCGAGGAATCAAACTTATTGCCGTGCTTGATTCCATTGACGACCGCTTCCTCGAGCGCGAGATGCACGGCGAATTGGTCCATCGGCTCCCAACCCAACTCTTCCAACCGAGCCAGGATCGTGGCGATGATGGCCAAGCCATCGTCGACGACGCTAGGGACTTTCACCTCGACTGACCAGGGAGGCTCGAGACTCGACATACGTGGGTCTCCGCGGATCACGACGAAAAGGCTTGCAATCCTTCCGCCTCGGAATCAACGAGAGTGAACAAACGGTTGAGCCCGGTGTATAGAAACACCTCTCGAACCGGTTCCTGCAATTCCGCCAAGACGATACGACCGCTGTGCTTGGCTACGTGGCGGTTGAGAATGACAAGATTATTGAGCGCCGCACTACTGAGAAACTTGACCTCGGTCATGACCAGCAAGAGCTGACTCTTCTTGACCTCTTCGACCAACGTACGCAGTTCTTCCGCCAATTGCACAACGATGTGTTGGTCCAGAATCTTGGGATCCTTGAGCCTAACAATCGTGACCGGATTGGTGTACTCAACGTTGAAACGATGAAACTCGTCGTTCGCCATTGTCGCCGAGCGCTTTCTCAAACAAGTGCACTGCCGCAGGAGCGTCCCACGGCCGGGACGGCTGCTAGAAGAGAAGGAACTAGTCTAACAGCCGCGCGCGGTGTTCGAAACAAGCGGCCTGGCCGGAAAGTGGAGAACCCGATGGGTGAGAAAATCGCCCCTCGGCGATCTCGCCAGACGACGCTCGGGCCGGACGCGGAGGTCCCCACGCTGGCCCCCTGGATCCCAAGGTCACGGGCCGCGCTGGGCGCGTGATCAGCAAGCCGTTGATCAAGAAGTCCCAAGCGTCCCTTCCGGAGCCAGCACGAGTTGGCCATTGCGAGGGCGCGGCGGCGATACATCAACGCGCCCAGACATCGTCCCGATTCCTCGCGGCGCCGTACTTGCCGGGCACCAGAACCGCAACTCCGCAGTTTGATGTCGCGATTTTCACGCTTCGCCCAGTCGACCAATTCAAAAGCGTGGCAAATCAAAGGAAACCCGAAGCGTGAGCGAGGGATTCTTCGGCTTCTCAGAAAAGCCACCAACCCCTTACGCCCCGAACACTTCCGCTTCGCGTCATCCCGGAAAGCGCGGCGTCCAAGGCTCCGGCGAGAGCCTAGCGCGAACCATTCAAAGCCGGGACTCGTTCAGCGTTGTCAGCGTGATACGCCCCGCGATCCAACCTTTATGACTTGGTGATCTCGGGCGGCAAGCGATGTCCCATCTTGTCTCGCTTGGTCGCGAGGTAGTGGGCGTTGTGAGGATTGGTTGTCGGAACGATCGGCACCTGATCCACGACCTGAATGTTGTAACCACGCAGATTGAAGGCCTCGGTCTTCTTGGGATTGTTTGTGAGCAAACGAATCTCCTTCAAGTTCAGATCCTTGAGGATCTGCAGCCCGACTCCGTAGTCCCGCATGTCGGCTTGATATCCGAGCGCGTGATTCGCCTCGACCGTATCGAGTCCGTTGTCCTGCAGCGCGTAGGCCTTGATCTTCTCGGAGAGGCCGATACCTCGTCCCTCTTGAGGCAAGTAGACCAACACTCCCGTGCCTTCCTGCGCGATCATTTCGAGAGCCATGCGGAGTTGATCACCGCAGTCGCAACGCAACGACTCGACCAAATCTCCCGTGAAGCAACTCGAGTGCATTCGCACGAGTGGAGGTCGCTCGGCGTTTTGCAAGTCTCCCATCACGAGCGCGATGGGCTCTTGCCCCTCGTACTTCACCTCATAGGCGATGATGCGAAAGTCGCCAAAACGAGTCGGCAGGTCGGCGGCGGCCAGTTGAGTGACCAGTCGTTCACTCACGCGCCGGTACGCAATCAACTCCTCGATCGTGATGATCTCGAGGTTGTCACGTTCGGCCAGGGCCAGCAACTCGTCGCGAGTCGCGCGATCGCCTTGCTCGTTGAGCACCTCACAGAGGACTCCGGCGGGAGCGAGACCGGCCATGCGAGCCAGGTCGATCGCCGCCTCGGTGTGCCCAGCGCGACGCAACACGCCGCCTTCCTTGCCCAGCAGAACATGCACGTGCCCTGGGCGAACGAAGTCGTCGGGGCCGGTCGCTGGATTGACCACCTCGCGAACACAGATGGCTCGCTCTTCCGCCGTGATCCCAGTTCGCGCGGTGCGATGATCGAGTGGCGTGAGGAAGGCGGTTTCAAGCTTCGATGTGTTATGAGCACAGAGCGGCTCAAGTTCCAATCGTTGAGCCACGTCGGGCAGGATCGGCATGCAGAAATCACCGCGCCCGGCCAAGATGTAGTTGACCGTTTCGGCCGTGACCAACTCCGCCGCGCAAATGAAGTCGCCCTCATTCTCGCGAGTTTCGTCGTCAACGACGATCACCACTTCCCCCCGGCGGATAGCGTCCACGGCGGCGGGAATCGTGGAAAAGCCCTTTGGCATAGCTGATTCAATCCTGTGTAGCGCGACTTGTTTCG
>JAGQPS010000101.1:11579-15624 GCA_020426595.1 Planctomycetales bacterium
CGGCGAGGGCCCGAATCCAGCTGCTGGCGAGTTGGACTGGCTTAAGACCGCCCCCGGGCTAGTCGAAAACCGCCTACCTTGGGGAACCAATCGGGCTTCCGCATCCGCGTACCTTTGATTCTAGGCCAGACCGCTCTTGGCAGAAATGGCTTAACATGCCAGGGAGATCGATTCGACCGACCAAATCCGGGGAGTCCACGACAAAGCGAGGCCCGAAAAGGCCAAGACACTCCCTACGATTTTTGGGCTCGCGCCAATCCGCACCGGCATCGGCTCGGCCTGCCTGTTGAATTCACTTCTCGATTCGCGCCCGCCGTGGACCGGCTGCTCCGTTGGACTTGAACCGCGACGGCCGAAGCCGAATGTCGGGCCGGAGCCAACCACGGGGCTGAATCGAGGACGAGGTTTGTCGCCGATCCACGGTTGGACCGAACCACGGTCCACCTATTGAATTTGCTCCCAGCACGATTCGATCGACCGAGAATCGAGTCGCGGTAAAGTCACGCCACCGAGCCAACCTATGAAACCGCTATCCCGGGAAGAGTATGTCGAACAAGGGTTCTTCTTCGCGACCGTCGCCAATCGGTTGGAGCGAGGCGAGTCCTTGCAGGACGTAATGGTCCACGTGCGGGAAGAAGTGCTGGCCACGACGCACCTCCCGATGGCGATCGACTATCTTCGCGCCGAACTCAATCACCGAGGTGCGATGGGGCCCGCGATGAGGCGACTTGGCCACTACTTCACGCCATTCCAAACGTTTCTGGTGGAATCGGCCGAGGACGAACGAAGTCGTTTCGGGCTGCTGACTTGTCTCAACGCGTTGCGATACGACGCGGAACTACGCGCGAAATCGCCACCACCCGCGACCCAGTTTTTCTACCAGTTTGAAACGCTCAGCCGTTGTCGCTTGGATTATCAGAACGGCTTGCTCGCGATGGGCGGGGACCCCAGCTACGACGAAGCGTGGAGGCAGTGGTTGAGCCTGGTGAGGCGCCAAGTCGGTCTCATCGATCTCGCCGACCTCGTTTATGTCGCGAGCGAACACTACGTCGACGTGCAGCAACGCCGTGGCGTCGAGGACCTAAAGCTTCCGGAGCACGTGCTGTTCGGGACGAAGGAAGGACGGATCGCGCTGGCCAATCGGCGCAAGGACCCGGTGTTCTTGTTCGAGGCGCTGCAGCGGCAATTGGGCTATCCCAAGGTCCCGAAGCTCGAGGCCCGTACCGAGAACGCGGGCGAGCAACTCCAGCGACTCAGCCGCCGACTCGAAAGAATCGAATTTCGGTTGAAACTGCTCGAGGACGAACAACGCTCTTCCGGCATCGACCTCAGCCAGTTCTATCAAAATCGAAAGCGTCCCCCGCAAGGTGAATCGGATTGATGGCTGAGCCACGAGGTGACTATCGCCAACCGCGCTGGCTCGAAATGCCGACATGCGTGGAGCGATTTCCCGCCTCCGGGTCCGACGAAACGTCGCGACTCGTTCCTTTCGTCACGTCGCTAACCTGTGGCAACCCAGGCCCGGTTGGTCAATAATGCGGGGAGCGGTCTGACGACGATCCCAACTCGGCGCATCCGGTCTGATCCACTCTCGATGGCGCGGCGTTCGTGACCAGAGTACTCGGTACCCAAACGAGCCGCTCGTCACCCAGCTGCCACGCCTAGCGGATGGCTCAAGGCGGGAAGGTCCGTGGGGCCTTGGGTTCCGATCGATCCGCGAAGTTCGAGTGACGAGCTTCGCGACGCGACTGTCAACTAATAACGCGGGCTGGTCTCCCATTCGGACATGATTGGCCGGAGCCGACCCGCGACTCGATTCAAGGAGTGGGCCATGCGTTGGCCGGCATATCTTTCGGCGTTTTCGTTCCTCCTCGGCAACGGGCTCATGCTGTTTTCGGCGCCGCTCGCGAGTGCGTCCGCGCCAATCGTTTGGCAAGACGAGGAAGCTGGTGTCGAGGACCTCGAGAAAGCGACCGAACTCAAGCTCAATGCGGCCAGCGCTCGGGATCTCGATCAGGTCATTCGCCTGTGCGAAAGCGCCAAGCAGAAAGGCCTGGGCGAGGACTCGGAGAAGTTCTGTGATCAGCTGCTGACCGGCACGCTCTTCGAGATGGCCCAGCAACTGTCGGCGCCGATTCTCCAAGCCGGCAATCCCGATCCGCGTTGGCCCTTCTTCCGTCGCCAAGCCTTGCTGCGACTCGACCGAGCCCTGGAAATCGACGACCAAATGTCGGGCGTGCATTTGTTGAGGGCTCAGCTGCTCGCCCTCCCCGAAGGCGATAAGGCCGAGTCACAAAAGTCGCTCGACGCGGCGATGGAATTGCTCAAGGACAATCCGCGTGAACTGAGCCGTTGTTACCAAATCGGTTCCATGCTCAAGGAGACTCCCGAGGAGCAACTTGAGTTGCTCGACAAGGCATTGGAGCTCGATGCCAACAACGTGGATGCCTTGCGTGGCCGAGCCCTGATCTACTTGATCACGCAAAAAACCGATGAAGCCCTCGCGGACTTTCAGCGTCTGGCCGAAGTGGACGCCACCGACGTGTCGGCCCAGCAGGCGATCGCCGAGCTCTTGATCGGCAGCGAGAAATTCGATGAAGCGCTCGCCACGATCAACAAGGTGATCGAGGCCAATCCGGACGCCGCCGCGAGCTATCTCGTTCGCGCGCGCATCCACATGATCCAAGAGAACTCGGATGAGGTCCTGGCGGATCTGACCAAGGCGATTGATCTCGATCCCGAGAACCTGCAGGCCTTGTTGATGCGAGCCGAGTTCCAAATGCAGGAAGAGCGATTCGACGAGGCTCGTGCCGATATCGATCAAGCCCTGCTGGTCCGTCCGGGGCTCATTCGAGCCATCTTGCTCCGCAGCCTTATCAAGGCGGGCAAGGATGACTTCCTCGGAGCCGCCGAGGACCTCGAACTGCTCGTGGCCAACGATCCCACCAACACGCCGTTTCAGTTGCAACTCGCCCTGATGTACAACGCGGGCGACAAGCCGAATCAGGCGATCGAGATCTACGACCGGATTCTCAAGACCGATGGAAAGAACTTCGTGGCTCTACGTGGGCGAGGCGATTGCCGCCTCACGACCGGTGATCACGAAGCGGCCGTGACGGATTACTCCGCCGCGCTCGAGATCGAGCCCGAGGACGATCACATCCTGAACAACTTGGCGTGGGTGCTGGCGACTTCTCCCAAGGATGAAGTTCGCAACGGCGAACGGAGCGTGGAGCTCGGTCTCAAGGCCTGTGAATTGACCGAGTTCAAGCAGGCTCACATCCTAAGCACTCTCGCCGCCGGTTATGCCGAAGTGGGCAACTGGGAGAAGGCCATCGAATTCTCCACGAAGGCGGTCGAGTTGGCTCGGGATGAAGAGAATCGAGCCAACCTGCAAAAGGAGTTGGAAAGCTACGAGCGCAAGGAGCCGTGGCGGGAATTGCAGGAGCGAACCGATCAGCAAGGCGCGCGGCCTGATCTCGATTTCTAACGCCGCCGTGAGGGCCGTGGCGGAGCAACCCGCGCGATGGCCCCAGTGAGGAGAGCGTCGGATAAACGTCGAGCTCTGTCGCTCGGCGCGAGCACTAACGGCCCGAGGTGATCGTCGCGGCGTCGGCCTAATGACCGACGCCGCTCTTGTTTGTTCTCGACACCCGCTCTCGGTGGTCCGTTTATTGGGAAAAGCAGGCGTCGCCCACGCCCGGCTTCGACAAGCGACACTCCAAGGTCACCAACGCGGAAGCGCGTCGGCACATGATCGCTCCATGACTTGAATCGTTGGCGAAGCCCCAGAGGATCGCGTGGCGAGTTTGGCTTACTTCTCGCGATGGGCATGACGCGGGAAACAGGCCAACAACAGGACTTGAGGGAAGAAGGCATGGACAGGGAAGCAGCCTGGAAGTTGGTTTGCGAGTACACCGAAAGCGAAAGCCTACGTCGGCACATGCTGGCCGTCGAAACCGCGATGCGAGCCTATGCACGCAAGTTCGGCGAGGACGAGGAACTCTGGGGCGTCGTCGGATTGTTGCACGACTTCGATTACGAA
>JAGQPS010000102.1 GCA_020426595.1 Planctomycetales bacterium
CCTGGTATTGGAGACGCAGTTTCAGCGTGTTGTTCCCGGCGCCACAGCCGATGTCCAGCACGCGTGCGATTCGTGGAGTCGCGGCGACCGCGGCGGCCGTGATGAGTTCCATCGCCAGGGGAGCGTCGATCGTCGCGGCTTGTCCCGTTTCCAGACGCGAGAATCGCTCGACGTCATGATCAAACCGTTGGCGGATTTCCTCCGTCGTCGACTTGCCTTCCCAAGGCGTGGCCATCAAAGCTTGTCCCTCTAAAAAAGAACGGGATTCCGAGTGACTCGCGGTACCCGGACCGGCACGATCGAGCTTCGGCGGCGACGTGTTCGCGGGCCCTCGTGGTCGGTTATCCTCGCGGCTCGCCACGTCGCAGTTCCTGTCGCCGGCAATGTCCCGGAGCCCAGTACGCTTCGACTCGACGCAGCACCTCTTCCACGTCGCCGTTGCCACACGCGAACAGATCAAAGGCGACGTACCGATGTTCGGGGTAAGTGTGAAACGAAGCGTGACTTTCGCTCAAAAGAATCACGCCCGTCGCGCCATGGGGTTCAAACGAGTGCGAGGTCGATCCCAAGACGTGAAACCCGGATTCGGTCAGCGTGCGAGCCAGCCAAGCGACGAGAGTCGCGGCGTCCTCCCAGAGATGCTCTTGGACCGCATGAAGATCCAGTGCGACATGGCGACCGACGACGACTCCCTGCGATTCAACGCTCGCGTCCACCGGCGCGGACTCGGTCCGCGGCGGAGTTTCGACGGAATGAGAGTGTCGTGGGTTGGACATGACCGTTCCTAGTAACATCCCCTCACGGCCCCGCCCCGTTGGCCGAAGAGCCGAACGGTCGGTGCCGGGTTGGTTGAGTCTCTCATCCAGTGTGCGAAGATCGGCCGACGAATCAACCCTTCACACGCCAAGATCTTGCTCTCCCTCGCAATCGCTCGCCCGACGACGCGCACGAGAGCCACTCACGCCGTGGCACCGACCGCGACAATAACCGGTGAGCCCGATCGTCGCTCACCGTTTGAGGTGTCCTAGATCACGTCGGCGCCACAGAAAACCATCGAGAACGTAATGAGTAATCTGCGGCACCGCCAGCAAGGGCGTGAGCCACGCCCACATGTCTCCTTCCACCGATTCACCGAATAGCCACGATCGGTCGTGCCAAACGAACCGGTCCCACAGGAGCTCCTCCAAATAGGCCGCCAACCAGACCGTCGCCAGAATGAGGAACACCGCGCGCCACCAACTCCGCGCCGCCCCGATCGACTCGCGCGACGAAGCTCCTTTCAAAACCTCGCGATCAATGTCGTCGTCAGTGACGATGAGGTCGCCGCCCTCTTGAGGCTCGCCCTGGCGCGACGAAAGTTCGCGATCCGCCGTCTGGGCGTTGGCGGTACGAGGGCTCTCCAACGCGTCCGTGCCGTGAGGGTGTTCGTCCCTCAGTTGCACGCGATACCAAACAATCAGCACCAGATAAGGAATGCCGTGGATCAGGACGTTGGTGACCGAGAAGGCATAGTCCGAATTGAAAGTGACGATGCCGAGGTACCAGCAGACGGCCGTGGTAAACAGCACGACGTCCTTGCCAATCTTGGGCTCGCCACGTACCCAGTCGCGCGACGCCTTGCCAACATAGGCCGCGAGCAACAACACATAAATCGGCCAGGCGATGCGCTCGACGATCGCTGGCAGGCCGGCGAAGTCGCCCGCCACGAACCAGCTGAAATTCCTCGGCAAGTGCGAGTGCCAATGAATCAACGGATAGAGCATGGCCGCGTACACGGCGGCTCGGTCAAGCCAGAGTTCCCAACCGAGCGGCTCGTTTCCCTTGCGACGGTACCAGGCGATCCAGCCCTGTTGCTGCCTTAGAAAATGCCACACCGCCAAATACGCGAGACAACGCCAGAACAGATCCGAGCCTTGCGAGTAGAGTGCCCAACCCAAGAACGCGGAGGCGGCGGGAACACTCAGCAACAATCCTGGACGACGTTGCCATTCCACCGGTTCGAAATAGGCTCGAAACGCGGTCGACCAAACGTGAGCCACGTCGACGGCCAGGATACACGTTACCCAAGTCCACTCGGGCGAGTCGGCGTGGAGCCAGCCTCGCCAGCCTCCGAAAACGAGCAAGAGCAGGCTCAGGCAAGCGCTGCCGAGGAACGCGACGAGGTCGACCGTCGGTGAAAAGAGCCAAGGCCCGCGGTGCAGCGATCGTCGGACTCTTGCCAGCCACGGCGGCGAATCGACCGCCGCGTTCGAAGCGGACGAGAACATCACGCCGCCTCCTCGCCCGCATCGTCCTTGAGCCGCTTCGCGATCGCGTCCGCGACCCGCAAGCCTCGCTCGAAGGCCTCTTCGAATAGCGGAAGCCCGGAAGTATCGCTGTGAGCAAAGTGAATCCCGCGCCATGGTTCGCTTCCCAGTCGACGCGCCGCGCCAAATCGAAAGCCAGGCACCGGTTGGATCATCGCATGTCCCCACCGCATGACATCAAGCCGTTGGACTCGCTCTCGAATGTCGCCGTGGGCCCGCTCAAGATCGGTCAACACGATCTCGGCCCACGCGTCGCGATCGAGTTCCAGCAAGCGGCGTCGCGGCTGGGAGGGATCATCATCAATCACCGGGTAATACCAACTCCACACCGGCGGCCCATGGTCATCACCCCGCTGATAGCTCGTCGCAAGGTATCCCAGGCTCTTGCTCCCCAAGATCACATTGTCCCAAGCCAATTCATGACCCGTCTCCTTCGGAGCACGATCGAGTTGCAGGTTGGCGACGACCCATGCGGCGTATCGAAACTCGCGAGCCGCCTCTCCTCGCGTCGCAGGCGCCGCTTCCCAGGCTTCCTCGTTCGATTCAGTCGCGTTATCGCCTTCGCCGTCGGTGCCTCGCCACGGGAGGAGCGCCGAGGAGTCGTAGCCGGCGATCATGTAGGGAGCCAGCATTTGGGGAGCGGCGAAAACGACTTGCTTGGCCGCGAAGAGACGCCGCGAACCATCTGGCCGAACCGCGATCACCCGAGCCCGCTCCGACACGCTGGCGGCGGGAATCACGCGCGCGACCGCTGTCGATGTCTCCAGCCGATTCAAGCCGCGAGCCAAGAACCGAGTCACGAACCCGTTCCCTTCGGGCCAAGTCAGATAGGGACGGCTCTCTCCCTCGGGCGTGGCTTGTCGGGCGGCAAAGTAAAAGAGCCCCGCCCAAGCGCTCGTTTGTCGCAAACCAAGACCGTAGTCATCCCGGCAAGCGTAATCGACGTAATCAAGCAGTCGTTCCGACGTCAACTCGTGCGACACTAGCCAGTCGTGCATCGAGAGTCGGTCCAGCGCGCGAACCTCGGCCGAGTCGGATCCCTGGTCGGCCGGAATGATGAATGCCCGCCGGCCTTGTTCGTCGCGCCATGCGACCCAGGCATCAATCAGGGATTCGAACTTGTGGAGCTGGTTGAGATCGTCATCCGATGCGCCGGGCCACGCATAAAGACCCTCGTACCACGAACCGCGAAACCAAAACCGAGATTCCGGAGCACGCGGCGACCATTCCTCCCGCGGGATCGGATGTCCTTCCGAATCGACTCCTTCCAAGGCGCCGAGTTCCTCGAGCAGGGCGATCAACTCGGTTTGATGTTTCATCGGGGCGGGAATGTAGTGGGCGCCCCACGGCACCGGAGTCGAGAAGGCTCCCGCCTGGTCGCCTCTCGCGGTGCCGCCACTGACCGACTCGAGCTCCAGCACGACCAGGTCGTCGATGCCTTGTTGTTTCAGTCGCCGCGCGGCGCTCAAGCCGCTCACTCCCGCGCCGACGATCACCACGTCACACTCAACACGCGGCAGCGACGCAAGCTGGCTATCATCGAACAGCGAATCGTTCCGAGCTTGATCACGAACGAGGTGCCCGAGCGAAAAATCGGCTCCGACCAATTCACCGGGTGGCAAGGGGGACAACGGAGTTCTTCGATACCGGCACCCAGGTAACAAACCGACGGCGGCCCCGAGAGCCGTGGTGATGATCTGCCGACGATTCCAGGAAGCGGGCGAAGTCATGGGGCGATGCGATTCCCGTGGGCTCGGCGTGGAACAAGCAACGGACGCGGCGTGGGAAGGAGCGTTGGCTCTACAGTGACTCGGGAGTCACCATGGCCGCTTCGTCGTGATATCGAACGAGGATCTGGTTATCGAGCCGTTGGATCTCGACCGGAATTGGACCGAGATCGGTGGGCAGTCGAAAGAGCGATTGCATCGTGTCGGCGTCGAGATGTTTCAATCCGTCGGGCGCCGTCGAGGGAGCGACCAGCGGTTCTCGAGCGGCCAAGCCAAACCCCCACACGCCAAAGGACGGCACCGAGGCTTGATAGGGAAGCACGTGCCAATCCGCCGCTTCCATCGTCCGCAAGATGCACCAAAAGCAGCGACGAGTGAACAGCGGCGACGTCGCCTGGATGGCGACCCTCGAGTCGTCGGTCACGACTCGAGAGAGCATGCGAAAGAACCTTGTCGTGTACAGTTTGCCGAGCGCGTAGTTCGACGGATCGGGAAAGTCGATGATCACCACGTCGAACGGCTCATGCGGTTGCTCGAGCCACAGCATGGCGTCGTCATTGACCACCTCGACGCGAGGGTCCAATAGGCTTGCTTGATTGAGTTCGACCAAGGGATCGAACGTCGATGCGAGCTCGGTCATCGCGGGGTCGAGATCGACGAGCGTGAGTGACTCGAGCGACGAGTACCGCAAGAGCTCACGCATCGCGAGTCCATCTCCACCGCCAAGAATCAAAGCGCGGCGTGGAACTCGCTCCTGCTCGATGAAGCTCCGTACGGCGGGATGCACCAACGCCTCGTGATAACGATACTCGTCGACGCTGCTGAACTGCAGATTGCCGTTGAGATACAACTGGAACCCAACTTGGTCGCTCGTGACGACGATCCGTTGGTAGTTGCTGGTCGATGAGTGAATGATCTGTCCGTCGTAGAGTCGTTCCTCGGACCACTGCGTGAAACGGTCGGCCTGGATCACGCCTCCCACGAGCAACACGATCACGATGCCCGCGCGCCATCGTAGCAGCGTGAGGCCTCGATGGATCGAGTCGGCCAGCAGCCACGTTCCCCAGAGTCCGACCAACGCGTTGGCGATGCCAAACACGAGCGAGGTGCGAATCAAACCCAACTGCGGCACGAGGAAGAGTGGGAAGGCGATCGATGCGACAAGCGCGCCGATGTAGTCGAACGTTAGGACTCGCGAGATCAGATCCTTGAAGGCCAGCGAATCTCGCAGGATGCGCATCAAGAGCGGCAGCTCCAATCCAACGAGCGTGCCGACGATGCCAACGATCAAATAGAGTAACGGTCGAAAAAAGGCGCCATAGGCGAACGCGCTGAAGAGCAGCGGAGCCGAGAAGCCTCCGATCAAGGCGACCGCCAATTCCACTTCGACGAAGACTCGCGATGCCGAGTTCTCCACGAAGCGCGACAACCAAGCGCCCAGGCCCATCGCCGACAGGTACACGCCGATGCACGTGGAGAATTGCGTGACGCTATCTCCCAACACGTAGCTCGCCAACGCTCCGGCCACGAGCTCATACACCAAGCCGCAGATGGCGATCACGAACACGTTGAGCAATAACAAGGACGCTTGGCGCATGGAGGCCTTAGCCAATGATGGCGGCGGAAATAATCATGGCGATGCCGATGATCATCGCGCCGACGATAATCCCCAGCGACGTGTTTTGGTCCTCTTCGATCTCCTTGCGTACCGAGAACGGACAGATCTTGACGACCAACAGAATGCACAATCCAAACAGCACCATGCCGATGAGGCCGAAGATGACCGCCATCATCACATGGCTCATCAGGAAACCCCAATCAAAACTCATGGCTCCTTCACCGGTCGCCGCTTGCACGGCGTCTTGAGCCGCTAGGGTGCCCGCCGATCCGACGAGCAGGCCGCCCGCCAGAACCGCTCCACGCCACCATCGCGTGATCACTTTGCCAACATCCTTCACGAGAAACACCTCCACGTTGAAATCCGCTTGAGTCCCATCCACCGCGCACGTCCGAGTCGGTGGTCAAGGTCGCCTGGACCTATTTGCCGAATCCAAATCCCGAGCCGGTTCGGCCAAACCAGCCGCGCGTTCCGCCCGTGCCACTGGATGACACCGTCGGGCGCTGGTCCTTCCGCGAGCCCATCCACTCCCAACCGAGCAACTGGGCGCCGAGCTGCCCGATAACGAGGGCCGATACGAAACCAATGATGCCGAAATTCATCGATCGAATCATGACTTACTTTCCAGTTCGCGCTATCACCACGACGGTTACGCGTCGCCAAGGTCACAAGTCGCCAAGGTCACGAGTCGCCAAGGTCACGAGTCGCCGTGCCTACTCAACGCGTCTCGGACTAGGAGCCGCTCATGCTACTCTCTTGCCAACGCTGGTTCTCGAACAGGCCATGGAACGCACCGACCAACACCAAGGTTCCCGCCGCGATGCCCATGATGAGCAACCAAGGAGCTGGATTGACCGCCCCTTGGGAGATCCGCACGGTAAGCACTTGGCCGGTTGGAGGATTGCTCGTGTACTCCGGTCTTATTCGCAATCGATAGGTTCCCGCGGTGACGCCGGATAAGTACTTGGTCCGTGTGCTGGAACCATCCATCGCCATCGAGAACTCTCGAGTTGTGTCGGTCGTTTCGTTATGTAGTCCACCCTCGAAGTAGCACCACTGTTGAGTCGTGCAGTTGGCCTGCAAGCGAACATTGCGACCCCCCTTCAGCTCGAACGGCTCGCTCCAGACTTCTTGCGTTCCGGTCTCTTGATGAGCCTGCACCGTGTGAACGAGCTTCGGACGAAAGACGATCGACAGAGCCGCGTAAATCAAGAGCACCGCGACCAACGCGATGCCAGCGGTGCGGTAGAGGGAATAGCCGAGAAATGGTTGAGCTGGAGCGACGGTCGTGGGAATCCCCTGGAAGCCGAGTCCGAACGCGTCGCTCACTTCACGCCTCGGGATGTACTCCGAGAGCGTGTAGTTGACCTCGACCGTCATGCGACGCGACTTCTTATTGGAACTCTTGGGAAGCCGTTTGGGCTTTGGCTTGGTCGTTTCCTTGGGCGGCGCCGAGGGCGCGTCGTCGTCGACCGGCTCGATCCAAGCCGGCTCATCCGCGTTGTCATTGGGTTCAAGCGGGATCGGCGCGAGCTCGTCCGCGTCCGGCTGCGATTCGGTTGGCGGTTGACTCCAACCACCTCCCATGCCGGTCGGCGACTGAACCGGCTTGGCTCGACCTTCCAACGCTTCGGCCATCGTCAAGGGAGCGGAGATCGACGCGCTCTTCTCGCAGGACAACATGAAGGGAGGCGAGATGTAGTCGGACGATGACACCGTCTCGCCAAATTGAACCTTCCAAGGAAACTCGCCATGGACGGCGATCACGCGTGGCCGAGTCTGATCGAAGAGCCTGAACCGTCGACCTTGGCAATAAGCCTGTCGACCGTGAATGGAAACCTCGCCCGACGACACGGCGGATCCCAGCATCCAATGACCTTGAGCATGGATGAGCCAAGCAAACGGTTCACGCGGAGTGGACAGCAGGTACTCATCCCAAGGGTAGTGCGTTCCTTCAACGACCACCTCGCGCCGCATGTGACCAATCACTGTGTACTTGCGGCCGCGGAGGGTTCCTTTGCTACCGAGTGGCAACAGCGGCTTGGTCGAGTCCTGGGTGAGTTTCGCCAGGAACTTGAGGTTGCCTTTGTTGACATCGTGAATCGTGTCGCAGAAGGGGCATACGACTCGTTCCGTCGCATCGGGCGCGCGGAGATCGAGCGAGCCTCCACACGACGTGCAATTGACGCTGACCGTTTGGGCCGTCGGCAATTCGATCTCGCGATCCTCGGCCTTTTCCAATCCAACGTCCGCGTAGGTGACTCGTTGGCCAACGAACGCGGTGGGAGGCGAGGTGCGGAAATCGATCGTCGCGAAACGACCGTGCGGACCCTCGAGATCGGCGTACTCGTAGGTCGAGCCTGGACGCACCAGAAAAGGAATCTCGCCCTCGGCGTAGCCAATGGTGGCGGAGCCGGTTTCAGCCACGGTGTACTGGCCGACGGCGGGAATCGTGACGCTTTGGCCAGCGTCGAGTTGTGCTTGGTTGGCGATCGCCGCGTTCGCGGGAAGACGTTTGGCGAAGGTGAGTGTCACGCGGTTCTGGGCTTCGGCGATCCAGCCCCATCGCTCGCCACCATCGAACGCCGCATACCACTCGTCCCAGACCGCGCCGCTGGAATGCTTCATCTGCACGCGGCCGACGATCTCGAAGGGACGGCCGCGCCAAGCACCGGTCGCGCCGACCTGCAATGGGCTGGAGGTCTGAACCAGATCGGCGACCTTGCCGTAGTTCTCCAACGCGTCGCCCGAACGGCCCACGACCGACTCGCAGCTCTCGCACACGAGGACGATGGAACGGGCGGCCGTGAATTCGACCGGAGCACCGCAGTTGGGACAGTTGCCGGAAAACGCCAAGGAAGCCTACTCCAATCGCTTCAAGTCCTGGATCGTCCATTCAGGCGGCATGCGACCTAGCGTCGCTCATGCACTTCGTCACTTGGGCACTTCTTCGACTGGGCGCCTCTTCGACTGGGCGCCTCTTCGACTGGGCACCGCGACGCGAGGATCGAGTCAGCGAAGCTCGGTCGTCTCGAGGCCCCGCGGCTCGGAGGATTGGCTCGCCGCGCGAGCTAACACGCAGGCCTCGCCGCGTCAGCCGAGATAAGCAAAAGCCGGTGGTGCAAGGCATGGAGCATCGCACCACCGGCGAATCAATCGAATTACCGTACTGTCTTCCGAACGTGTCGGCCGCCGTGACCGGAGGCTGTTCGCGTCGGATCCCTACGGACTACTCGTTGCCGAAGAATCGCTCGAGGATCGTCGAGATCTGACGACCGATTTGCGATTCTGGCGCGACGGCTTGAGCCTCGAGCAACGCGGCCTTGCTCTTTTCCTTATCGACGGCGAAGAGCGAGTCGGCCTTGGCGAACAGAATCATCTGTCGCAGTTCCTCTTCACCCTCGGCGGTGTACTCGCCGGCGAGTTCATCGAGCTTGGTGACCGTGGCTTCCGGACCGGCGGTTTGGGCGTCGCGACGGATCGCGGCGATCGCGGCCTCGACGTCCTTCTTCTTCGCCATCACGACGAAACGACCGCTGGCGCCCGCCTCGTTTTGCGGATCGAGCGACATGATCTCGTCGACCTTCTCCTTGTAGATGGTCATGCAAAGAGCATCGTCGATCTTGGCCAGGCCGGCGGCCAACAATTGGGCTCGCTCGGCACCGCTCGCCTTATCGGCGGCGGCGAAGTTCTCGTCACGCACCACGCGGACCTGAGTCAGTTCCTTGAGGTTGTCGACGTAGGCTTGAGCGGCCGTGCCGCCGTAACCGACCATGCTGGCATAGGGGACACCCTCGGTGTCGCAAAGCAGAATCGTCGGCACGCCGCGGACCTGATACTCGGCCGCCAAGCGGCGGTACTGAGCTTGCTCCTCTTCCGACTGATGCGACTTGTCGCGCGGGTTGTCGAGCAGCAGGAGCGTGAAGTGCTCCGGAGCTTGCTGCTTGAAGATGTCATTGCTGATGACATTCGCGTAGAGCTGCTTGCAGGGAGGGCACCAGTCGGAACCGGTGAACTCGATCAGCAAGTCCTTGTTCTCGTTTTCCGCCGTTTGCTTGGCTTCCTCGAAGTCGATCAGCCAACCTTCGTGTCCCTCATGACCCTCGGTCGCCGGGGCTTCCTCTTGAGCGGACAAGGTGCCGGACACCATCAGACAGCAAGCGGCGAGAGCGCCGACCAGCCACTTCAATGAGACATGCATTAGTACAGAAACTCCGTAAATCGGATCAATCAACCGACCGCCTCGGACCATCCGTCGCGCGATCGAAGAATTCGGGTCGGACTGGGTTCCAAAAACCTATGATGGATGTCCAAGTCGGTGAGACAATCACCGCCCATCCGGCCGTTGCCGTCGAGACTCATGGGCAAGGAAGGTGAACGCCGCTCGCGGCGCTCGGAGTGAATCAAATCGCCCCACTCGAGCCTGATAAACCGAGTCTCGACCGCGTATATCCTAGCCGTGCGCCGTGCGCCGAGCAATCAGCAAGGGAGGCTTGGAAATCGGCTCCTAAAGGACCCTGATCGAGGGTTGCCGCATCGGCGATTTACTTGCGGTTCCCGCGGACGGTTCCCCAGGACGGTCAGCCATGGAGACCCGGCAGCGCGAGGCTACTGTTACAGCGAGAAGCTTGCGAGTCCAAGGTGATGAGTTGCATCGAGGTGCCAACCGATCGACAATTGTCATCCAGCTCGATCGACGGCCGCGTCGCGGTTTTCCGTGGTTCGAGACCTTGTGTCTTGCCCCCCTTCCCCGCCAAGAGGTTCAACATGCGTCGATATTGGGTTTGGTCCGCCGCGGTGCCCGCCGCTCTCGCATTGATGACATTGAGTTTGCTGCCCACCAGCGCGGCGCTGGGACAGGAGGAAGAATCGTCGGGCGAATCGCTCGCGACGACTCCGGCCATCCAAGACGCCGATTGGGCCAAGCCGTGGTGGATGCCGAGGCACGAGGAGAAGCTCAAGGAGAAGGCGGATGCCGAGCAGGTCGATTTGGTTTGGATCGGCGATTCCATCACTCACGGATGGGAAGGTGGCGGGAAGGCGATCTGGGAACAACGCTACGCGCCACGCCATTCCTTGAATCTTGGATTCAGCGGCGACCGGACCGAGAACGTGCTGTGGCGACTCCAGCATGGCGCGATTGACGACATCGCGCCCAAGGCCTTCGTGATCATGATTGGGACGAACAACACCGGTCATCGCCAAGATCCGGCCGAGGAAACCGCCGAGGGTATCAAGCTGATCGTTGATGAGCTGCGCACGCGATACCCAGACGCGCAGGTTTTGCTGTTGGCCATCTTCCCGCGCGGCGAGACGACCGAGGATCCTCTTCGCGTGCTCAACGAGCAGATCAATTCGCGCATCGAGAAGCTCGCCGCCGACGATCACGTGCACTATCTGAATATCAACGACAAGTTCCTCAACGAGGACGGCACGTTGCCCAAGGACATCATGCCCGACTTGTTGCATCCGAACGAAAAGGGATATCAGATTTGGTCGGATGCGATCGAGGAGACGCTGGCCGGTTTGCTCGACTGAGCGCGGCGAAACGACACCGACGGATGCCGATTGATTAACAAGACGCCCACCGTGAATCGTCACGTGGGCGTCTTGTTTTGTTTCTTGCCGGGGTGGCCGACGAACGACCACCCCGGCGAAAACGATTCTCGGAAGTTCGCCTCGTCCTCGCGCACCCCGTATCATGATGAGCCTCGAGCCAAACAATCGCCGTCGCGCATTTCCCGCTCCGCCCAAGACGCCCATGTCAAAAGCGTGGCAAACCCAACGGAAACCCGAAGCGTGAGCGAGGGACTCTTCGATCTCTCAAACACCTCATCAACTCGTCACGCCACCAGCACGACCGTCCAACTTCAACCCCAACGTCGCAACAACTCGTTACGCCGCGATTGTCTTGTTGGCATCGCATTCGTCAGATCTCAACATCAACGGGCCGAAACGCCGCGAGGCGAACGCACGCGCCGGTGCTCCGCGCGACGGCCGATGTTTACGAATATCAAAATTCCCTCCTTGGAGACTCGTGATGGTGTCATGGCGATCGATCGGTGTCCTGAGTCTGCTGTTGCTAGGCCTGGTGACTCGATCGTCCAGCGCTTGGGAAGAGACCGCCGAGCCGGTGTTTCGCGCGGGATTCGCCGAACGGGACATCAGCCCCGCGATTGGTGACCAGGCTCCCGGTGGTTACGGCAAGTCGTTTCATCGCGTCTTTCACGACGCCTGCAAGGCTCGCGCGGCGGTGTTCGACGATGGGACCGAGGTGGTCGCGATCGTCGGCATTGATGCGCTGCTGATACGCAAGCCCACGGTCGCGGAGGTCCGGCAGCGCATTGAGGCACGGACCGGCATCCCCGCCGACCACATCATGATCGCCGCTTCGCACACACATGCTGGAGGTCCCACCGGCATGGTGCTCGAAGGGGAATACGACGACGAATCCGAACTGGTCCGTCGGCTCGCCTACGACATGACCGTGTTCGCCCCGCAGGCTTACCTCGACCGAGTCATGGATGGGATCACCGAGGCGGTTTGCGAGGCGTATGAGAACCGTGGCGACTCAACCGGGGCGGCGGGATTCGGTGAGGCCCCTGGGGTCGCGTTCAACCGTCGGTTTCGGATGCGTTCGGGTTTCACGATGACTCACCCGGGAGTCGGCAATCCGGACATCATTGAACCGGCGGGACCGGTCGATGAGCAAGTCGGTGTGTTGGGAGCGTGGTCGGACGGAGCTCTCAAGGGGTGCGTGGTCAACTTCGCGTGTCACGCCACGACGGGACCAGGGGGCATCTCGGCCGACTACATCCATTATCTCGAGCAAGCGATTCGCGGAGTCTTTGGCGAGGAGGTGATTGTCGTTTTCGTGGCCGGCACCGCTGGCGATGTGACTCAGGTCGACAATCGCACGCCTTACCAGATCCAGCAGTTCGGCGAGCGCGCCAGTCGACTCGTGGGAGGCACGGTGGGAACCGCCGCGGCTCAAGTGCTGATGCGTCTCGAGACGGCGGCCGGCGATGAAATGCCGATCGCCGCGCTCTCGACCAATCTGCCCATCGCGCGCAGGGTTCCCCGCGCCGAACGGACGGAGCAGGCCTATGCGATGGTGGAGAAGGATCCCGCGACGGTCGATGCCACGGAGTGGACGTTCGCGAAGGAGCTCGTGCTACTCGACACGCGTATTCGTCGTGAACCGGTAGCCGATGTGGAAGTCCAAGCGGTGCAGGTCGGGCCGTGTGTGTTTCTCGCCTGTCCGGCCGAGTACTTCGTGCAGCATGGATTGGACATGAAGGAAGCGAGTCCCTTTCCGTTTACCTTTCCGGTCTCACTCGCGAACGACTGCATCGGGTACGTTCCCACCGAGGAAGCGTTTTCGCCACGAGGCGGAGGCTACGAGACTCGCTTGACGAGCTACAGCAACTTGATTCCCTCCGCGGGGAACACGATCCGCGACCAGCTCATCGAACTCTCGCGGCAACTCACCCCCGGCCCGATCCCGACAGCCGAACCCGCCCCCGAATTCCGAGGCCAACCCTGGACCTACGGCAGCCTCCCACCCGAAATCGACTAGCCGTGCAGGGCATTGCTTGCCACGACCAGAGCGACTCCTTGGTCAAGACGTCGGCGGCTCACGACAACTCCAATCGCGCTCACGGCAACCGAATCCAGCGACCACCGTGTGATCAAGCCGACGTCCCCGATCAATTCTCAGTCTTTGTTTGATCAGTTGTCTACTGCCGTACCGCTAACTTCTTTCGCAGCTAAGGCTGTTGCTCGATCTTGATGGGCATCGACGAGCTCTGGATCAAGTCGAATCGCCTCATCGTAGTCCTCAATCGCCTTGTCGTAGTCCTCGATCTGATGCCATGTGCGTCCTCGGAATAGGTGGAATCTGGGCTCATTCGGAGATATTTGAATGGCCTCGGTGTAATCCGAAATGGCCTTTTCAAAATCGCCCTTTAGAAACCAAGCGGTGGCACGGTTGTTATATGACACTGCGTCGTCCGGCTTAAGTCGAATTGCTCCCGTGAAGTCCGCTATCGCCTCATCGTAATGGCAGGCGTCAAAATAGGTTGTTCCGCGGAAATATAGGATGTCAGGATTGGAGGGCATCAATCGAGCCGCCTCGGAATAATCCGCAATCGCCAGTTCAAGCTCACCCAGTTCTCTCCATGAACTTCCACGATTGTTGAAGGCGGCGGCATGATTCGGATTAAGGCGAAGGGTTTCCGTGAAGCTCTCAATCGCGTTCTCAAAATCTCCATTGCGATAGCTGGCGAGTCCTCGGGCAAAATGGACATCGGCCGATGTGTGATTATCGCCATCAAGCGACTCCGGCGACTCGGTACCAATGTTCTCTCGGCAACCGCACAGCACGAGGACTAAAAGGAAAGAGAAACGCCGAGCTTGAGGTGACGTGATCATGAATCGTCCTGCCGTCCCGCGTTACACATTAAAGGTCAACGGACTTTCGTGGTTCGTGGACTACGCCGCTTGGGAGTGGTGTTACGTCGGTCTCAACAGCGACAAGTTCGGCAGTTTGGACCGCCCTCCCCATGGATGCACACGCGGCTTGACTGTCCGCTCCGAAGACATCTTACCGGATTAACTCCCCAGGGGCTCGCTGCCAAGGTCAAGCTGAAAGCCGTGGAGCCTGGGATAGGCTGCTTGCCTTGACGCGTGCAGGCAGGCGTCACCGAGTGGACGAGCATCAAGCTCAACGACGATGGGCGCCGTTAGCATTTCGTTCGCGTGAGAGAGTCGGTATCTCTTGCCATCCCCACATGAAGTCTCTGTTTCGAATAGATCGCACTTGGCTCATTGTTTCGCCGGCTCAGAGACGGTTCTCTTGTTTTGGTGTGAGCACCCTCGATTTCAAGAGATCCGTCGATAGATCAAGCGGCCCTTGTCTAAACCTGACTCGACGGGCTCAAGGCACCGAACGCTGGGATCGCCAATTGCGGCACACAGCTCTCGAATTAGCTCAATCGCCTGTTCTTGGGGCGTGGCTGCGTGCTTAATGGTAAGAAGAATTGCGGCCTCATGTTCAAGTAGCTCAAAGTCGAATACTTCCAAGACCTGTATGGCGTCGAGGGCGCAACCGTTCCGTCCGATTCCGCATCCCGATCTCCAGGAATCGGAGTTCCTGGCATGATGACTCAAAAAGATGCCGACCCCTTCCGCCGCCAACGGCCAAGTCTCTATTGAGCATTGTGGGCCAACCAACAAGTACTCCCGGTTACCATGCATAGAGCACGTAGTTCATCGAGCTGAATCCCAACGAAACGACAGCGATCGCAATCGCTATCCCGCTCAAAAGAAAGAGGGTGATGAGCGCCTTCGTCAAAAACTGCTTATTGACCTGACCACCGTCGAGCCTGTCTTGACTCGCACGCGAGTTGTTGGTCAACCGAGGAGGCTTACATGCTCTACTGCGTGTTTCATCTGACGCCATTTGATTCCCAAACGATCAAGCACGCGCGGTCTAAGTCGCCGATGCGAGGTCTGCCCCATCGAAATGCCGTTATCGGCTGGTGCGAATGCGAGCGTGGGTGATCTGAGTTGCTGGACTCGGTCGTTTCTAGGTGCCGTCGTCCTACGGAATTGAAGTTCGCACCGTCGTTAGCTGGTCGCAAAGCCATTCCAACGAATCAATGTCCCAGGGACTCAATATTCAGGTCAAGCAGAAATCGCAATGGCCTCGGCTTCGGCGGCAGGTCATCGAGAAGCATCGCGATCGAACCGACAGGGACAAAAATCGGATCGTGGTCCGCGACGGATTTCTGCCTCAACGCGAGATCACCACGGGCGCGGGACAGCTGGCGGTGCGGCAACCTCGCGTGCGTGACAGTTCCGACAGTGCCGATCAGCGAGTCGCCTTCACCCCAAGATCCTTCCGTCC
>JAGQPS010000103.1 GCA_020426595.1 Planctomycetales bacterium
TCGACGGCGGCATGTCGAGCCGCCCAGAGATACAATAAGCGCCGGGATACAATGAACGCCGGGAACTTAAGGTTCGCCAGTCATGGCGGAGTGTTCCTAGGTGGCGTTGTAGGTGTGCTCCGCGTGGGAAAGCGAGATCGCCGTGGACATTGGGATTTTGGGAACGGGCCGAGTGGCTCAAGCACTCGCGCCGCATTGGCTCCTCGGCGGTCATCGAGTTTGTTTTGGCTCGCGAGACCCCGACACGCGACGCGCGGCGCTGGAATCCTCCTTGATTCAGGGGCTAGGTGCCGAAGCCGCGGCGGGGTTGAGTTGGCGGCCAGTCGATCGGTGCGTCGAAGGGAGCGAGATCGTGGTGGTGGCGGTTCCTTGGGACGCCGCTCTGGCGTCACTGGAGCAGCTGCGCGATGGACGCCGCAGGATCGTGATCGACTGCATCAATCCGCTTCGACCCGATCTGAAGGGAAAGGTGATCGACGACGCGACATCGACGTTGCGAGTCCTGCAGGATCACTTCACCGCGAGCGATTTCGTGAAGGCGTTCAATAGCGCGAGCAGCGCGGTCATGGCCGACAGCCATTTCGATCAGGTCCCCTCGATGCCGATCTGCGGCGACAACGAAGTGGCCCGACAGCGCGTGGCCGAATTGGTCGCCGCCGCCGGATTTGAACCGATTGACTGCGGGGATTCACTGGCCGCGACTTGGCTCGAAGCGGTCACGCTGCTGACGATCCGCATGGCGATCCAGAATCGCTGGAAAGGCGACTGCGCGGTGAAATGGGAACGCCGGGAATCCCGTTAGGGCGGCGCGCGCGTTTCCGACTCCTCGCGAGTATCTAGGCGATCGCGTCGACGGCCCAGTACAAGTCGGGACGCAATTGGCCCGTTTGCAGCAGATGCTTGAGTTGCAGCAACCGCGTGTGGTGTCGCCCTTGGAATTGCTCGGTCGTCAGATTGATGCGAGCGAACAGCTCACGCAACTCCGCCGCGCCGCGTTCGATCGACCACTGGCAGCGGAACGTCGGGATTCGCTCGGCGAGCTTATCGAACTTGACTCGGTAGCTGCGATCGTCACCGTTGGATGGACCAACGCTGAATTCGCAGCCGGGGAATGCGTCGGCGACGACGTCGGCGATATCACGAACCTGATAGTTCTGCTCGGTCGAGCCAACGTTGAACGTCTCGCCAGCCACCGCGTCTCGGTCGGCGGTTAGCATCGCGAGAATCGCCTCGACCACGTCGGCGACGTGCACCAAGGGACGCCAGGGCGAGCCATCGCTGGTGAGTCGAATGGCTCGCTCGGTCCAGGCAAGCCCCGCCAAGTTGTTGAGCACCAGATCGAACCGCATGCGGGGCGATGGACCAAATACGGTGGCGTTGCGCAGGAAGATGGGGGCGAAACGTTCGTCCATCAAACCGAGCACGTCTCGTTCGACATCCACCTTGCACTGGGCATAAGCGGTTCGCGGATCAGGTGGACTGTTTTCGTCCTTCCAATCCCCCGTGCCAGCGCCATAGACGCTGCACGAGCTGGCATAGATGAAACGCGAGACACCGGCGTCACGAGCCTTGAGGGCCAGCTGGCAGGAACCGCGATGGTTCACTTTTTCGGTGATGTCGGGATCGAGTTGTCCCAGCGGATCATTGGAAAGCTCGGCCAGATGGACGACGGCATCGAAGCCCATGAGGTTGGATGGAGCCAGATCGCGAACATCGCTTGTATGGATGCTGGGAAAAGGAGCCCGCGGCTCGTACAGCCAGCCGGAACGGTAGAAGCCGGTGTCGATGCCTTGCACCGTGTGTCCGGCCTGCAGCAATCGTGGAGCGAGACGGCTGCCGATATAGCCGTCGCATCCCGTTACCAATACGCGCATGTTCGCCCCGCAATCCAACAATGAGCCGAAGACCAAGACTGCCCCACCTCAGTCGACCCGAACATTCAGCATAGTTGGAACAGGGCCAGAATCGCGCGATTGGAACCCGAAAAATGGTGGCTTGCGGGGAAGTCAGACGGTTAGGTCTCCAACTCCAGGGACTCGTCCCCTCCACTCGCGGGCCAAATTCGCCACATGCTGGTCCGAAAGTGAGGGTCGACGGCCCGACGTGGCTCGAGTTGGCTGGCGAGGCAACGCTGCACGGAAATGCCCCCGCGTCGCTCGACCCAAAACTCGTGGCGTTGCCTGGGGGCGTTCCACCGCACGTCCACGATGCGTCCGATATAGGGCGTCCGCCGTCGATGGTCCGAACGAACCTCCACCCAATCGTGAACCCAGAATCGAGGTGTCGGCACGATTCTCCAGAGCCGCATGCGGGCTCGGAAGTTCAGCTCGCCATGGGTCAGCAATGAGAATTCGCCGGCTCCGCGAAAACGCCGCCAGACTCGATCGCTGGGGATGTAATCCTCCGCCAACGGCTGATCGTACGGATGGAGCCAATCACGATCGTCATCGGGCCACCAAGCGACGACTCCGTGACAATCGACCGTCGACGAAAAAACTTCCTCGGGCGTCGGGCGGCGACCGGCGGGAAAGCGGCCTGACCGGAGAGAACCAGCCCAGGGAGTCGAGCTCATCGATGAAGACGGTTTCATGAGGGGCATCCTACCCGAACCGCCATGACGCTCCAAGCAAACGGCATGCTCTCGCTCGGTGCGGCGTCACGAGCCAAGCACGCTGGCAGCGCGACCCTAACGCCAATCGGCGTGACAGCGATCGCACGACTGCCCGATGATCGATACCGCGGAAACGGCTTGGTCATACGATTCGGTTTTCACCGCCGAGACCAAATCGACTCCCGCTTGTCGCATTTCATGGGAGAACACGACGTAGTCATCCTCGACGCTATCCTCCATGCCTTCGAGCGTGAGGACTTCGCCAATGAGGGCGACCATCGATCCCTCGGCTCGCACCAATTCCGCGTCTCCCTTGAAGCTCCCTTCGCTGGCGGTCGAGGCCTTCAGCGTGTCGACGGCGACTTGCAGCCGCTGCATCAACGGGGAGCGATCACAGATCACCGACCAATCGTTCTCGGGTTCCAGCGCGGCCGTGCCAGCGAAGGCGTTACCGCCCACGATGTCGGTGAGATCCTGCTTGCGCAACTTGGCTTCGTTGTACGCTTGTTGCGAGCCGGTCTTCGCGTTGGCCGCGGCCCGCGAGAACGCGTCGCGGAGCGAAGCGGCATCGTTTTGCCAGCGCACGGTGCCGTCGTATTCGTTGATGACGGCGAACAGCATCGCGAGGACCGAGAAGTCGGTGCGAGCGATGCTATAGCCGCCGCTCGCGAACTTGGTCGGCGTGGTGATGTTCGTGTCGGCGGAAAGCTTGAGTTGCTTGACTTGACCTTCGATCACGTCGGCCGCGATCAACGTCGACCAAGCGAAGTTCGATGTGCCCCCGTTGCCACCTGGATCCGGAGTTCCCGTCGCTCCACCCGTGTTGCCACCCCCGGTCGCGACTCGGCCAAGCGAATCGGGACGATCCCCTTGCAACGCGTCTCGTCGCACATTGTCGAAGTAATTCGACTGCACCTGCCGCGCGGAAAAGACGGGACGTCGAGCTCGAGGTACGGGGCGCCGACCATTGGCCGCTTCCTGACACATCGATCCGGAGGCGATCGAACCGGTGATCACGAGTACCAGCAACGCGACAAACGAACGATTCATGAATGGCACCTTGGCGGATAGGCTGGGCGAGATGCGACTTCCCAGCAGCGAACGAGCGAGCCTACTTGTTTGAGAATAGGAGGCAAGCGGTCGGGTTGGCAAGCCTTTCGTGCTGGTGTCGCCGAGAATCAAGCGGGACATCCCAACGAGTGGTGATTGGTGGGATTTCAGCGGTTGAGAAGCGCCCGCGTTGCTTCCGGTCGCTTTCCTGGGGCGGTCTCCCCTAGGCGAGCATGGAGCGGCTCGCGCGGGCGATATACTACAGGTATGGCAGACATTCCCCACCGCTCCCGCCGCGATTTCCTGTTTGGCCGCGCCATCATACGATCGGTTCGTGGCGTCGCCGCCGATGCGGCCGAGGGAGACGCGAGCGGCGGATTGACTCACCCCTCCGAGCCGCGTGCGTCGCACTCCGAACGTGACAGCTGGCTGCTCGAGTTCACGCGACAAGCGATGGCGTGCCGTTGGCAGATCTTGCTCAACAGCGACGGAGTCACGATCGGCCCAGAAGCGGCCGTCGACACGCTGGAGCACCTCGAGGAACTCGAGAATCAATGGTCGGTCTATCGCGAGCACTCGTTGATGTCACGAGTCAATCGTGAGGCGAGTGAGCGGGAAGTGATCGTCGACGAGGATCTGTTCGAGTTGCTGCGACTCGGACAACGGATTCACGAGATGACCGACGGTGCCTTCGACATGACCGCGGGTCCGCTCACGAAGGCCTGGGGCTTCTATCGAAGGGAAGGGACTTTTCCATCGGCCGAGCAGTTGGCCGAGGCATTGGCCGTGGTCGGTACTCGGTGGGTTGAACTGAACCCCGCGACTCGTGCAGTGCGTTACTCGCGGCCCGGCATGGAAATCAACTTGGGTGGTATCGGCAAGGGGTTCGCGCTCGACCTCTGCTCGGCTCGTTTGCGAGCTTGGGGTGTGAGCGATTTCCTGTTTCACGGTGGTCAAAGCAGCGTCGTGGCGCGCGGACGTCGTTCGGCCGTTGCTCGTGGCGACGCGGCGGGCTGGCGTGTTGGCTTGAGTCATCCGATTTGGCCGGGCGTCCGATTGGCTGAATTCGATTTGTGCGATCAAGCCTTGGGTACGTCGGGGACGGGGCGGCAGTTTTTCTATCACCAAGGTAGGCGGTACGGACACATCTTGGATCCGCGGAATGGCATGCCGACCGACACCATGTTGTCGGCGACGGTGATCGCTCCGACGGCCGCCGAGGCGGATGCGATCGCCACCGCGTGCCATGTGATGGGAGTCGAGCGAAGCATCGAGTTGATCGAATCACGGCCTGATTTCGCCGCGCTGTTCGTGCTGCCTGGCAAGACGCGCGAACAAGTCGATCTGTTGCCCGTCGCGCTCGCCGAACATCAATGGCGGATCGTCGAGAAGGACTAAGGGGCACCGGTTGTCGAGCTCGTGGCGAGCGACGCTCTCGTTGGCCGGGACAAGAAACAACCCAGGCCTCGGGATCGACCGAGGCCTGGGCGTTGCGTTTCATGTCGAGCCGGATGGCTCGGTTAACTCGGCACGTTCTCGCGACGAGTCACGCAGACGAATTGGTCACCGTCGTGCACGATGCAGGCGTTGCCACCTTCGCTCGAGGCTTCGTTCATCGCCCCTTCGGCTCGCTCGATGAACAACTCGGGCGAATCGCCCAGGTTCAATTCGGCGACTCCGATGGAGACCGAGAAATTGATCCGTGCGTTCCCCGTGGGGACTTCGCAACGAGCGATGGCGGAACGCAAGCGTTCGGCGATCTTCTGCGTATTCTCGAGGCGAGCACTGGGGAACATCGTGCAGAACACGCCGTCTCCCATGTTGCCGATGTTGTCCATGTCTCGAACGCTGGCCTTGAGGAACTGCACGGTCGCCTTCTGCACGAGATCGGCGGCTTCCGATCCTCGACTCGCGATGAGCTCCATCCAACCGTCGATGCGAAGCATGGCGATCGACACGGTGGGACCACCTCGCTTCCATTCCGCCACGCGTCGCTTGACCTCGTCACGGAATCCAGCGGGAGTCGACATGCCGACGAGCCATTCGGGTTCGGCGCCGTCCATTGGTTCGTGCTGGGCTTCCTTCGAGCCTTCCATCGGATGGCTGGCCTTGCCATCGTTCCAGAAGCCTCGGTTGCGGCCCGCTTCCTTGGCGTGATAGAGCGAGTCATCGGCCCGCTTGACTTGCGATTCAAACGATTCGCCCGCTTGAATTTGAGCCAAGCCAGCACTCGCGTTGACTCGCAGCGTCTTGCCCTCGAACTCGACCGAGCCTTCACCGATCGCGGCTCGAGCCGCTTCGGCCCAACCCATGCACTGCTCGATGGTTGATCCGTTGAAGATGATCGCGAACTCCTCGCCACCGTATCGGCAGACTTGGCCGTAGCGGCGAGCCTTCCGCTTGAGGGTGCGAGCCACGTACTTGAGCACTTCGTCGCCGGCTTGATGGCCGTGCGTGTCGTTGAACTTCTTGAAGTGATCGACATCCATCATCATGACGCAGGAAGGCATCCCGTCGTTGCGGAACTCGCTTTGAGCCTCGGCCATCAACTTGTCGAAGCAACGGCGATTGTTGACGCCGGTCAAGGCATCGGTGTTCGCTTCCTCGGCGGCCGTCTGGATCAACGTCGCTTGCTCGAAGAGCTTTTCCTCGGCGGACTCCAACTTCTTGGTCAAGGCATCGTTGGCTTGGAGAACGCGAGCCAATACCCCGAGGACTTCATCCTTGGTGTGTTCCTCGCTCTGCAGTTCCGTACTGGCGTTCAGCACCGACTCGCTGTGAGCGCCGACGTCGATCGCGATACCCTCGGCCAGTTCCTGCAGCCGCGCGATGATTCCTTCCGTTTCGCGACGGCGAATCTCAGGACTGTTTTCGTTGTCGTCACCGTTGATGTTGGGGGCGCTCGCGCGGCCGCCGAGCAGCCCACGGAGGCTCCAACCCGCCGCGGCGCCAGCAGCGCCAACGATCAGGCAGACGATTAAGTTCACAAGGATGGTCACAGCGTGCCTCCCACGGCTACGGGTTGTCGCAAACCGAGTCACTTCGGCGGTTCGTGTGGGAAGATGTAGGTCGCCCCAAACGTGAGTCAAAGATCGGCGAGCCAGATTGCGAACGGTGGCCACGCGACTCATCGGGATATCAACGGGTGATCGCTCGGCGTTTCGTGCGACGCATGAGTCGGCGAGTACGGACGGCTCGTTGTGATTCCCTCGGGTGAGGTCCGTGTCGCAAACCTTGCAGGCGGCGGCCTGTCAATCCCGCGATGCCGCGCCAGAGACCGATCGACTCGTCAACTTCGTGACGAAAGCGTCCGGCACGATCGTGACGCTCCTACCCCGCGGAGCTTGCAACTTCGCGGAACTCGTCGCCAAGAATGGTCGCGCGGCCAGTTTTCCGAGCGAGGACTCGCGCATGACGGCTCGACGGCGCCGAATCCGGGCTAGGTTTGTCCGCGCGAACGCTCGGCCAAGCGAGAGTCGGGCCGCGCCATCGCGCGATATCGTCCCTGGCGATATCGAGGAATGCGTCCGATTTGTTTCGGCAGTGGTCCATGCTCTACACGTTCTTCGTCATCCTGATCGGCACGTTCAACCTGGTGTTGGGTTTCCTCGCCGCTGCGCGCCTTGGCTGGGGACCGAGCAGTTGGACCGAGACCCTCTCCGCGGTGACGCTCATGATTCCTCGTCGCGAAGTGGGTGAGACGATCCCCGCCTTTGTCGATGAAATCGACGTGAAGCGTTTGATCGATACGGCCGAACAGCGATTGCGGAAGATCCGCCATTGCAAGATCGAGATCGAGGATCCACTCCAACGGTCGATCTACCAGCTCCAAAAAAGTCTGGATGGCTTGTTACTGACCTTGGAGTGCGTGGAGCTGCGGCTCATTGTGACTCGCTTCACGCCTCCCGCCACGAGCTGGGATGACTTGACCCAAGCCGTGCGCGGCGATGTCCTCACGCAACTCGATGGTTTGGATGAAGCAATCGAGGAAGTCAATCAATCGCTCACGACCCGGGATCAGCACCGTTTTCTGACTCCTCGCACCCAGCTCAGCGCTCGCGTACTTTCCTCCCGACCGGAATGGCAAGCGTGGCAAGCGGACGGCGAGCAGCCCGAGGCGACGATTGAGTTGTTTCAGGATTTCGTGCAATCGAGTTACGCCGAGTTTCTCGCGCTAGGGAATGCCGCCCTTGGACTTCTGCGCGATTTGTTGGGAGAGGCCCAGCCAGCTATGGACTGGGATCCGACCTTGCATCGAGACATCGCATTGGGTGGCCAGACCGTTCTGGCCATCGACGCCGAACGGCGTTTGGCGGCGGGTGAGGATCATTCGGCTTGGATCGCTCAAGTCCGCTTGGATCAAGCGGGGTTCTGGAACGAGTCGCTGGGGCTCTTTCTCTTTCATGCCGCCGGTGAGCGGTTGGCCGATCGCCTTGGCGGAGGCTTGCCGGGTCACTGGATGGTCGTGCCGCTGCAAGGTGGCGAGATCTTGGTACGGGGAGAGATGCCATCGGTGGACGAGTTCACGGCCGAGATGGACCGAATGCGCCAATCGATCGCCAGTACTCGCTTGACCGTCGGTGAAACCCAGGTCTATCTCACGGCGAGTGTCGTCGTGGTTCCGGATTCCCCCGAGACTCCCACGCAGTTCCGCCTCGACGAACTCGCCAATTGGATGGATGAGGTCGAGCACTACGGTGGCAACCGAGTCTTTCTGTGCCAAGACGGGATGGAAGTGCCCGTCATGCCACTCGAGGCCGAGATCCCGGAAACGTCGCTCGAACTAGCGTAGAGTCGGTGGCGGAAGCGGCGAGTCTCGCGTGTCGCTCCTCCTGTCGGATGTCGGATCGTAGCGGTAGCATGGGGAACGATTCGGCGAGCCGCCTCCCGTGGTCTCGAACAACGAAGCCTCGACGGCGAGGGTCCGAGTCGCCTTTCACTCGCGTCTGGGATGGGATGTTCGCCCGTTGGCGGCCAGTCGCCCGACGGTTCAACGAGGCACCGTGAGATGACTTCCTGCATCCTGGCGATTGAGTCGACGTGCGACGAAACCGCGGCGGCGGTGATCCAAGACGATTTGACGGTGCTCTCGTCGGTCGTGGCATCCCAGGACGAGTTGCACGCACGTTATTCGGGAGTCGTTCCCGAAATCGCGGCTCGGGCCCACCTGGAACGGATCCATCCGGTCATCGAGCAGGCTTTGTCGCGCGCGAATAAGTCGGGCCAAGAATTGGATGCCGTCGCGGTCGCGACTCAACCAGGCCTCGCCGGTTCCCTGCTGGTCGGTTTGGTCGCGGCGAAGACATTGGCGTGGTACTGGAACAAGCCGCTGATCGCCATCGATCACCTTCACGCTCATGTGTATGCCTGTCGCATCGCGGCGCGGCGCGAGATCTTTCCTTGCTTGGGATATGTCGTCAGCGGCGGTCATACGCATCTGTTTCATTGCCGCGACGCCGTGACGTTCGAGCTGATCGGTGGCACGATCGACGATGCGGCGGGAGAAGCGTTCGACAAGGTCGCCTCGATGTTGGGTTTGGGCTACCCCGGCGGCGCGCGTTTGGCTCGCTTGGCCGAGGCGGGCGATCCGCGGGCTCATGCGTTCCCGCGCCCCTTGCTGGACGATCCGCAACTGGCGTTTAGTTTCAGTGGGCTGAAGACGGCGGTGCGCTATACGATCGCCGGCCCGGGAAAGCCCTTGGAAACCGCTCCCCCCTTGTCGGAAAAACAACGTGCGGACATCGCCGCGAGTTTTCAGGCGGCCGCGATCGATTGCCTCGTTGGTAAAGCGCTGCAGGCGTCGCGGCGAGAAGGGCTCGATCGAATATGCGTGGGAGGAGGAGTCGCGGCGAATGTCCTCTTTCGCGAGACGTTGACCGCCGCCTGCGCGGCTCAAGGTGTGGAATTGCTCCTCGCCCCGCCGGCTTGGTGCACGGATAACGCGGTGATGGGAGCGATGGCCTTCGAGCGACTCAAACGGGGGTTGGTTGAATCACTCGATCTCGACATCGTGCCCGGTTTGGTACGGGGCTAAACCGGAATCGCCGACCCGACGACTCGCTCGATTCAAACGGGATGCAGTTCCTGCAGACGTTTCGGTGGGCGAGCCAGTGGGCATCGTGCTCAAGCGTCACGCATCTTCGATGTTTGGCATGCCGCGCGCGGCCACTCTCCCAAGTGACTTTGTCGGCTTGCTTGGTTTTCATGGAATCCGCGACGACGGAGGTTACCGATCGCCGCGCCGCGCCGTACTCTTCCCCGTAACTGGCGTAGTCTGGCTCGCGGTCTCGTCCAAACCCAACGGGAGCGGGCGGGACAGTCGCCACCCTGGCGAGCGAGTAGGTGTAGGAGAGGATCGAGATGGCCGCGGACGATACGACGAAGAGTTGGTTGCGTCGCATGAGTGACGAGGTCTTCGGTATCGACGCGCGATCGTTGGCCGCGTTTCGCTGGTGCATCGCGTTGATGCTGCTGACGGATCTCTATGTTCGTTGGCCTACGCTGGTCGATTTTCAAACCGATCAGGGGCTGTGGACGCGGGAGCTCGATCGCGAGTATCTCATCCAGCATCTCGGAGAATGGGAGAACAATCCCATGCCCGAGCAACCGTTGCCTTACTGGTCGCTGCACTTGGTCCGTGGCGAGTTGTGGTATCAGCAGACGCTGTTCGCGATTCAAGCGGTCGCCGCCGTGTTGTTGGCGATCGGCTACCGCACGCGTCTGATGACATTCATCTCGTGGGCATTGCTGATTTCGATGCACGTGCGAAACCCGGTCGTGTTGAACTCGGGAGACACGATCCTGCGGATGTTGTTGTTCTGGAGTTTGTTCCTGCCCCTCGGAGCGCGGTGGAGCGTTGATCGAGCCTTCCGACGCTCGGCTCGTCCCTCGCCGATCATCGTCACGTCGATGGCTTCGGCCGCCATACTGATTCAGTTGTGTTTGATGTACTGGTTCACTGGGCTCTCAAAGTACAACGACATCTGGCTCAGCGGTCAGGCGCTGGAAAACGTATTGAATCTCGATTTACTCGCGCGGCCGATCAGCAAGCCGCTGTTGGCCTATCCACAATTGCTCAAGGTTCTCTCCTGGGCGACGCTTTGGGCCGAACTCATTCTTCCGTGTTTGCTCTTCATTCCTTGGAAGACGTCGTGGTGGCGGATGCTGAACATCGTCGCCTTTCATTTGTTCCATATTGTCGTGCTCATCACGATCAGCGTCGGGCTCTTCTCAGCGATCAGCATGAGCGCGTGGCTGCTGTTCCTACCTCGCGGATTTTGGAATTCGGGGATCGTTCGCGGCGTGATGGGAAGCATCTTTGGATCGGGGGCGATCGTTGAGGAGGACCCCGAGGCACGGGAAGTCGGCGAGCCTCGTTCGATGCTGGGGCGGCTGGGCTTCATGACGGCTCAGGGGATCGTCGCGGCGATGTTGGTATTTGTCATCGCCTGGAACATCCACCGCATTGATGCTGGAAAGGATTCTCCGACGTACGCCCCGATCATGCCGACGAGCCTGCATGGAATCGGCGCCTCGTTGATGGTCTCCCAAGAATTCAAGATGTTCGACACGCCGACGAGCATGGAATTTTGGTTCGTCTATGATGCCCAGCTCAAGAACGGTGATCGCATCGACCTTTTCTCGGGCAAGCCCGTGACCGCATCGGGCAAGCCCGATGATGTTCACGAGCGATACCTTGATCATCGATGGAGGCGCATGCACGCCAACCTCGTGTACCCGGAGTATCAGATGTTTCACCGACCGCTGCTCGAGTATTTCGTGAAGCGGTGGAACGAGAACCACGCTCCGGAACATCAAGTCATGTCGGCTCAACTCGATTTCTACGAGCGGGTCACGGGCGCTGGCGCCGACGAATCGAATATCGCCAGCAAGACATTGGTTCGCATCGAGCCTCTTGATCCGCTGCAGCGACTACTTGAATCGGTCGAGCGCTCGGGGACGTTGTTACCCTAGACAGTCGCGGTCATGGCTGTTGAAAGATGCCGCGGGCGCCTTGTGGCGGAGTCGTCGATGTAGCGAGCCGAGGCTTCGTGCGCGGGAATAAGGAGTCCATTGCCACCGCGTTGAGATGTCGCGTTTTGAGGGATACCGCTAGATGGAACTGTCGGTGGCGTAACGGGTTGTTGGCTTGTTTGAGAGGTCGAAGAATCCCTCGCTCACGCTTCGGGTTTCCTTTGGTTTTCCACGCTTTTGACTCAGTCGACTGGGCGGAACGTGAAAAGCGCAACACCAAAACTGACGCTTCGGGTTTCCTTTGGTTTTCCCACGCCCTTGGCATGATACGCCGGGGCGAAACACGAAGGACGCGGCACTGACGCTCACGCTTCGGGCTCTCGTGGCGTTTCCAAGTCGGCGTGTTGTCTCACGAATGGTCGCAGCCAGCGATCGGCGATCCACGTGTCGACGAACAGCTGCGCGACGTGATAGGTGACCAAGGGGAGGATCGAGGAGCCCAGGTCCATCGCTAGGGAAAGCCCGACCATCAGCGTCTTCTGACTTCCTGCGATCGCCACCGCCGCGGCATCTGGAGCGGGTAGCTTCCACCGCGCCGCCAACTTCCAGCCCAAAACCAACGAAGTGACGTGCAAGCCCAACACGGTGCCGATCATCGCGATCCCCACCGGGATGGCTTGAGCCGAGAGGGTTCCCGAGATACGCGTCGAGATTTGTGCGGTGCCCAAGAGGACCATGGCGAGAATACCGAGCTGAGCGGCCGTACTGAGCGCGATCTTGTGTCGCGTGCTTCCCGCGGCGATGCGCGCCGAGCCTCGGCACAGCTGGGCCAACGCCATGGGGGCGACGACAAGTAGGCCGAGCTTGGGCACGAGAGCCAGCCATCGCCCAGGATCGCTCTCGCCTTGGCCGAGTAGCAACCACAACCAAAGCGGCGCGATGAGAAAACAACCTCCGTTGGTGACGACCGTCACCACCAGGGCCACGGCGTCATTCCCTTCCGCTCGGCGCGTCCACACGGCCGCCGAGGCGAGAGTGCATGGAACGATGGCCGCCACCATCAATCCATTTCCCAGCTCGGTGGGGAGCAGCTGCGCGAGCGGCCAACTGGCCAAGGGTTGAAAGAGGTAGCTGATGGCAATCGCCAGGACCGGAGCCCAAGGTCGGCGAATGGTTCGACCAAAGGCTCGTGCCTCGATCGGCAACGCCATCAGGAACATCACGCCGAACACGATCGAGTTTTGTAGCCATCGCCACGTCGAGGCTTGTTGCAGCGGCCCCCAGCCAGAGAATCCGGACAGCACGACGAGGACCAACGAGACCAGAAACCAATGACGTTTGAGCCAACCCTTCAATGGTCTCCTCCCCAGACGGTCGGGCGACGCATTGCCGCTCACCGACCTTTCCAACTACAATCGCCCGATCGCCTCCATGCTACTGGAGAGACCCAAGCGTGAAACGCCCGGGACTCGGCTTTCCACCGCAATCAGTGGCCATTCGGGGGGCGTGCTTGCTCGCCAACAAGGTTTGACGAGCTCGCTTCGTCCTTTTAGCTCCCGCGGAATGCCGTTCATGCTGCGTTACTGGACCGCCGGAGAGTCGCACGGCAAGGCGCTCATCGCCTTGGTCGACGGCTTTCCCGCTGGCTTGACCATCGATACCGACGCGATCGACCGTGACCTGCAGCTCCGCCAAGGTGGCTACGGCCGCGGCGGGCGGCAGAAGCTGGAAACCGATACCGTTGATGTGCTGTCAGGGGTCTGGCGCGGTGAAACGTTGGGCAGTCCCTTGGCCCTGCAGGTCATCAATCGGGATTACAAACTCGAGCGACTGCGGGAACTCGAGCGGCCGCGACCAGGACATGGCGATCTCACCGGAGCGATCAAGTACCTGGGCACCGTTCGAGGCATTCTCGAGCGAGCCAGCGCGCGGGAAACTGCCGTGCGCGTCGCCGCGGGGAGCCTGGCCAAGCAACTGCTCCAAAAGTTCGGCATCGAAACCCTGGGCTACGTCGTCGAACTCGGAGGCATCGCCCTCCCCCCGACTCCGTCCACGGAATTCACGGCGGCTCGAGCTCAGCGAGATGCGAGCCCGATCTATTCCCTTTGCCCCACCGGGGACCCGACCGTCGTCGCCGCCATTGATCAAGCTGCTAGCGATGGCGATACGTTGGGAGGCGTTTTGGAGGTGCGAGTCGAAGGGCTTCCGTTTGGCCTGGGAACCCATGCCCAGTGGGACCGCAAGCTCGATGGTCGGTTGGCTCAGGCCGTCATGGCGATTCAGGCGATTAAGGGAGTCGAGATTGGTTTGGGCTTCGAAGCGGCTCGTCGACCTGGTTCCCAGGTTCACGATCCGATCCATTTTGACGCGGAACATCGAGACGGTCCCGACCTTGGCTTCGTGAGGCCGACGAACCATGCCGGTGGTCTGGAAGCCGGGATGACGAATGGCCAGCCGCTCGTTATCCGAGCCGCGAAGAAGCCGATCAGCACGCTCCGCAAGCCGCTCGCCTCGATCGATCTGGACACCAAGAGCCCAAAAGGGGCAAACTATGAGCGGAGCGACGTCTGCGCGGTGCCTGCCGCGGCGGTAATCGTGGAATGCGTGGTGGCTTTTGAAATCGCCGCCGCGCTGATTGATAAGTTTGGCGGCGACAGCCTCGCGGAAATGCAGGCCCGCTACCAATTGTTCCACGACATGGCTCTCAAGCGTTGAACGCGGTCACGTCGAACTTGGATCGGCGCTGACTCAATTCGCAGGCTCCTCGTCACGGATGGCAAGGACGGCCCGGCATGGGTTGGATCGCAGGGAAGCTAGAACGACTTTCGGATCATCAGCGGCGGCTCGTCTGCCGTTGGGGGTTCGTCGTCGGCGCGTTGCTTCCACTGCTCCTTATCCTTGGGGTGATGTGGCGAAGCGATTCTCGCGCGACTTGGGAAGCTCGTTGCCAAGCCGCGTTGGGTCTCGAAACCCGCATCGCCCAAGTCTCGACGCCACGACCCGGCTGTTATGTGTTCGATGACGTGGAGTTGTCCGATCCCGAAGCGGGTTGGGTCGCTCGCATCAAGCAAGTCCGACTCACCCGGCACGAACAGCGGTGGAGTCTGCTGATCGATCACACCACGGTCCGACCCGAACTCTTGGCTCAGGTGTGGGCGCGGCTCGCTCGTTGCCTTGATATTCCCGCGGCTCGGGAAGACGACATTGAGTTGGCGATGCGCGGAGTCCATTGGTCGAGCGACGAACACGCGACCGACACGCTCGCCTCTTGGGACCGCATCACTTGGTATCGCAAGGCGAGTCCCGATTCCGTTTCGCTCGTGGGACAGCTCACGCCGGCGGGAGCCACCGAGTTATCGCCCATCGAGCTTCGCTTCGAGCGAACCAGATCGGTCGCGTCGAGCTCGCGAACTCGTCTCGACTTCGGCGAGGGCTCGTCGACCAGCGATTCGGCCGTTCAAGAACCGGTCGCGACCAATTGGTCGCTCCGCTGCACGATCAACACGCACGAACATAGTGTTGACCTTGCTTGGCTGACCCTGGGCGGTTGGCAAGCGAATTCGCTGGGTGATGAAGCCGCCTTCACCGGAGCTTTCGAGTATCGATTGGGGG
>JAGQPS010000104.1 GCA_020426595.1 Planctomycetales bacterium
GACCGATCGCGCTCGCTTCGAAGCTCTTTGGACTCCTGACTTCAATAGCGTCGACGCCTTCGAGCAATCGGTGGTGCCGCTGCGCGAGGCTCTCAACCAATCGATTGGTTATCCTCCTCCCGGCGATCGTCCAACCGATGAAGCGACCTTCACCGAAATCGGACGTGACGATTTGGGCACGTACTACCGGGCGATGATTCCAATCCTCCCCGGCGTCCATTCCGAGGGCATTCTGATCATCCCGCGTCAGCTCGATGCCCCCGCGCCGCTGGTGATCGCGATGCATGGAGGAGGAGGCTCACCCGAGGTCGCCCTGTTTCATGGTGGAGCCAATTATCACGAAATGGTCCGAGGCGGAGTCCGACGCGGCTTTGTCGTGTACGCCCCGCAGCATCTTTTTCGAGCCGAGGACTATCCCGCCGATGTCAGGAATCGAATCGACCAGCGACTGCGTCTGGTCGGCACGACGATCACGGCGGTCGAGGTCGCGAAAATCACTCGGGCGATTGATGTTCTCGAGCAGCGCCCCGAAGTTGACTCCGAGCGTATCGCCATGGTCGGTTTATCCTACGGCGGTTTTTACGCGCTCATGGCTCCCGCCCTGGATACGCGCATCCGAGTCTCGGTATCCAGTTGTTACTTTGGAGTCCAAGAAGGACGCTATGAGCAAGATGAGCTGAGCGTGCCCGACGACTTCCGTTGGCTCAACCGCATGACTCTCTTCAACGACGCCGATCTCGTCGCGTTGATTTGTCCTCGAGCCCTGCAAGTGCAGGCAGGCTCAACCGACATGGCCTCGCATCGTGAGAAAGGCCGTGAACTCGCGCCACGCGCGGCGTCCTACTACGAGCGACTTGGCCAAGGAGAACGCTTCGAGCACTTCGTGTTCGATGGTGGTCACGAATTCGATGATGCGAGCGCATGGCCCTTTGTCGAACGAGAACTCAAGGCCATTGAATAGCGAGGCCAGTCAACGCACTCATGCGATTGAGTGGTCGGACGAAAGGACGCGGATCGGTCCGTGAGGTTCGCCGCCCCGCTCACCACGCGGTATCCTGGCGGCGTGGCGAGCCGAATCTTGGCGCGACCGTGCGGTGGCGGTGTGGCCCTCGGTTTGAACGCTCCGCCTAGTTGGTTTTGAGCATGTAGAACTCGTTGGCGTAGGCATGCGGAGTCAACAAAACGAGACTTCCGTCGCTAGTCACTTGCATCGTCGACTGGTTGGACAAGACGCGGGGACTTATAAACCGCTCGATCTCTTCTCCCGTTTCCAGGTTTGCCATGATCAAGTGAGTTTCGGTCAGCAAGACGATGCGATTGAGGTGATGCTGAACCGCGATACTCAGGACGTTCGGGTACCGTTCGAACATCGGCTCGGAAGTTCCATCGGCCATGTTGAATCGCCGTATCCCCGCCGCCGTCAAGATCCAAGCGTATTCTCCATCGTGAGAGAATATTGGCGGGATGGGTGAGCGATCACCGCGTTGAATTGGCCGGTCGTTTGGATCCGACAATGACTTGATCGTCTTAAGGGTTCCAGTACCCATGTCGACTTCCGCCAGCGCGTCGGCGTACACGAGCCGAATCCGCTCCTCATCGCAGTGAATACCGACCAGATCCGAGAACGCCGTTGTGTCGACTTTCCATTTCAGGTCGAGGTCGGAAAGACCGTAAAGCCGCAGTTCTCCCTTAGTCGCAAGAACCAGATAGCCCTCCGGTGCGTCCAATGAGACCACCCAAGGATCTCGCATGGTCGGGTCATCCAAAGGGAAATACCGTTCTTGCCAGTCGCCGTTATCTGTTCGGGTATGAACGCTAAGGAAATGTTTCTCGACCGGGTCGGAATGCATGAGTGCGAATGCCCGAGCGTTGGGTGCCCAGATCGGAGTCGAGGGCCAGTTAAGGACACACTTGAAAGGCCTTAGGCCAGGCCCCTGACGATTGACGACGTAGACAGCCGTGGGTGCTGGAACTAACAAAAATTCGCCGTCCGGACTGATGTTCGGAGGTAGATCGATCAGTGGCGCGCTGACTTGGCGAGTCCATTCATAACGAGCCTCTCCCTCGCCCGCGATTGGGTCGAGACTGGGCTCCGTAGGTCTCGTTGCGAGCTCCATTACGGGGAACATGTTCGCTTGCGTGGACCTGAGCAGACGAAGCTCGATATCGAAGAATAACTTGTTCCGATCGGACCGTAGTCGATTGGTTAGATAGCCGCGAAGGCGGTGATCGGTGACTTGACCTAAACGACGGTCGATCACCACTTGGCCTTGGCCAAGGAGTCCCAATGCCGTCGTTTGCGTTCCGAGTTGGGGAAACCGAAGTTCGTAGCTGAGCAAGATCGAGTCGTCGTTCATTTGCTCGATATGAAACTTCCGCGTGCGCTCGACGAATGATTCCACCGCGGAGAGGTTGGCAAGCCTGTCTTGCAGGCCTCCCGCGTAATAGGGCAGAAACCACGACGTGCCTTCCCGCGTACTCGGATCGGCGGGAGGAAGCGTCAACGGGTCGGGCACTGATGCGTTAGGCTTGACAGTGGCGATCCGAATTAGGCGTCGGCTTTCCCAGTCAACCTCCGAAAGATTAGGGACGGGAACAAACGCCATTTCCGGAAGAGTCATCGGAGCGAAGGTTCCAGCGCCCCATGTTCCGAGGACGCAGCAGTCGCCACCTTGCGAAACAATGAGCTGTCCCGTTGAGTCGCCCGCTAGTATCTCGGCGGGCTGACGATGGAAATCCCCTTGCAGAAACTCGTCCTTGAAACTCATGACATGCGTGCCATTCAAACCAAGCAGATCGATCAACTCCGGGCGATCTCCAACGTCAATGTCATCGCTTATTGGGGTCCGCTCCAGCGTTAGGCGACCCTTGCGTTCGGCATGTTCACGTCCGTCGGACCAATGGACGTGATAGAAGTACTTCCAAGGTACGTCACTGGGCGTTATCGCGAGCGACGTTGACGTATCCGAAAAATCGGCGGTCGCCGACCCGATGCGAGGCACCTGCAAGGGAACTTCATCCTCCTCAGGAGGCGACGACCAATACCAGGCCAAGGACACGACCGTCGCCGTTAAGAAGAACAGGAGCGGCAAGAGGACTCCCGCGGCGACCACGCCACAAGTGCTTGAAGGCGAGTTGTTTTCGGTTGTCACCATGGTGTCGTATCCGCTGACGGTCTGGACAAGTTCTTGGTCTCGAAAAAGCAGGCGAGTCGACGCGCGAATTGGCTCGCCTGCTTCATAGCCCATCTCGAACCGTGAGGAAGTGTCTATTCCAGCTCACGGCACTTCGAGGTCCAAAAGGTAACAGGCTCGATGAATGCGAGAGGAAGTCTCGACCTTTCGATAGAGCAACAGCCGTCGAGCGTCGGCGGATACGTGTATCTCATCCGCTCGGCGCACTTCGGACGGAAGTGGCCAGCGACCCAAACGGGTCAAGCCGGTCAAGTCGTAAATGGATAGGGTCCCGTCGGCCAGGACGAACATCAGGTTGGCCTCGGAAGCGATAGAGATCCCGTCGGTCAACCTCCCTAGATCGACATCCGCCAGTCGTTTCCCATCGGAGGTTTCGTAGGCAACCGCCAACGGCGGCTCGTAATTCCACGTGAGCGAGCCTTGGTCGGTCGTGTAACCGCGCCAGAAGCCAATGGGATCGGTGCCGTCGTTCTCCATGGCCGGGGGCTGAAACTCGACGGCGGTGCTTGCCAAGCCACTCGTCTGGTCAAACGACACGAGCCGATCGTCAAACTGAACCGCGATTTGGTCGCCGGTCCAAGCCACCGACAATGGATTGGAAGGCGATTGACTTTGGTGCCGCCAAAGCGATTGAGGCTCTTCCGCCAAATCAAAGCAGTGAACCTCCTGGGCCTGAAACACCAACAGCTGTTCGGCCTCTAGGTTGATGGCCACGGCCTTCAAAGATCGGCCGGACAAGTCCGGCAACAAGTGGCGTGCGATTCTCGGCTCGTCGGTCGACACGTCCACGATCTCAATCAGCGCCGCGTCATCGCGGTTGGGTGAGACTCGAATTCGGGCGAAAGCACTACTGGTTTCGTCCCAGGCGGTGAAGCCATCGCCGCCTTCAAGGAACATCACGATGGGCGAATTAGGTTGGTCAAGGTCTCGTATTCTCAGGCCCGCGCCGAAGTACTCCGTCAGCCAACGACCATTAGGCGAAATGGTGGGATGCAACGCCGGTTCACCCGATTCGATCGCCCGAATTCGAGCGACGGGCATATCGGAGTTCCGCGCGATGGAAAGCTCACGAAGCCGTTCCAAGTTCATCGCCGCAAGCAGTCCGGGGACTCGCCCCGTATCCGTATCGCCCACCCACAATTCATAGTCGATGGATACCGGTGGAAGCTCACATTCAGGAAATCGAGTCGTGCCACGGAATCTTCGATACACGATTTGGTTGGTCGCGCTGTCGAGGGTCAGGATCTCTTCGCCGGTCGTTTCGAATCGAGCGAATCCTCCACCTTGCTGATGCAGCGTCACGCTGAAACCGACGATCCGGTACTCGTCGTTGGAGAGGATGATTTTCCCCTCGCGCCAACCTACCACTTGGACTCGACTATGAGGCTCTCGAGCCATCCGGGATGGACTGAACCCTCGGACATCAGTGGTCGGGCGAGAAAGCACCGAGGAGCGCGGCAAGAAAGAAGGACGTGGAATGTCCCGTCCCGACGGCAAGAATCTCGTCCCAATCCACTGCGAATCATTGATTTCCCAGCGTCCGTCGATTGGCGAGTTCTCGACATCAACAAATGCGAACCTAGCCGGCGGCAGCATACCGAACATCAAGTAGTCGTCGTCGTCCGAGACCCTACCGTTGTCGTCGGTCTTGGCGTTAAGCATCGTCTCGCCCGTGAGACCCAGGAAGAGCTCCCCTTCATGGCGAAGCAAGGCCATGGGCGCCAACGCTCGGCCCGAGGTTTCGTCGAGTCGAGAATTGTCGATGTAGTCGAAACGCCAAGCCGCGCTCATCGAGCTTGACGATCGGGGATCTTGCACGGTGTAGGGTTCGGTAGCTGAGTCCTGATTAAGACGCTCGGGAACGAGGCTCAGTCGCCCACTACGAATCAACTCGCCCTGAGAGTTCTTGTATGAGACTCGATAGCCGTAAACGAGCGGCTCATCATCGACGAGCACTAGCGAACGCGATGGTGCGGTCGGTGCACCGGACGAGGGCGCTATCGTCTCGGTAGGTCGCGGAGAGTTTGTTGAATCATCGGAAGCCGATGCGGGATTGAGGCCCCACACGCCGGTCGAGTCCCATCGAGGCATGCCCGGCGTGTCTCCAACCGTACCCAGGGGTGGCTCGGGACCGAATTGTCGCGGAATAACGAAGGAGTCGGGTGATGGCTCGCTCGTGACGGCCGGCTGCGTTGGTTCGCCCTCAATGAACGCTCCAAAGAGCTGAGCCAGTTCCTTGCCGGCCGAAACACCGAAGTAGGTCATGAGGAAGCAGAGCCCAAGGATCACTACTCCAACAAGAAAGGCGCGAAGCAGACCACCTCGCCGCCGACCAGACGCGGAGTCGGCGTTGCTGGGACCGGCAACTTGTCCGGCAATCGGAGGGATCAGCTCCACGGCTTCCCGCGGGGAAGAATCGGGCTCCGCTAGGACTACGACCGGTGACGGCTGAATCTCCTCGGCAATCGGAATCGACTCGTCTAACACGATCACGTCGGCGTAAGGGAACGACTCGTCCAAAGGGATCGCTTCCGCGACGGGGACCGAGTCTTCCCACGAGACCGCTTCCGCGACGGGCAATTGCTCGTCGGGTTGGCCATCCTCGGGCGTCTCGAACACCTGACCTTCCGCCGGTGGTTTCGGATCGAGGGGATCTTCGGATGACATCGTGGGGGCTCCTCTCTCAACGACCCAAATCGAACAGGAAACCACCCTGGCCGGTCGTGCCAGGAAGTGATGCGTCCATCGCTTGCGCGTCTTGGTTGGCAATGGACAACGGCTTCATGCCTCTCGCCCAGAAAATTCGGCGTCGTTGGCTGACACCCGACAAAGACGCCTTTCCGTTCCCAATGTCGGCTTGTGAGCGATCACCAGAATTCGTTCCGACGGTTCGTTGTCTCCGAGTCGGGCAGCGCCGGCGCTCGCCATCGTCGGTGGCACGAAATCGACAGCGTCCCGGAGCCTTGAGAGCGTCGGAACGAAAGTCGCGTTCTCCGACCCATCGTTCTGATTGCCAGACGACGTGGTTTGTCGAATGCTCAATTCGCCAACTACATGAGGAACCTGATGGGTGTCTCCGGAGTCGAAGGACATCAGTCATTCCTACCAAACGCAATCATGATTCCATGTCATCGCATTAACTTGTCGTTGTCACGACTCGGCACCCACGGTGGGCCAGGCCCTCCCATAGGTGCGGGGAATTGTAAGCAGGATCGGTGGGGGCGAACAACCGCCTAGGGGAGCCTTGAGTAGGGGGCGTCGTGTTCGCCGATGAGTCTGCGATCGTTTTGACAAACGGCTCGAGATGCGAAGCATTCAACGAGTTCTCGCGGGCCGCCGGCCGTACCTCGTGTCTCGAGCGGCCGTTTGTCGAGGCCATTCAAATGAATCTGTGGCGACCAATTGCTGTTAAGCCGTGCCGTTTGTGTCAGAATGAGCTCGGCGCCCCTCGGGTTGGCGGGCCGCGTTGCTCCGTGGAGCTAGTTGTCATGGGAGAAGCAACGCAAGTCCGTCGCCCGACCGGCAACGGTCGTCGCAGCAGGTATCGTGAGCGAAACCCGCGACTCGGATTCGCTGGCCCCGGAACGGGATACTGCAACAAGCGCAGGTGACCGAACAGCTCATGCGGTCACCTCGGTTCGAAGTGGCCGCGAAACCCATGGCCGCGAAACCCAATGTGCGGATAAACGCCTTGCCCTTCGGCCGCGGGTCCACACGACAAGGCGACCAAGTCGCACCGATCAAGTCGAGAACCTGGATGTTGGAACCAGACATGACAAAGAAAATCGTGGCGAGCTTGGCACTCGTTGTCCTCGTCGTCAGCGGCTGGCTGCCGTCGGAGCCGCCCCGCCGTGCCTCCGCACAAGATCCCTCGACCAGCAACGAGCACGTGCCGTCGGCCGTCATGATGGAACCGTTGTTTGGTGCTCCGTTCCAACTGGGCGAACTGGTGATCGACGACGACGGCTTGATCGCGACCGAGCAAGGGGACTTGCACTGGACCGACTTTCGCTCAATGCATTGGACTCGGAATCCGGTTGATCCGGCCCTCGACACTTTCGACGTTCGACTGGTCGGCGGTGGACGAGTCATGGCCGAGCGGATTGTCATGCTCGACGAGGCGATTCAGTTGGAATGGAACGGGCAACGGATCGCATTTCCAATCGAGTGGTTTGTCGGAGTCATCAATCGCGATATCGCGAAAGGCGATCAGCTCCAGGCCGCTACGCTGGATGAGGATCGAGTCATCGTGACGCTCGAGGATGGCCAGCAAGAGGTCGATGGGTTGCTCGAGGCGATGTCGGTCGATGGAATCGAGTTCTCGTTCGAGGGTAACGTGCGCGAGTTGCCATGGAATCGGGTGGTGTCGCTGTCGTTGGCTACCGCTGGGGCGGAAGAGGCCGCGAATGGCATGCGGGTCACGTTGATGAACGGCTTCACCTGGTTCGGAACGCCGGTCCGTATGTCCGCTTCGGTCCTGTCGCTCAACGTCGGCGGCACGGAGCTCGCCATTGACGCCACGTCGATTCGATCGATCGAGGTCGTGTCGGATCGAATGCTACAACTCGCCGATCGCGAACCGTTGCAACACGAGGCGATTGGTTTGCTGCTTCCGCCTCGCGAGTTTCGTCGTGACGCGTCGGTCCTGGGCTCGCCTCTGCGCGTGCTCGTGAAACCCGAATCGGGCTCGCCCCGTTACGAGGAGTTTAGGCGGGGCCTCGGCGTACCGTCGGGAACGACTCTTGTCTTCGACGCCTCGGGTTACGATCGTTTTGCTTCGCTCGTGGGGTTGGACGAGTCGAGTGATGGTCAAGCCGATTGCGAAGTCGTTGTGGAACTCGACGGCCGTGAGGTGTTTCGCCAACGATTGGCGGGAAGTGACCCGGCGATCGCGGTCGAAGTGGAGCTGTCGGGCGCCGAACAATTGACGCTCCGCGTCGAATTCGGCGAAGGCCTCGAGCTCGGTGACCACGTCGACTTTTGCGATGCTCGGCTGGTGCGGGAATAGCATCGCCCCAGCATCGCTTGCCACCCCGAGTCCTACTGGCTCAACCACATTTCGAGTCGTCGTTTGACCTCGACCAGGCGAGCGAAGACCGATTCCGCCCGATCAAAAAACGTTTTCCATTCATGTCGATGAAAGTGAGCGGATGATGCGAATCCCGAGTCACTGGATGACCTGTTTGTCATTGATGTGCTGCGTCTGGGCCGCGTTCGGCTCTTGTGTGCACGCTCAAGAGGACCCGAGTCCGTCGGACCTCCAGGCGGTGCTCGAAGCGCAGCAACAGAGGATCGAGATCATCGAGCGAGCGGCCCCGAGTGTCGTCGCCATCTACGGCAAGGACCGGGCCGGTGGAGGATCGGGCGTCTTGGTTTCGCCCAATGGGATCACGCTGACCAATCACCACGTGATCATGGGAGCCGGAGTCGATGGATGGGGCGGACTCAACGATGGAAAGCTCTACCCCTGGCGATTGATCGGCACCGATCCTGGAGGTGACCTCGCGGTCATCCAGTTGCTAGGCCGAGACGACTTTCCCTACTCACCGATCGGTGATAGTTCGCTGGTCCGAGTTGGCGACTTCGCCATGGCGATGGGCAACCCGTTCCTGTTGGCCGAGGATCAGACTCCGACGATCACGCTCGGCATCGTGAGCGGCATCCAACGTTACCAATACGGCTCGGGACAGAATCAACTCGTTTACGGAAACTGCATCCAGGTCGATAGCTCGATCAACCCCGGCAATTCCGGCGGTCCGTTGTTCAACATGCGAGCCGAGGTGATCGGCATCAATGGACGTGGCAGCTTCGCCGACCGAGGACGCGTGAATGTCGGCCTCGGTTACGCCATCTCGAGCGACCAAGTCAAGAATTTCCTGCCCGATCTACTCGCCACCAAGCTGACGGAGCACGGAAGCCTCGACGCCCAGTTCGGCCTGCGCCAAGGCGCGGTGGTGTGCGAGCGGATCAATCTCGACTCCGCCGCGGCGCGGGCGGGCTTAGCGCTCGGCGATCGGCTCGTTCGATTCCAAGGCCTGCCGATCACCTCGGCCAATCAATTCACGAACTTGATCTCGACCATGCCGGAGGGCTGGCCCGTCACGCTCGATGTGGTCGACGATCGAGGCGAGGAAAAAACGATTCGGATGCGACTGCTCGGACTTCCGTATCAGACTCCGCCCGAACCAGAGATTCCCGAGGACGCGCCGCCAGAACAGAAGCAGGCGATCGAACGCCAGCTGCGCCTCATTCGGCTCCTACGATCTCCGCCGGGACAAATGACCAATCGCGAGATCAACTTGGAGTTCGGCCAGCGCGTTCTTACGCAGGTCCGCGAGCGCCTCATCTCGGAGAGTGAGCTCGAGTTGGATTGGACGGGGACTTGGCAAGCCGACGGTAATCGCGTTTTAACGATTCAGCTGACGGCTTCCGGCTGGAAGCTCGAGCAACAAAACGATCAACAGTCACTCACCGCGGAAGGAATCGATGGTGAGTATCGCTTGACGGAAAACGGAGGCGATGCCCAGTCGCTGAGCAAGGTGGCGGCGCGCGGGCGAGCCGAGTTGTTCTTGGCCGACGTGTTGCATCAGCTCGTGCATGGGTTGGCGGAAGGTTCGGTCGTTGAATTGGACGGAGCCGACTTGGCCGCTGGCTCGGTTTGCCAACGATTGAAAGTCGTTGAGGCGGACGACGAGTGGTTCTATCTGTGGGTGCGCAGTTTGGATGACGCGTTCGGCCGGCAAGGCGACTTGATCAAGATCTCAATGGACGTCGATGGTGACCCGGCAGCCTGGCGTTTCTCGCCCGGTAGCGACGCCTTGGACACCGTCGAGTTGACGTCCGGCTTGGGCGAGGAATCACTCGCGATCTGGCAACGCGACCCAACGGCCGAGCCCCGTATCGCGGTCACGTCGCTAGACGAACAGGTCTCGCCGATCGATGCGGTTCGGGTCAATCCGTTGTTCGAAGCGGCGATCGCCACCGCTTGGGAGCGAACCGTCAAGGTCTACGGAGCGAGCGCCGGAAATGTCGAGGGCTACGGGACTGGGATTCTTGTTTCAGCCGACGGCCTGATTCTGACGGGGACGGGAGTGCACCTCACCGGCCGCACGATTCGGGTGCAGATCCCAGGTCGCGGACTGGTGAACGCGACTCTTGTTCGACAAGACCGACCGCGTCAGCTCGCATTGCTCAAGGCCGACTTGCAGGACGTGCCGTTCTTTGATTTGAGCCAACCCTCGACCGCGGCGCGAGGCGACTGGGCGGTGCTCGTGACCAACGCGTTCAAGGTCGCCGATGGTGATGAACCGCTGAGTGTCAGCCTGGGAGTCATCTCGCTGCCGACTCAGTTGCTCGCGATGCGAAATCGACGCGACGTGGCGTACGACGGCGATCTGGTGTTGGTCGATGCCATCACCAGCAATCCAGGCGCGGCTGGGGGAGCGGTGATCGACGCCGATGGGCGACTGATCGGTATGTCGGGCCGAGTCATCGAGAGTGGCGATACCAACACGCGACTCAATTACGCCGTTCCGACGGAGACGCTTCGCCAGTTCGTGGCCGGTGAACTGAGTGATTCCGTCGCCTCGGACGGTGGTGCCACGGACATGGACCGCGTACCAGGGGAGGTTGGAATCCGGCTCCTCAGACTCGGCCTGTCGGGTTCGCGCGATCCCGCGTACATCGATCGCGTGATGCCGCGCAGTCCCGCCGCGGAGGCCGGCCTTCGGAGCGACGATCTGATCGTTTCGCTCGATGGCGAAAAGGTGAATAGCATCGCCGACTACAACGAGCGTTCCAAATCGATCTTCGCCGGAGTCGAAACGGTAATCGTGGTGAAGCGGGGTGACGAGCTGCTGCGTTTCATTTTGATGCCGGTCGAGAAGTAAGCGTGAGCCCTCTGGACAAAACGTTCCCCGACCGAAAATTGACTCCGTCGATTCAGCTAAAGGTGAATGGCATGCCGTGCCTCGCATCACAGAGCCGGAAGTTCCCTCGCACGCGGGCTAACGCGTCGAATGCTTGGGTGGCCGGTCAGTTCTTGGGATCGTTGTTGGTCGTCGGCATCGTTTTGTCGGGCTCATGGGCCTTGGCTCAAGACGAACCACCGGCCGCCGACATTAGCGCCTTGCAGCGAGAGTCCGAAGCGAAGCAGCAGGGGTTGCTGTTGGTTGGCGAGGTCTTTCGGGCTCGCGCCGCCGAGATCGAGCAATCGATGGTGGTGATCGAGTCGTTCGGTGGAGCGACGGCCGCATCGGGGCGAATTGGTGGACTGCGCGCCCAAGGTGAGGGAAATACCACGGGGCTCATCGTGGATGAGTCCGGTTGGATCGCGACGAGCTCGTTCAACTTCGTTGGGCAGCCTCCCGTCGTGACCGTGGTGACGCCGGATGGCGAACGTTATGTCGCTCGATTGATGGCTCAAGACTTCACACGCAATTTGTGTTTGCTCAAAATCCAAGGCGTGACCGGCCTGAAGGTTCCCGAGTTCGCCGACCCGAGCGAAGTCCGCCTCGGACAATGGGTGGCGGCGCTGGGGACCGGATATGGTGATCGCATTCCGGCGGTGTCGGTCGGTATCGTCAGCGCGACCGGACGCGCTTCGGGAAGAGCCGTACAGACCGATGCGAGCACGAGCCCGGCGAACTATGGCGGCCCGCTCATCGACCTTGAGGGTCGAGTCGTCGGGATTTGCGTTCCACTCAACCCGAGTTCGCCAGGTCCGGCCGCTGGCGCGGAATGGTATGACTCCGGAATTGGGTTCGCGATTCCGATCGACCTGGATGCCAATTGGTGGCGGCAATTGAAATCGGGTGAGAACATTGAGTTTGGTTTCCTAGGAGTCGCCATTGGCCCGGCGGACCAGGCGGCTGACGTGCCCGGAGTCAAAGTCAATTCGGTTGTCGACGACGGCCCTGCCGCGAACGCAGGCATCGCGGTCGAGGATCGATTGGTCAGGATTGGCGGGCGAGATGTGTTGGACCCGCCTCAATTCGGTGTCGAGTTGCGGCGGTACCATGCGGACGAGACGGTCGAATTGATCGTGCTTCGCGGCGAGGAAGAGCTGGCGATAACGGTTGAACTTGGCCGAAACCCGAGTAACGCACCCGAAATCGCGCCCGTGCAGCAGCCAGAAGTCGAACCGATCGAAGGCCCTCCGGAAAACGACAACGACCGTTAAGGTCATGATCGCTCGTGGCATCGCTTCGATGGGGCGAGCGATGGATGGGTGCACCATGGGCATGGTGCATTGTTGGGCCATTTCATCGCGGAACGCGGGTCGGAATGGTCGCAGGATCGATCGGTGGGCCAACGAGGGCCGGTATGACGGACGATGATTCCAAGTCGCCAGCTGATGATGAAGCGCGTCGCCGCGCGCGAGCCGAGTCGCGGAGGCAGCAGCTCGAACAGCAGAAACGACAACAGCTCCGTCGCCAACAGCAAGCCGCCGCGCGGCCCACGGGTGATTCGCCTAGCAAGACCCCCGTGGTTCCAGGAGAGGGTGTCGCGAAGGAAAAGCGGCCATCCAAGCTTCGTCCGCGGCATGTTCCCGATCCGCGGCTTGCGTCGTTGGAAACCGACGAGACCGAGCCGACGTTGCTTGAATCGCTCAAGGACGAGTCTCGTCGCGCGGTTCCGGCTTATCTTGGTAGCCTCGTCGTGCATCTGGTTTTGCTAATCGCGTTGGCGCTGATCGTGTTCCAACAAGCGACGACCACGACATTGGATTTGGAATTCGGGTTCACCGAGGCGACTCCCGAACTGGCGGAATTCGAGCTCGATGGCTTGGACAACTCCGACTCCAGCCCACCTCCGCTTTACGATCCCAACGTGCTAACAATTGAGCCACCTCGGCCCGAGGTGCCACCTCTGACCATTCGTCCCGACGCGCCCGAGGCGAACGATCCGATTGAGTCGCTCACTCTGCGTGCCGCCTTGACCGGGCGATCGGTTGATGACCGAGAACGGATGCTGCAGGAGATGGGTGGAACGCCAGGTACCGAGGAGGCGGTCAAACAGGGACTCGAGTGGCTCAAACGCAACCAACAGCGCGACGGACTATGGCGACTCACTGGTCCGTTCTCCGACGGTACGAACCTCGAGAATCGCTCCGCCGCGACAGCGATGGCGCTGCTTTGCTTTTTGGCCGCGGGACACACTCACCAGTCGGGCGAATATCAGGACGTCGTGAGTCGCGGGCTCGAAGCGCTGTTGGAACGTCAACAGTTCGATGGCGATTTCTATCGTGTCGATGGCAATCAAATCGAAATCCCGCAACACCATCTCTATACGCATGCCCAAGGCATGATCGTGGTCTGCGAGGCGTTGGCGATGACGGGCGACGAGGCCTTGATCGAGCCGGCCACGAAAGCGGTGCAGTTCGCCGAGGAGTACCAAACACCTGAAGGTGGTTGGCGTTACACCCTCGGAGTCGATGCGGACCTGAGTGTCACCGGTTGGTTCGTGCTCGGATTGCAGAGCGCGAAGATGGCTGGAATCGAGATCAAGCCCGAGACCTGGGAAGGGATCGATCGCTTCTTGTACCGCTGTGAACACGAGGATCGGATTCGCTTCGTCTACAAACGCAATCTCGAGCCATCGTTGGCAATGACGGCCGAGGGAGTCCTTTGCCGGCAGTATCTCGGTTGGAAGGAACACGAACCGCGGATGCGGGACGCTATCGACTACATGAATGGCAACCCGATCAATTTCGATTCGATCGATTACTACTACTGGTACTACGCGACCCAAGTGATGCACAACGTCGAAGGGGACGCGTGGAAGCAATGGAATGAGACGATGCGTGTTGAGATTCCCAAACGCCAAGTGACCAGCGGTCGAGAGCGAGGGAGTTGGGATACCGAAGGGGATCAGCACGCGATGGCCGGCGGCGGACGACTCTACTCGACTTGTCTGATGATCCTCACGCTCGAGGTGTACTACCGCCACTTGCCGATCTACCGATACCGCGTCGAATAGTGGTCCGGCCTCTCCCCTGCCCCGCCCATTCCATCAAGACTCGATTGCCGGTTCATGCTTTCCGGGAGCCTGTTCATGCTCAAGTGGGCGTCACTAGCACTCTTGTCTTTGATTGCGTTGGTTGTCGTTGCCCCGCGCGTCGTGGCGCAAGACTCACGCGATCCCGTGCGTGACGCCGAGATTCGCGACCGCTCGGGCGAGGTCTTGGCCAACATTTCTTGGCGTTCCACTTTGCGTTTGGAATTACCTCCCAACCCGCGTGGGATTGGCAAGGTGACCGTCGAATGGGGCGACGTGCCCGCGCCCGAACGTCTTGCCGTGTCATTACCGCTGCGCGGTTTGGAACATTTCTCGGTGAGCGACGGCGAGACCGCATGGCTCGTGAGTGTCAGTTCGCACGATGGCTCGGTACGCTGCTCTCGCCAAGATCGAAGTGGGCCGCAAGTCTCGGAGGAGAACCCCATTCCTAGCGACAGCATGGATGCCATTCTCGTGAATCGGCATGTTCTGGCGAACGACACGCGGCACACATGCGGCTTCACCATCGAGCTTCCGCTCAACGATCTGTCTCCCTCGGCCCATTCGTTGCGGATCGAGTGGATTGACTTCTACCGCTGAGATTCCTTGCCTCGAAGGCCGCGGGGCATGGCGGTTGAAAGTTGCTGCTCACCGAGCCGCCGCTTTCGGAACGAGTCCGACAAGGCAAGTCGACAGTTGAGCAGGGGCCATGATTCGCACCCCAGTCCCGAGAGGCGACTATCTCATAAGCCAATAGCCAGGGGATCGAGAAGTGTGCGCGATCGCGACAACTACAACGCCAGGTTCGTCGATTCGATAAATGATCGCGAACGGAAATCGGCGGAGAAGGTAGTAACGGTGGCGTTCGTCGAACGCGGGATATTGGTTCGCAGCGGCAGATATTAGCTGAATCGCACGATCAACTTCGTTGTCAAACTCAGTAGCTGCACGAAGGCTGCGCTGCGAATACCACATCAACGCATCCGCGAATTCTTCCTCCGCGGCGGAGGAAATTCGGACTTCAGTCATCTAGGCCCGCTCT
>JAGQPS010000105.1 GCA_020426595.1 Planctomycetales bacterium
ACCAACCATCCACGTCAAAACCAACCCGCGGTCGCCCCGCCAGCTCGCACTCAAACCAACCCTCTCGCACGTTTCACAAACGCACCGAACCCACTCGACTCGATCGCCACTCTCAAGAACGACCACATCGCAGCACGAGCCGCGTGATCTCGGGGCGGCAATTGAGTCGCACCACATGAGTCCCCGCGACTCCACGACTCACATGCATGTACGTCCGCCCCACCCGAAACTCACCGCTCGCGAACTTGGGACCGTAATGACTCGGTGAAATCACCGGACCAATCACCGGTGGACGAATCTGACCGCCATGCGTATGACCCGCCAAAACCAAATCAAAGTCTCGAGCCACGCCGTAATCGATTTGGTCCGGCGAATGAGCCACCAATACCCGAGCCTCATCCGGCATTCGCTCTCGAACCGGCAAGTCTCGAGCCCCTCCGTACCACGGTAACTCGTTACCGCTCCAGGCAATCACCGCCCCCGCCTGCTCCTGAAGCCACCATTGCCCCGCGACATCCAGCCAACCGGCAGACACCATGCGTTTCCGAATGTCAGCCTCGTTCGTGATCCGCTTGTCGTGGTTGCCTAGCACGAACAGCTTCGCTTCACGAGCCCGCACGGGCTTGAAAATTGGGCCCAGCCAATCCAAGCAATGAGCCTTATCAATGATGTCGCCGGCCAACACCACCACATCGCAATCGAGACTCGATACAAGCTCCGAGACTCGCTCGTAAAACCGTCGCGTCATCCGCCCCGTAAGGTGAAAATCCGAAACGTGCGCGATCGATAAGCCATCAAACTGGCTCGGCAAGGTCGGCAAGTAAAGCGATTTCGCGTTGACCTCCAACTCCAAGATCTGGTTGCCCGGAAAACGCGACATCCATTGAGTCAGACGATCTCCGCACCAAGCCGAGACCGCACCGTCCCCGAGCGCGGAATCAAACGACTCATCAACCTGTTTCGACTCGTCACCGCGAAATGAATCGAAGCCGCCCATTTCCACGACGGTCGTATCGGATACCGTCGACCGCGCTTCGGGCCCATCCTCCAACGATCCATGGAGCAACACCGGACCGAGCCGCTCGATCGCCGCATGGCTCGGCTCGAGCCTCACCGCGTGTCTCACCGCCGGCCCCAGCGCGAATTCCACGGGAGTGCGCAAGCTCCACCGCCAATACATCCAACGCAACACGATGACGCTGAACGCAACGAGGCACAGAATCCGATAAGCCATCACCGCGTTGAACGTAACGCCTTGAGCCATCCAAGCCGGAAGGCTAATGCCCAAGCCAATCGCAATCCGCTCCCAGGGATCGCAACTCACCAGGTGCTTCCAACCGGTCGAGTAATAGACCAGATCCGAGCCCCACACGAACAAGCCGACACCCAGCAAACAAACATAGATGACTCGCTCGCCGAGCTTCTTGCTCCAACGAGGAATCCCAGTCGCGTGCATCTGATTGAAGATGCCGATCCAGATCGTGATGTGGCCAAAAGCCACCAACCACTCGATCAACCATTCTGCCCAATCCATGGCGACTCCATGCCAACGGTTGCTCCCCGGCCTCGCCATTCCTCGGCGCCGAGCCTGAAAACGCGAACCGCCAGACAGTCTAGCGTGGGTCGATCAACAAGGCACGACGGTCGGCCGTCCCCAACGATCCGGCACAAACCGAAATCTCCAGAGCCGTCAACCGAATCTCCTGGCCGTTCCACACCAGAGCCGCCCCCGCGTCTCGCACGTTGTGACGGTGACCAAATCCCCAGCCCGTGTGCGGCGTGAAACCGTCGCGACCCACCACGACATTGCCTCGTTGATCGGCCTTCACGTCGGTCCGAAAGACGCCGATGTGAATGATCCCTTCATGCTCGTAGCCATCGCCACCCCAGCCAACTGTTCCCTGGTCATACCGCTCGCCCAGCTTGGCCGGGTCCATCGGTAGCACGATCGCATCATTCGTATCCAAACGTCGGACTCGCACGAAACGAATCGATGAGGGGACTTCGCTTAGCGGTCGAGCCCACGAATTCCACGCGGTCGACGAGGTGTTCCAGGTCGACGAATCGGTCCCGAGAAAAATCACCAACCAACGCGAGTGACCCTCGAGAGCCTCCATCGCCGCCGCCATTACGGCATTCGCATCATCCACCGAGCCATCCACCACCATGCGGTTGATCGCGGTGTTGCGAGCCCGCTCGAGCACGACTTGCTGTCGCTCCATCCGACTCGCCAATCGCTCGATCGCACGATCCAAGGCCTCGTCACCGGTCGGAGTAAACGGATAAGCCGCCAAACGCTCCGACAAGTCCTGCAACATTCGAACCTTGGCCAAGTTGCCCGACTCCGTCGCTTCCTCGATTCGCTCCTCGAGCAGAGCCGACAACTCCGCGTCGAACGCCGCCGTCGTCTCGCGATAATCGCTCAAGGCCTCGAGGAAATCATCGGCCGCCGCATGCCCAATCTCCGGCATCGGACTCGCCTCGTCCGAAGCTTCCCTGTAAAGGTCGAGTCGCGCTTGAGCCACCTCCGCCTCATCGAAACGGCGTTCGCGGGTGAGTTGCTTCACCAAGTCTTCCAAAGCCGCGATGCGAGCCTCGGCGGCCTCACTGACCGCGGCGTCATACGACGCTTCGATTGCCTCGACCGCGGCGGTCACCGCATCAGCTTCCTCGTCCTGCCCGCGAACGACTCCCGTGAATCCCGTCCCAAACAATGCGGTCCAACAACCCACACAAACCGCCATGCGAACAAAACTCCATCCCCGCATCATCCATCTCCCAAGCCAAATGTCGGGTGCTGAATTGGCCGCGAAAAATGCTCTCAAGCCACGACCTCGCCCCCCTTTTCTATCGGAGTCACCCGCATGGAGCAAACTCCCCTGTCGCTGCGAGAACGAACCACGAGTGACTCCGCTCGTTTTCCGGCTCGACATAACACAAACCACACCCCAACGAACCCGAGCTTCCTTCCCATTCGTCCAACCCGCTTGGTTCGATTCCCCGACAGTTTGGGCGGGCTTGTTCCCCGGTACGATTGACCGCTCGGCAATCCCCAAACAGCGCTTTTCATGGCGCGTTGTGATACGATGAATGGGTCCTGGTGATCCCGCTCCACGGGGTCGACACGGGACCCTCGTCGCGATGTTTGAGTTTGCCTGGGCCAACCATGGCCGAGCAAGTTCGGATGCCAGCGCGACGAGCCCACCTGCTCGTCCCACCGTCCAACCTCGACTTACGCGATGATCCGCATGAAGCTGATCCTCTCGGCCGCGCGTTGTTCTATCGACCCCTTACCTCGCCAGGACGCCGCTCCCATGTCGACCGACTCTCGCACAACGTCGACTTCAAGCGACCGCCGAGAAATCAAACCGCGCCGACAGCGGGCCCGGCCATGGTTTCCAGCCAACACTACCGGTGCGTTGATCGCGCTGACCTGCGCGACTGTCCTTACAAACATCACGAGCTCGGGGCCACTGCGAGCCGACGAGCCCTCGGTCGCGGATATCACCGCGGAAGACGAAGCTTTTTTCGAAGCCAAGATTCGCCCCCTGCTCGTTGCTCGTTGCCTGGAGTGTCATAGCGGAGAAACCGCCGAGGCGTCGCTGCGACTCGATACCGCCGCTGGAGTTCGGGCGGGCGGTGAGCAAGGGCCAGTGCTCGATCAGGACGATCCGCTGGCGAGTCGATTGTTGTTGGCTGTGCGTCGAGACGATACGGTCGCCGCCATGCCACCCGATGAGCCGTTGAGCAGCGACGAGATCGAACTGCTGAGCGAGTGGGTCGCGCGTGGAGCTCCCGATCCACGAACCGATTCCGATCGTCGCATCGGAGGCCTCAGCGTCGACGAAGCTCGGCAGTGGTGGAGCTTTCAACCGTTGGAGCTATCCGCGACGCCGGACCTTAGCCGCATCACGCATCGCGATTCGATCTCGACTCGCGTCGACGCATACCTCGCTCCCACCGCCGAAGCGATCGGCTTGTCACCGGCCGGTCCAGCCGATCGTCGCACCCTGCTCCGCCGATTGTCCTACGACCTCACCGGATTGCCTCCGACGGAATCCGAGGTGCGACAATTCGATGACGACCAGCGTCCCGACGCGATCGCGCGGCAAGTCGATCGATTGCTCGCATCGGCGGCTCACGGGGAACGATGGGGTCGCCACTGGCTCGACCTTGTGCGCTACGCCGATACCGCCGGCGAGAATTCCGACCATCCGTTGCCTCATGCCTGGCGATATCGCAACTGGGTCATCGACTCCTGGAATCAAGACGCGTCGGTCGACGATTTCATTCGTTGGCAGATCGCGGGTGATCTGATCGCGACCGAGCGAACGGAGCCGCTCGATGAAACCGAGCGTGGTGGCCCCATCGTCGCCACGGGCTATCTCGCGATCGCGCGCCGCTTCGGCCATGACAGCAACAAGGACATGCACCTCACGTACGAGGACACGATCGACACTCTCGGCAAGTCGCTCCTGGGACTCACCCTCGGTTGTGCTCGTTGTCATGCCCACAAGTACGATCCCGTCTCGAGCTCGGATTACTACGCACTCTACGGAGTGTTCGCGAGCACGAAGTTCTCATTCGCGGGATGCGAGGCCATACAGCAGCCGAGCGATGCGGTCCCCATCGTGGACGAAGCCGTTTGGGCCGATCGACATGCAAGTCTTCAAGAACAGCACGCCTCGGTTTCCGCCGAACTCACCGCGGCCCGAAGCGACATCGACCGAGTCGCTCAAGCGATGATGGCGGCCTCGAAGGGCGAGCCTCTCATTAAGGGCGCCATCGATCAAGCCAGTGAGACTCAGTGGGCCTATCGCGACGATAACGGCACCCCCACGCCGATCACCGTGCGAGCCGGTGATGCCCTGCTCTTCACGCTCGGTCCCAAAGGCAACCATGGCGCCGATACGACTCGAGTCGCATGGACCATTCGCGCGGCGGACGGACAAGCAACTTGGGACGCGACGACCGATCTCATCGACGATTTTCTCGCGGGCAATCCCAATTCCCAAGACGACGGTTCGCTGTGGGTCTTGCTCGATGGACGGACCTACCTGCCGCTCGCCGATTCGGTACGCGATCTTGACGGTCAGAGTGGCCTACATGTCTGGCGGCAAGGCGAGTTGCCGAGCATCTTTGTCACTTCGGGCCCGAACCCCGTGCCGGTTTGGACGACCCTGGCTCCGCGCACCTTGTTCATGCATCCGGCGAGTGACGGACCGGTCGCGTTCGCTTGGATCGCCCCGCGTGATTTGCAAGTCACGATGTCGGGCACCGTGGCCGACGCTCACGGTGAAGGAGGCGACGGAGTCGATTTCCGCATCGACCATGTCCCCGGCGAATCGCTCGATCTCGCCGCCGCGCTACAAGCCAATGCGGCTCGCGTGCGTGAACTCGAGCAACAACTCGCGACGCTCACCGCTCAACTCCCTTCGCGTCCGGTCGCCTTCGCCGTGCAAGAGGGGATGCCGCACGATGAGGCCATACAGATCAAGGGTGAGCCGGAACACTTGGGTGATGTCGTGCCTCGTCGTTGGCTCGAGGTGCTTGGACATGACGAACTCGGCGACGAGCTTTCCAGCGGTCGGCGCGTTCTGGCGGAGAGGCTCGTTCCCAGCCACTCGCCGCTCGCATCGCGTGTCTTCGTCAATCGACTGTGGGCCCATCTGTTTGGGCGTGGCATCGTCAGAACGCTCAATGATTTTGGAACGCGTGGCGATTTACCGACCCATCCGGCTCTGCTCGATCGGCTCGCCGAGGATCTCGTGGCGAGTCAATCGTCCAAGTTGGTCATGCGGCGGATCGTGTTGTCGGATGCCTACCAACGGGCATCGCTGCAATCGCTCGAGCCAACCATGAACGCGAGTCATGATCCGGTGGGCTCGTCCGCTCAGCCGCGACTCGTGTCGGTTTCGGACGTTCACGAGTCAGGTGCCGCGCGCTCGGGTGGCGAAGTGAATTCAATCGCCGAGTATCGCGAACGCGATCCCCAACTCACGAGTTACGCCTACTTCGAGCGTCGTCGATTGTCGGCCGAGGAGCTACGAGATTCGTTGTTGCTCGCGGCCGGGGAACTCGATTGGCGGGCCGGCGCGGAACATCCATTCCCAGCACAGGAATCTTGGTCGTTCACGCAGCATCAGCCTTTTGCTGATTTGTATCCGCACCAAAAACGCAGCGTCTACTTGATGGTGAAGCGTAATCGACGCGATCCATTCCTGTCGTTGTTCGACGGAGCCGATCCGAGCGCGACGACGCCGCGGCGCCAGGTCACGACCGTGCCGACGCAAGCTCTCTACTTCTTCAACGATCCGTTCTTCCATGAGCGAGCCGCGGCGACCGCCGAGTTGGCTCGAGCCGTCGCGAACCGAGACGACCGACTGTTCGTGAATGAAGTGACTCGTCGAGCCTGGCAACGGGACGCGACGAGTCGTGAGCAAGAGCTGTTCGCGGCGCTGCGCGAGCGTTGGCCGGCGGAGGGAATCGAGCGCGAGCGCGCGGCCGACCAGGCCATCGCGCGCGTAATACTCGCGTCGAGTCAGTTTTTGTACTTGGAATAGTGTGCGCGTCGATGGGCGGCATCCGTAAATGAGTCGATTGGACCGACTTGGTGGAAAGAGAACATGGCGATGAATGAGCCAAACCGAGGTTCGAGCCGTTGCGGTTGTTCGCGGCGACAGTGGTTGGGAACGATGACCGCCCAGTCGCTCCTGTGGCCCGGCATTCTGCATTCCTTGAGTGCGGAGGCGGAGGGAGCCGTCCGGTCCGCGGAGGCAAGCGACGATCCGCTCGCGCCTCGCGCCGCCCACCACGAGCCTCGCGCGAAGGCCGTGATCTTTCTCTTCATGAGCGGCGGGGTCTCTCACGTCGACACGTTCGACCCCAAGCCTCAATTGGCGGCCGATCACGGTAAGGAAGTCGTGCTCGATCACCCTGAGACTCGCAACCGGGCGGGATACGAGCGGCTGTTCCTCAAGCGTCCTGGTTGGGAGTTCCGTCCCTACGGTCAGTCGGGGATCGAGGTGAGCGACCTCTTTCGCAATGTGGGAAGCCAGGTCGACCAGATGTCGATCATCCGCTCGATGTACACGAGCCACTCGAACCACTACAACGCCACGCTCGGCATGCACACCGGTTCGTTCGCCTTTAGTCGACCGAGTATCGGCTCGTGGGTGAGCTACGGATTGGGAACCGAGAATCGCGAGCTGCCGAGCTTCGTCGTATTGGCGCCGCAGATGCCTTACGCCGGCACGCAGGTTTGGTCGGCCGACTTCTTGCCAGGAGCGCACCAAGGCACGCGCGTGATGCCGGGCGCAGAGCCGATCGCGAACCTGAATCCAAGGATCGCTCCCGACCAAGGACAATCGCTCGAATTGGAAACGCTGCTCTCGCTCGACCAAAGGCACTTGGATCGGAGCGGCCGCGACGATGCCCTCGCGGCTCGGTTGCGCTCGTTTGAGACCGCGTTTGGCATGCAGTTTGAAATGCCCAGCGTGCTCGACCTGTCTCAAGAGACCCAGGAGACGTTCGACCTCTACGGTCTACAGCCCGATCAGCGAGATGGTTTTGGTTGGCAGTGCCTCGTGGCTCGCCGCCTCGTCGAACGGGGCGTGCGGTTCGTTGAATTGATTCACACCGGCTCGAGCGGCAATTGGGATTCGCATGGCAACATGGCGGATCACGAGCGTCTCGCGGCTCAGGTCGATCAACCGATCGCCGGATTGCTGCAAGACCTCAAGCAACGGGGCATGATGGACGACGTGCTCGTGGTGTGGACGACGGAGTTTGGGCGGACGCCATTCAATTCCTCGGCCGACCATCCGGGACGCGAGCACCATTCCTGGGCGTTCTCGAGTTGGCTGGCGGGAGCCGGCGTGCGTCAGGGAGTGGTTCATGGCGCGACGGACGAAATCGGCATGCGGGCGGCGGAAGACACGGTTCATGTGCACGATTTCCACGCGACGATTTTGCATCTCATGGGGCTTGAACACACACGTTTGACCTTTCGGCACGCGGGACGGGATTACCGCCTCACCGACGTGCATGGCGAACTGGTGAACGGAGTCCTCGCCTGACTTGGCGGCCCGCGGGAATCCTAGCCGCGGGCTCCTGGGTTCGAGAACTTGGCCAACGCCTGGAACGTTGAGAGTTGAGAGATGATTGATCGCATGAAGCTAATTCCCATTCTGCTCGGATCGCTCTGTTGCCTCGTGCCCTTGTCGGCCTTGGGACAAGAAGCAACCGAGTTCAGCACCGAGCAGTTGGATCATTTCGAAACCAAGATTCGTCCGATCCTCGATGCTCGTTGCGGTGAGTGCCACGGCAAGGAAGCGGAGACGCCTGGCGGCGGGCTCGTGATCTCGTCACGAGGCGCGCTGCTGTTGGGCGGAGACACAGGGCCGGCGATCGAGCCCGGCAACGCCGATGACAGTCTGTTGATTCAGGCGATTCGATATGACGGCGACTACGAGATGCCGCCCGATTCGAAGATGCCCGCGGATGAGATCGAGTTGCTCGCCGCGTGGGTGGCGGATGGTGCGCCCTGGCCGGCTCATGACGAGGAAGAACTGACGGTGAGCCGCGAGGAGTTCGACGTCGCGGCTCGCCGCCAAAGTCATTGGTGTTGGCAACCGTTGCGCGTTCCTGGCTTGCCGCCGATCGAGCAACGTGGCTGGGCGCGCGACCCGCTTGATTGGTTTATTCTGGCGAAGCTTGAGCAAGCTGGGATTGGGCCGGCGGAAGATGCGGGGCGGCACGAGTGGCTTCGCCGCGTCACGTTCGACCTCACGGGACTCCCACCGACCGTCGCGGAATGGGAAGCCTTTCGCGATGACTCCTCGGAGGAAGCCTTCGAGAAAGTGGTCGACCGGCTGCTCGATTCACCTCGATTCGGCGAACGCTGGGCTCGGCATTGGCTGGACCTCGTGCGGTATGCCGAGACCTGTGGTCACGAATTCGATTATCCGATTCCGGGGGCCCATCACTATCGTGACTACTTGATTCGAGCTTTCAACGCGGACGTGCCCTACAACCAAATCGTCACCGAACATCTGGCCGGTGATTTGTTGGCCGATCCGCGGCTGAATCCCGAGCGAGGCTACAACGAGTCGATCATCGGCACCGGTTTTTGGTATCTCGGCGAGGCCACTCACGCTCCGGTCGACGTCAAGGGAGACGAAGCGGGACGAGTCGACAATCAACTGGACGTCATGAGCAAGACGTTCCTCGGCCTGACCGTCGCTTGCGCGCGGTGTCATGACCATAAGTTCGACGCGATCTCGACCAAGGACTACTACGCGATGTCGGGGTTCCTCCAGAGTTCCCGCCGACAGGAGGCGATGCTCGATCCCGATCAACGCATCGCGACCGCGCAGGCTCGCTGGAACGTGGCCAACCAAACTGCGAGCGAGTTGCTAACCGATGCCTTGAGTTCGCCCGCCGTGCGCGATCAGTTGCGGTCCGAACTGACCGACATGCTGCGCATCTACAACGGTGAGGCAGCGGCGTCGTTGGCTTCGCTCGATCCCCAGCGATTGGCGGAACTTCGCGCTTTGGGTGTTCGTGGAGAGCCACTCCCCGACATCGTTCTCGCCGATTTCGAGGATGGAACGTACGGTGAATGGGAGACCGAAGGGGAGGCCTTTGGCAGCGCTCCGGTCGATCAGTCGATCATCGGCGGCTACCAAGGAAATGTCCTCGCGCAAGGCCGGTTCTTTATCAATAGCCACGCCCGGCGGCCCGAGGATGGAGGACTCTCCGACGCGGCCGAGGGAACGCTCACGAGTCCTGCCTTCGTGTTGAATCGTCGGTATCTGAATTTCCTGGTCGGAGGTGGACCGCATCAGGGGCGAACGTGCGTGCAAGTGCTCGTCGGTGACCAAGTGGTCGCCGAGCAAACGGGCTTCGCCCAAAATGCCATGCGTCCGGTCACTCTCGATCTCAACAACTGGCGAGACCAAGAGGCTCGCATTCGTCTGGTGGATCGAGAACAAGGAGGGTGGGGCAATATTGGCGCCGATAATTTCGTACTGAGTGATCAGGCCAACAACGTGACGCCCGAACAGTTGGAGCCGTTGTGGGCCGAGCTGGTTGGCATGTCGCGAGATCGAGTCAGCGCTTGGCACTCGGCGATCACCGAGTCGAGTGTCGCGGAGCTGGGGCATCCGCTCGCTCCCTTGGCCGAAATCGCATCGGCATGGGGCGATGTGCCTCTGCGTGAGCGACTGCCCGATGAAGAGGCGATCTCGCGCGCGTACGACGCCGCTCGAGACAAGGTCGAGCAACGTGTTCAACGGGCTCGGGCCGCCGAGGCGAGTTGGCTCGAACAATCGCGCCCATTACTCGAACGCGATGTGGACGGTGGTTGGCATGCTTATTCATCGGGGCAGGCCTTCGATGCGGAGCAGCAAGCGACAGCGTGGCGTTTTGATGGGCAATGGACGCCCGTCACAACGGACGTGCTCACGAGTCTCAATGGAGCACCGCGTGCCTGGGGAACGGTTCACTCGCCGGAGTTCACGATCGATGGCGACGCCATCTGGTACTGCATTCGCGGCACGGACGTGGAACTGCGTTTGGTGATCGATAGCTACACGATGCATATCTACAGCGGGTTGCTGTTCTCGGATCTCACCAAGCGAATCAACACCGAAGGCGAATGGCGGTGGATCAGCCAAGCGGGCGACCTGTCGCGCTACGAAGGCCACCGGGCTCACTTCGAAATCATCGACCACAGTGGCAATGGCTTCGAGCTGATGCACGTTCGCATGTCTCGTGGGCAAAGGCCGGCCGAGTTGGTTTCGGAAGGAGCGGCCGCGATGAGCGCGGTGTTGCAGCAAGCCCCGGACGACGAGGAGCGCATCGCGGATGGTGTGCTCGAGGCTCTTGATCGAGTCGTCCGTGGCGAGGCGACGTGGGATGACTCGCGTTTGGTTGGCTGGTTGCTCAAGACCGAGTTGATCGCCTTGCCCGAGGATCGACTGATGGAGCTCGTCGCGCTCTCGCAGCAAGCGGCGGAGGCCAACGAACAGATTCCCGGGCCGATGATCGTCCAGGCGATGCTCGACGGATCGGGAGAGGACGAAGCGGTTTTCATTCGCGGCAACCATCGCCTGTTGGGCGAAGTCGCGCCGCGGCGGGATCTCGAAGCGATCTGTGGAGGTCAATGGCCGGACGTCGCGGGGAGCGGGCGACTTGAATGGGCCGAGTCGATTACGTCGCCCAATCATCCACTGACGAGTCGTGTGATTGTCAATCGATTGTGGCACCACATGATGGGGCGTGGCATCGTGGCGACGGTCGACAACTTCGGAGTGCTGGGGGCCGAGCCGACTCATCCCGAGTTGCTGGACCATCTCGCGGTCTCGTTCATGGACGATGGTTGGTCGATCAAGCGAATGCTCAAGCGGATCGCGTTGAGTCGCACGTATCGCCAAGCGAGCCAACCGCTTGCCGAGGCGGAAGCGGCTGATCCGACCAATCAGTTGTGGCATCGTATGGAAGTGCGGCGTTTGCAAGGTGAGGCGATTCGCGATGCGATGCTGGCCGTCTCGGGACGACTCGACACGACTCCGTATGGACCGCCCGTGCCCGTGCACTTGACCGAATTCATGCAGGGACGAGGCCGACCCGGATCGAGCGGGCCAGAGGACGGCGCGCGGCGACGCAGCGTTTATCTCGAGGTCCGACGCAATTTTCTTTCGCCGATGATGTTGGCCTTCGATACGCCGATTCCATTCAGCAGTGTGGGGCGCCGGAATACGTCCAACGTCCCGGCACAGGCCTTGATCTTGCTCAATGATCCATTCGTGCAACACGAGGCCGAGCATTGGGCCCGACGGTTGATCGAGCAGTTTCCCGACCCCGCGGCACGATTGGATCGCGCGTTTCTCGAGGCCTTCAGTCGAGAGCCGACCGACCGTGATCGGTCGCAAGTCGCGATGTATCTCGCTGAGCAGGCGACCGAGTTGAACATTGGCGAGGCGGATCGCGCGAGTTCCGTCGAGCTATGGACGGGGCTGTGCCATGTCCTGTGGAATGCCAAGGAATTCACTTACTTGCGATAACGAGCCTCCGCTGAATTCGCCACGCCGAGCGGATGTGTGTTTTGGGCTTGCCGTGTTTCGAGCTTGACGTTCGATGGGATTGGGTTGGTTCAGAACCCCGAGGAAGTTGATCATGTATCCGTGCCGACGAACACGCGAGTTTCAAGGTTCCCGCCGCGATTGGTTGAAGCAGGCGGCGTGCGGATTTGGTTCGGCCGCGCTTGGAGCCATGTTGGCTCGTGAGCATTTGGTGGCTCAAGACGAAACGGGACAGGCTCATCGCATCGTGCGGCATCACGAGGCGAAGGTGGACCATGTGATTTTTCTCTACATGGATGGAGGCCCTTCCCAGGTCGATACGTTCGATCCGAAGCCACGTTTGACCCAGGACAACGGCAAGCCATTCGCGATGGAGATGGAGCCGACGCAGTTCAACAACAACGGTTCGACGCTGGGCTCGCCGTGGGAGTTTCGCCAGTATGGCGAATCAGGCTTGCCGATCAGCGATTTGTTTCCGCATGTGGCTCGGCATGCCGACAAGCTGGCCGTGATTCGGTCGATGGTCGCGAACTTCTCGGAACACACCAACGCGAATTACTTTCTGCACACCGGCCTCGGCATTCAGGGGCGCCCAAGCATGGGGGCTTGGGTGGGATATGGTTTGGGGAGCGACTGTGACGACTTGCCGAGCTATGTGGTGCTCAATGGGGGACTGATTCCACCGGGCGGCCTTGATTGCTTCAACAGTGGATTTCTACCCGCGACCTACCAAGGCTCGATCTTCACGGCCGCGCGAACTCCCGTGGCCAACGTGTCGCCGCTCGAGCGAACCGCGCAGTTGCAGCGGAACAAGCTCGATCTGATCGCGGGACTCGATCAAGGATTGGTCGAGCAAGCCGGCACCCATGACGCGCTCGATTCGGCGATCTCCAACTATGAACTCGCCTTCCGAATGCAGGCGGCGGTGCCCGAGGTGACCGATCTCACGGACGAGACCGAAGCGACTCAGGAGATGTATGGGCTGAATCACGAGTTTGGTCCGGCTCGCACCTACGGTCGACAGTGCTTGCTGGCTCGGCGTCTGATTGAACGTGGCGTGCGGTTCTTGGAGCTAACGTGTCCGCCCGTCGGCGGTGACCGCTGGGATCAGCATGGCAATCTACGTGACGGTCATACGAAGAACGCGCTGGCGACCGATCAAGCGATCGGCGCGTTGATCGAGGACCTTGATCAACGGGGGCTGTTGGAACGAACTCTGTTGATTTGGGGTGGCGAGTTCGGCCGCACGCCGTTCGCCCAAGGTAGCGATGGCCGCGACCATAATCCGTTTGGGTTTTCGATGTGGATGGCGGGAGGCGGTGTGCGCGGTGGAACGATTCATGGCGCGACCGACGAGTTCGGCTACAAGGCGATCGAGAACAAAGTCGAGATTCACGATCTTCACGCCACGATGCTGCATTTGCTCGGCATCGATCACGAACGTCTCACCTTCCGCTTCGGCGGCCGAGACATGCGGCTGACCGATGTCCACGGCAACGTGGTGCACGAAGTCCTGACCTAGGTCCGAGTCTTCCGCCCACCGCGCGATTGTCGTGGGCTCGCGGCCTTCTCGGTCGTTCGGTTCCGTTCGAACTTTTCATGCACGTGAGCGTTGCGCTGTCACGTCGACGACGTTCTCGTATCTGAGCGACCTAGGCTGGCTTTTGACTTCAGCCCCCCCTAGAATCCGCAGGCTAACCGAGGGGGAGTGGGTTGCCAGTCAAGCGAGGTGCATCGGATGCCGGAATTTGACGAGTCGTATGTGGATGCGGCGGCGCCCAACGCGGCCGCCGCGAAGAACGGCCGAGGGTTGGTGCTCAAGAACGCCTTTTCGGAGCTGCATCAATCCGACGACGGGACACTGTTGTTCGGCAGTTGCAAGGGAAGCGGTAAGGAGCCGTATCGTTGCTCGGCCGACTTCGTGGATCCCAGCAAACCGGTGCATCGCTGTTCGTGTCCCAGCCGGCAGTTTCCCTGCAAACATTGTTTGGGATTGATGTACGCCTTTGCCCAAGGCAAGCCGTTCACGGTGGCGGATATTCCCGACGACGTCGCCTCGAAACGAGAGAAGGTCGAGGCTCGCGTCGAGAAGAAGAAGGAGCGGGATGAAAAGCCGCGGACGGTGAACAAAGCCGCCTTGGCCAAGAAGATCAAGGCCCAGCAAGCGGGACTCGATCTGCTCGAGACCCTGACCCATGACCTCGTCCGGCTCGGCATGGGAAGCACGAGCGCGAAAACCGCTCGGCAAATCGAGGAGCAAGCCAAGCAGCTAGGCAATGCTTACTTGCCCGGCGCACAAGCGGCGTTGCATGCCTACACCAGTCTCTTCAGCAACGCGGAGGGGAAGTTCGACGTCGAGATTTCCGTGAACCGGCGCGAGGAGATCTACAGCGAGGCCTTCGACCAGCTAACGCGTTTACATGCTCTGATCAAGCAAGGCCGCGACTACCTCGATCAACAGCTGGCCGACCCGGAAATGAAGCCAGCCACCGACTCGTCGATCGCCGCGTGGCTCGGGCACGCTTGGCAGCTGCGTGAGCTGAAGGATGCGGGACTCGTCGAGACCAACGCCGAGTTACTTCAACTCGCGTTCCACATTCACGACGACGTGGCGCGGCAAGAGTTGGTCGATACGGGTGTCTGGTTCAATCTCGGGTCGGGTCAAATCCAACTGACGCAAAACTACCGCCCCTACCGTGCTCTCAAATTCGTCAAGGCGGAAGACAGTTTCTTCGACGTGGCCCAGGTACCCGAGCTCTGCGTCTATCCGGGCGACACCAATCCTCGAGTGCGCTGGGAGGGGATGGTGCCTCGTCCCATCAAGGCCGACGACTTGCAGCGGCTGAGATCCGCCGCCAGCAGTGATTTTGGCGAGGTGATCAAACGGGTCAAGCAATCGATCAAGGGACCGTTGGCCGACAAACATCCGATTCACTTGTTGCGATTCACGCGTATTGGCGCGGTCGGTGCCGCCACTGTCGTGGAGGACTCCAGCGGCAATCGACTCGTCTGCACCGACCAAGGAATGCGTGAGGAACCGGCGAGCTGTTATCTATTGCCGTTGCTGCCGCCCGAACTGCTGCGAGACCAACTGTTGGTTTGTCGGTTTCGGCAGGACTTGGACGCGCGTCAACTGCGA
>JAGQPS010000106.1 GCA_020426595.1 Planctomycetales bacterium
CTGCGTTTCCACTTGCGTCCCCTCGTAGGGCACCTTAATCATGTCCAGGACCCACTGCTCGTCCACGCTTGTATTGCGGCAATCGCTACTGAGCAATGGCACGGCCAGACACGGAATACCGGCGAGCAATATCTTGTCGATCGCCTTTTCCAACACATTGAGACAAGCCACGCCAACGATCGCGTCGACGTAACCGCTCACGATAATCTTCATCACGATGGGCGAGCCCTCGGCGACGAGCACCTTGTAGCCCATCTCCTCGGCCATCCCACGGAAGTCCGCGATCGAGCAAGCTCCACAGGTCTTGCAGTCCAAACCGAACTCGTCGTAGTCGGCCGGACACCCCGCCGCGTGCTTGAGGCAATGCGGCAACAAGAACAGTCGGCGATCGGGCGGAATCGCCTTGATCGTGTCGTGCCAGAATGACGAGGCGAACATGACCATCGTCCACCCGAGGAATCCCTCCGGGTCGCCTCGTTCCTCCAAGATGCGACGGCACACGACCTCCATCTCGTCCTTGGTCATCGGCACCGACTTGTCGAGCTTGGCCGTCACTTCGTCGCAGCGACGCTTGATCGCCTCACGATGCTCCAGCGTCGGTGGGACGGCCTTGAGATGAGCCGTCTTTCGTCGCCGCGAGGTACGTTTCGAGGGAGTCGAGGCGTCCGAATCAGTAATCATGTCGGTTTGACTCTCGCATGCAGATTCGTCAGTTCAATCGCCCCGCCGCACGGCTGCTGTTCCGTGCCAACCCCAAACTGCTGCTCAGGACAATCCCGTTCGACCACCCGCCCGTCCTTGCGACGCGCGTTCCCATTCACTCGATCGCCGGAGCGTGCTTATCCCATGGGATAGCCACGCATGCTCCCTCATGCCGGTCCCGATCCGTTTACCCTAGCCGCGCTCGATCCCTGACCTCGCCAACGCCGTCCTCGACTTGGCGCTTCTCGCGTCGCCATCCCGCCATCCCTGAATCTTGCACTCAAGGGGTGACGTCCATCGCACGGCTCAGTGCCGAGACGGTGAAGACGAGCGGATAGAGTCGCTCATGATACCAAAGCTTGGCGAAGTAGAAACCAATCGGACTCGACTCCGCGAAGCTCCCATCCTCCACACGTGCGGCGAGCCATTCAAGTCCTCGCCCCAATTGAGCCCCTCGCTCCCCCTCCAACGGGAAACCCGCCAAGACCTCCAAAGCCAGCGCCGTCTCTTCAATCGATCCCGATGAACCGCCCGTGCGGCGTTCGACCGACGCGCCTCCCCCCCAACTCCCATCCTCGCGTTGTTGGGACCAGAGCCATTCCTGGCCTCGTTTCGCCGCGGCGTCGGACGCCATATCAAGATCCCGAAATGCACAGAGCACCTTAACGGTCCCGTAAATCGGATTCTCGTCGTCGGGGTTGTCTTGGTTGCCAAACCACAGCGGTAACCAAGAGCCATCAGGCCTCTGCTGGGCGTACAAATACCGGAAGGCCCGCACGATCGGTCGGTCCGATCGCTGGACGCCCAGCACGTCTCGCCACGCCCACAGCGCTCGCACCGCATGGGCCGTCAGATCGCTCCCGCTGCGATCGAACGGAAGCTTCCCCCAGCCACGACAGAACGTCGGCCAACCACCATCGCGATTCTGTAAATCGCCGAGCCAAGTCGCTCCAGCTCGTACGGCGCTCTCGACTCGCTCGGAGAGCTCAGCTGGAAAGGACGGCAGACGCGTGAGCGTCTTGAGCGCCAACATCGCGGCGGGAGTGTCGTCCGCGTCGGGCACGGCTCCACTGAGATCCGACCAGCCCCAGCCGCCGGGCGCGGCCCCCGTGAATGGATGTCGCTCACGATACTGACAGCTCAGAATCCACTCGATGAGTTCGCGAGTGGCCCAGCCTTCCGCTTCGGTCGCGTCGGTCGAGGCCGAGCCTCGGGCGAGAGCCAATGTCGCGAGGTCGGTGTTCCAGGTCGCCAGATTCGTATCGATCGGCCAGCTCCCATCGCTCCTCACGCTCTCGCGAATGAACTTCACCCCTTGGGCCACGACCGGGTCATCGGCGGCACCGCACGAGAGCAACCCCATGGTGACGAAGCTGGTGAGGGGAATGGCCTCGAGGTAGCCGCCGCTTTCGGGCTGCATCCGACTCAGCACGCGACGACTCGGTCGCACCGCCCAAGCACGGAGCCAACGCACGAGCGGATTCCATGACGGGCGATGAAAATGCCGGGCCTGCCCGATCGCGACCAATGCCGGAATGGCATAGCTCACGACCGGAAGCTGTAGAAACCGGTACCAACTCTGAGGCACGCAAGCCGCCTCGAACGGCAACGCGGCCACCTCGCGCCATTCCACTCGGCCCGCGATCGCGGCATTCGCGAGGATCGGGACGGCGAATGTCTTGTCCTTGCCATAGCGAGCACGAACTCCCGCGACACCGCCACACCGATCCACGTAAGCCTCGGCTCGGCGGCATGCGTCGCTCCGAGAAGCTTCGACTCCCAGTAACCGCCACGCCGCGAGGACCAGCATCGAAGTGGAAATATTCGAGTAGCTCAGATCGGTGTCGCCGAAACCTCCGTCCGGGTTCTGATGCTCATCCAGCCACCGCAGTCCCCCCTGGATCAATCGTTCAAGCTCGTCCTGGGGGCACAACGCGGCGGCGTGTGGTGATTGGCGCAGTAGGCCCAAGGCGCTCAGGGCGGTGGCGGTCGATAGGGCCGAGCTCGAGAGTTCGCCCGGCCAATGCCCGGCGGCGTTGCGTTCGTCTAGCAGCACGCGTCGCGCGAGCCGCCAAGCCGATTCCAATCGTGGTCGATCCCATTGATGCGGCGTCGTGGTCACGGCTTGAGTTGATCTCTAGGGGTTCGCGGGTTGGCGAGGTACGGGGACCTGGCTTGCCACCTGCCTCGGGGTCATCTTTGGCTGGCGGATGACTATAATCGGGAACGCGTCGGGAATCGCTTGCGACCTGGCGTTTCCGCCGCCCGCTACGTCCGCAGGGAGTGACCGAACAATGTATCTGCGACTCGCCAAACGCATGCTGTTCGAGACCGACAAGCGTCTGGTCTGGAAACTTGCGTGGAACATGGGGGTCAAGGGAATGCGGGCGATCCATCGCCACAAGCGGCGGCTCAAGCGCGGCGAGTTCTTTCCACCTTACCTGTACATCTCCATCATCAACAGCTGCAACTTGCGCTGCCAAGGCTGTTGGGTCGATGTGGCTCACAAGCAAAAGAAGATCGAACTCGACGCCCTCGATCGCATGATTCGCGAAGCGAAGGCGATGGGCAATTCCTTTTTTGGTTTGCTCGGCGGCGAGCCATTCATGCACAAGGAGCTCTTGGAACTCCTAGGCCGTCATCCCGACGCCTACTTTCAAGTCTTCACCAACGGGCACTTCATCACGCCGGAGGTCGCTCAGAAGCTCAGGCGACTCGGCAACGTCACCCCACTGGTCAGCGTCGAAGGGACGAATTTGGTGAGCGACGAGCGTCGGGGTCGAGCCGGCGTGCTCGACCAAACCCTGGCGGGACTCCAAAACTGTCTCGACGCCAAGGTGCTCACCGGTGTCTGCACGAGCCTCTGCCAGTCCAATTACTCCGACTTACTGCGGGAGGAGTGGATTGACCGGCTCATCGACATGGGTGTGATGTACACCTGGTACCACATCTATCGTCCTGTCGGCCCGCTCCCCAACGCCGATTTGGCGCTCACGCTCGATCAGCAGCGCGAGGCGCGACAATTCGTGGTCGATATGCGGGTCAAGAAGCCGATCATCATCATCGATGCCTACTACGACGCGGATGGCAACGCGCTCTGCCCCGCGGCCACCGGCTTCACGCATCACATCAATCCTTGGGGAGACATCGAACCCTGCCCCATCATTCAGTTCGCGAAGGAGTCGATCCACGACCCGCGACCACTGAAGGAAGTGTTCAACGAGTCGGCGTTTCTGCGTGACTTTCGTAAGACGGCCGCACAGCACACACGCGGCTGTATCGCGCTCGAACGCCCCGACTTGCTCGAACAACTCGCCGCCCGGCATGAAGCCGAGGATTCCACGGCTCGTAAGACGGCGTTCACCGAACTGGCCGCCGCGGGGCGACACCCGAGTCAATTTCGACCGGAGTTGCCGCCGATTCGCGAGCGGAGTTGGGCCTACCGACTGGCCAAGAAGTTCGCGTTCCACGATTACGGAGTCTACGGGGAACACTTCGATCAGGCGAACTGGCAAGATCCGCTCGTGCCGCGCGATTCAGCCGAGCAAACTCCCGCTCGGCCAGAGACACTTGTGCAGCTCGAGAAGCCAGCGGCCAATTAGTCGATCGTCGATTCGAGACGGTTGGGAAGTCGGCCGTCTGACTCGAGCCCAAGGAGCTCTCCGCGTCGGAAAGGCGGTCCCTGGCTCCGCGGCGTTAATCTCGGTCAAGCTCGAGGGCGTCAGCTGCGAGCAACTTGCGAGTCTCGGCAAGTGTCCAGTTCACTTCGCCCTCGATCTCGCCTTCGTCGAGCGCGAGAGTCGTGGTCGCGGTCAGTTCCACGCTTCGGCTCTCCTCGACCACGGTGCGAGACACGGCATCGAACCACAGATCGCCCGAACCTCGTCGGACGCGGACTCTATCGTACGACAACGGTGACTCGCTTCCCTCCGGTGCCTCGGAAGTCAATTCGGGTTGCCGGTAGGTCCAGGTGGCGTGATGAAGGACGCGAGCATCTCCCAGGTCCTTGGCCGCGGCGCCGACATACCGACATTCCTCGATCGCCGCGAGTCGCTCGAATCCCGCCAGCCTCCACACTCGTTCCCGACGAAAGCGATCTCCATCACGCAGCGGTCGGTCCGGAAAAGGATGCAACTCGGTGACCGCCTGGGATTTCAGATGTTCGGGATCGAGCTGATAGGCGAGCGATTGGCTTAACGCCGCCGGCAGCTCGAATCGCCGGAGATCGGGTGGTTCGGCGGCGACCACTTCGCCATCCGCGTCGAGTCGAATTCGCCAACTCGAACTCGACAGTGGCCCCATGACGGCCGCCAGTCCCTCGCGCTCGCCGCGCTCACGCTCGCTCAAGTTCTCGCCGGGCGGTTCGGCCTCGGCCAAATCGCGAGCGCTGTCGAATGTGATGGGCGGGTCCTCACCAGTGCGAACCTCGACCGAGAGGCGTCTTGGCTGAAAGGTGACCCACATTTCCCCCGCATCATTGGGCTCGCCAGCGGTTCGTTCGAGGATCAACGTCTGCCGCGTCCGAGTCTCCCATCGCTGCTCGCCCAATCGCAGGATCTGTGTGGTCTCGGTGACCACTTCGTACCTCTGCGTCGACCCCGGTTCGATCAACGGGCGCAGTACCTCTTGGCCACTGGAACGCCCCATCGCCGCCAACGGGACGAGCCAAGCGATTCCCAGGGCAAGCGCGCTCGAGCGTGTCCCGCGGCCTCGCACGGAAAATCGATGAATGGCCCGCACTCGCGCGGAGCCTCGAGACCCATTCGCGCGAAGCTTCCCTCGATCGTTCGCCGTTGCTGAACTCATGCGCGAGCGCCTTTGCTTGCGATTCGTTGGCCGGTGCGAGCCCGAACGCGCGGTGCCGTCGGGCGCCATGCGAGCCAACGATCAATATCGCGATGAAACACAGCGGCGCCAAATCGCTTGCTCACCCAAGCGCTAGGAATGCGCGCGGAGCGGCCCAAGGTCACACGCAATAAGGAAAGACGAAGTCCCGTTGAGTGAGAGCGACGTTTGAGAGATTCCGAAGCCACGGGATTCCGACGCAATCCACTCGGGGCGCGTCAGATCCCGGCGTTGTCGAGTTCGTCGAGCAGATCGTCGAGTTCGTCGCGACCCGATTGGTCTGGCTCCTTGGGAGTCGGGCTCACGCCCACCGAAAAGCCGACCGCCTCTCGTCCGGCCGCCATCAATTGCTCGTCTCGCTCGAGCACCGCCATATCCACGGCGGACTTGCCATCCTCCGGAGCGCCAAACAGCTTGGAGAGATCGATCTTGAGGCTCGCGGCCAGTTCGTCCGAACCCGCGATGGCCGAGTTCTTGTGCTGCGGGAACATGATCGCGTTCTCTGGACAGACGCGACTACAAGCGGGACACCCCTTACGACAATTGTCCGGCTGCTCCACCAGAATCGTCTCGCTCGTATCGACGCCGTAGACGCCGAACAAACAAAAGTCGATGCACTCCATGCAGTTGGTACAGCGGCTGAAGTCGATCACGGGATACCATCGGCGTTTCCCGTCGCCGGCATCCACGCGATTGGCCGAACCGTTGCTGGAGCCATTGGTCGAATCCTCGACCGGGGCCACCAAGGGCCGCTCGACTCCCGCGTGATATCGCTCCAAGGCGGCGGGCTGAACTCCCGGCCCTGGAGGCGCGAGTTGGTAGGTCTTGGTCGTTTGCAGGGTGGCGATCCGTTTGATCTCCTCGATGTAGTCGTCGACCGACGGTTTCACCTTGAGATCGAGAGTCCAGATCGTGCGATCGGGGAGATCGCGCCGGTCCGAGACTCGGTCCTTGTCAGCCCCGGAGGCATCGAGCTCCTCTTCGAGCTCTTCCTCGTCCTCCTCGTCCGGCACGAGCAGCGTGACTCCCATCCGGCCTCGAATGCCGCTGCGATCGAGTACCCAAAACGCGGCTCGCGAGAACAGCCAGGAACAAACGACCAAGTCGCCCTTGACTCCTTGCAGAGCCAGCATGCCGGTGCCATCGGTCTTGAGATCGTACAAATGAGGTACGACGGTGACGTCGATCCCCGGCTCGAACATGAGGCGAGTGATCAGGTCTTCCTCGAGCTGTCGTTTGGCGGGATGCGGGCTCTGTCCCTGCGAGATCACCACCGAGATTCTTTTGGCCATTGCTTTACTCGTTCATCTGACCTTTGATCGTGCGCTGGGCGATGACCCAAACCGCCTCGAGGTGTTCGATATACGCTTCGGCCTTGAGCAGCGAACTCGGATCGATCCGCATCTCGAACAGCCACCCCGCCCCGTACTTATCGACATTGATCGCGGATGGATCCTCGAGCAAGGCTTCGTTGAACCGGGTGAGATCACCAGCAAGCGGAGCATACAAATCACTCTCCGCCTTCTTGCTCTCGATCGAGCCGATCTCTTGGCTGGCCCGCAAGCGAGCACCTTCCTCCACGGTCCAATCCAGGAAATAAACGTCTTGCAGCAAACGCACCGCGTACGCCGTGAAACCAAACCGCCAGACGCCCTCGATTTCCTGGGCCCACATGTGGTTACGAGCGTAGCGCCGGTCGCGAGGAAACTCCGCCCGGTATTCGCCCATCATGAACTCGAGAGGCGTCGCTTCGCCCGCGGTCATGTGTATCGCACTCCGCGGTGCTGCTCCTCGAAGAACGCGGGCAACAATCCGTCGGCGCGGAGCAGGCCCTCGCGAGTCAAAACGATTTCGTCGCCGCGGACTTGGGCGAAGCCATCCTTCTCGTAGTCATCCCATACCGCCTTCCATTCCGCGGTGATATCCACGCCGAACTTATCGCGGAAATGAGAGACGCTGATTCGTCCCTTCTTGAGCAACAAGATCAACTCGCGGACCAGCAGTTGGTGCGGCGTGGGGCGCAGCGCCCGCCCCACCGGCAGCTCACCCTTCTCAAGCAAGTCACCGATGTAGTCCTTCCACTCCGGCTTGTTCTGATAATGGACACCCGAGATGTGCCCAAAGCTGGCGATGCCGGTCGCCAACAAGTCCGAGCCTTGGAAGAGGTTATCGCGGTAACTGAAGTTCACACGGTTTTGATCACGCACCACCGTGTAGGCGCTATTGATGTGATACCCCGCTTCCAGGAAGCGATTGAACGCCCAATCCACCCAGGCCCGCTTCGTGGGCCAATCCGCGACAGGCAACTCGATTTGATTGCCCAGAATGTCCTTGGAGTAAACGGTGTTGAATGGCAACTCCAATTGATAGATCGTGACACTATCCGGCTCGAGCTCGAGTGCCTTATCGATGTTGAACTGCCAATTCTCCCAGGTCTCGCCCACCATGCCGGCGATCAAGTCGATGTTGACGTTGTAGAAGTCGGTCGCCTTGATCCAATCCCAGGCGCGGTAGATCTCCTCGGACAAGTGAGCCCGACCGTTCTCGCGCAACACATCGTCCGAAAAGTTCTCGACACCCAGGCTGAGCCGAGTGACACCGAGTTCTTTGAGGGCGTGTACCTTCGGTTCGCGGAGCGTCCCTGGCTCGCATTCGAACGTCACCTCCTCGGCCAAACTCCAATCGATGTTGGCGCGAAGTCGATCGACGAGACTCTCGAGTTGCTTCACGCTCAAATAGGACGGCGTGCCGCCACCGAAGTAAACAAATCGGAAGGGTCGACCACCCATCACCGGAAGTTTCGAGATCAGCTCGATCTCGCGCGACAAGGCCGACACGTAGGTCTCGATGTCCGAAGCCTTGTTGTCGGTGAAGACCTTGAAGTAACAGAACTTGCACCGCTTGCGGCAAAACGGAATGTGCAGATACAGGCCGAGCGGAACCTCGCGCGGCGCGCTATTCATCGCCGAGTGAAGCTCATCCAAATGGTCCACGGACCACTGGGAATAGGGCGGGTAATTCGAAATGAAGTAACTGCCGACCTCGGTCTTGGTTGCTTCGGTCGTCATTCAGCGTCTCCCGCAAAGGAACCGACGTCCTTTGTCTCTTGAGCAAACTCTTGGCGACTCCGCTTTTCACGCGAAGTCGATCGATCGTCTCGTTGATTGGCGATGCCAGGTTGCATCAACATCGGCGACTCACCACGGCATGCATCCGCGGCCGAGGCCTTCGAACACGTTCACCGTTCGGCACCAAAGCAGCGAACGCTCCCACGGGAATCGGAAATCACGAGATACCCTTGCACGACCGCGGGCGATGCCGTGACCTCGCCCCCAGTCTCGAATTCCCATTGTTTCTCGCCGGTCTCGGCATTCAACCCATAGATTCGCCCATCTCCGGCTCCGAGGTAGACGCTTTGCCCCACAATGACGGGAGCCGAATCGATGCCCCTTCGGGCCGCGAACGTCCAGATCTCCTTGCCGGTGCCTTGCTCCAAGGCGACGACCTGGCGACCACGAGTCCCGAAAATCACTCGGCCATCGGCGACCGCCGGGCTGCTTCGGATCGACTGCCCGCGTGGCTCTTCCCAGGTCCATTCCACCTTGGCCTCACGCCAATTGATGCCGTAGAACGTCCCTTCTTCCGTGCCCACGAAGAGCAAGTCACCCACGATCGCCGGCGTCACGCCAGTCGGCCCACCAATCTCGACGCGTCCGATTTCCTCGCCGCTTTCGAGACTGATCATGTGCAGGAATCCATCACAGCCGGCGACGAACACGCGATCCTCGACCAGCGTTGGACTACAGCGAATCTGATCTTGGATCTGATGCTGCCACTGCAACTCGCCGGTCTTGGCATCGATGCAATAGAGCGTCGCGTCCTGACTTCCGACCAGGACCTTGCCTTGATAAATCGTCGCGGCCGCATCGATTTCCAATCCCGCCTCGAACTTCCAAACCGTCTCTCCGGTCGCGACGTCCAGCGCGTAGAGAATTCCGTCGATGTCCCCCACGAACACGCGTCCTTCAAAGACCGTCGGAGCGGCGATGAAGCCGGGCCCATCGGTCTCCAGCTTCCATAGCTCCTCGCCGGTCTCGAGGTCGAGCGCATAAACCCGCCCATCAAGATCGGGTACGATCACTCGTCCATCGACGATCGCCGCCGTGGCTTCGAACGCGCCCTTCTCAACCCGCTTGGTCCACACTTCGCTCAGCGAGTCGGGCAGCACCGCGGAACTCGCGCCTGTCCCTGTCCATGTGCCACGAAACGTCGGCCAAGAGTCGGCGGGCGCCTTTTGCGCGGCCTGAGGCTCGGCAGCCACGGCAATGGCCGCGTCCCTTGCGGGCTCGTCCGATCGTGCCGGCACGATCATTACGCCGACCAACGCGAGCACGAAAGCGGCGAAGGTGACGCCTCGATGCAACTTGGTGAATGTCGATCGCGCAAGGGCCGTCACTCCAAGTCGCGACGGCGAAATCCTCGACTCTTCCATCTCCAACGCCTCCCTTCCAACCGATGTTGGACCGGCGAACCGACCGAGCCGGTTTTCGCCGAGTGGACCTCGCGGGCGGTACCGCACAGTGCGGCTGTTCCAGCTTGATTCTATCAGAAGGCTTGCTGGTAGAGGTGAAACAACTCTTCTCGCGTCGAGGATCGGGGATTGAAACCACGGGTCCATTGCTGTTCGGCCGCCTCGGCAAGTTCGGCGAATCGGCTCGAATCCACCCCGAGGGCCGAAAGCTTGGTTTCGAGCCCTGCTCGTTCCAAAAGCTGCTCCAACCAACTCGCCAGTCGCTCCGCGCCATCGCGCCCCTCATCGTGGGGCAGCACGGCGGAGAGCTCCTCGTAGGATTGCCCGGCCACTTTCGCATTGAAACGCACGACCCACGGCAACATGACCGATACGGCCTGGCCATGTGGGATGTCGTAGGTGGCGGTGAGCGGGTTGGCCAAGGAGTGTGCGATGCCCAACATCGAGTTTTCGATCGCGAGTCCCGCGAGACTGGCGCCCAACTGCACGCCACCTCGACTCGTCAGATCGGTCGGATCCCCGAAGACTCGCGGAAGATGCGCGGTGAGCAGCGCCCAAGCACGCCAACTAAACGCCATCGACATCGGGTTTCGCTTGCGAGTCACGTAGGTTTCGACGACATGCGACACGGCGTCGACGGCCGTGAGAGCCGTGACGCGCGGTGGTTGCGTGACCGTCAGCTTGGGGTCGAGCAGCGCCACGCGACAAGTCGCCTTACGGTCACCACACGCCATCTTCACGTGAGTCTCGGCGTCGGAGATCAAGGCGAACGATTGCAGCTCGCTCCCGGTACCCGCCGTGGTCGGAACCGCGATCATCGGCAGCATGGGCTGAGTCGCCTTGTTGACTCCCCAATAGTCCTGCATGCGCCCGCCGTTGGTGTATAGGAAATTGATTCCCTTGGCGCAGTCCATCGAGCTGCCGCCGCCCAAACCAACCAGCAGATCGGGCTGCAGCGCGCGAGCCACCTCGAGACCGCGAGCCACGTCATCGGTCGTCGGATTCTCTCGCGCTTCGGCGAACAGAGTCACGTCGAAGCCAGCGGCCCGAAGACTCGCACAACCTCGTTCGGTATGCCCCGCCGCCACGACTCCCGGATCACTGACGACCAACACGCGTTGGCTCGCGTGCTCCCTTGCCAACGAGCCGAGTTCGTCGATGCGATCGGGGCCGAATACGATGCGAGTCCCCAACGAGAAATCGAAAACACGATCGAGGACTTGCTCGGAAAATGGAGGAGGTTCCGGAACTCCCATATCGACGCCCTACTTTCGTGCCTCAAGTTTCTTGGTCGCTACCAAGCCGGCTCGCCCACGCGACACCTTCCGACCTCGCTCCGAGTCGTCGGAGGATCCGGCGGCCTCCCGATCAACTCGGGAAGCGTTCCCGATCCGCGGGTGTTCATGCGATTCTTCCAACACGCTTCTGAGCCGGCGGGTTCGTTCCGCTCGCCAAGCACTCATCACATCGCGCCGCCCGAGGTTACCGGACCAGCGCGCGGCGAAAAGCCTCGGCGTCAATCGGCACAACCGCGCGGAATCCACGATCGAGTCCGCGCGGCACCGCGCCGCTCGCGAGAGCGATCCTGGGCTCTACCCCAACGCCGCGAACATCTCGTCGCTCATCTGCACCGCCCGCGAGCGGAACAGGAAGTCGATCAAGTTGCCTTCGTGGGGTTGGAGCCAGTTGAGGCGGTTGGTGGGAATGGGACCGATGTTCAATCGGTCGATGTTGGTGGCGGTCACCAACTGGCGGGACCAGTCCTTGTCCTCGGTCAATGCGGTGGCGACGAGCGTCGAACCGATCTTGCCCAACATCTCGGCTTGGGGACACTCGACGACGCTAACGAACGGGAACATGAATTCCTTGGCGGCGATTTCGGCCTCGCTCGAAGCGCAATGCACGACCATCGGTCGCAGATAACCGACCTTCTCTTGCTCGACGAGTCGATCACCGTAGGCGGCCGTCATGTCGGTGACTCCGCCCTGCCCCAGATCCTTTTGCAGCATCTCCCAAATCGCCTTGGCCGTTCCTTCCGTCGTGAACGCGGCGAGGCCGGCGTTGGGATCCTCGGGCGGCAAGACATCGATTGGCCCGAGTCGTTCGGCCAAGGCCTGCGCGATTTCCTTCCCGTGCCGCGGCGTGTAGATCGCCGAACAGTTGATGCAGCTGCGGCCACCGTTGCTGTAAACGCTCTCGACCATCAAGTCGAGATACTGTTCCCATCGATCGACACAGTCGTCGCCAATCAGGATCTTGGAGAAGCCGGGACCATGCACCTGCACTCCCGGGTTCCCGGCATACTTCGCCACGGTTTGTGCGCTGCCGAAGATCATCGAACGATTGCAGGCCGCCAAGATCGACTCGCCGACATCGTGACCACCGGGATAAAGCGAGATGGGCTCGCCAGGAATGCCGGCCTGCTGGAACGCCGCCGCGACGCGATAAGCGGTCCACGGCTCCTGGCCACCTGGCTTGAGCACCAATCCCATCTGCAAGGGCACGACGGGCAGCCACAACGTGTGCACACCAGGAGAGTTGCTCGGCAGGACCGCTCCCAAAACCGTTGTTTGCGCCTGGTAGCTGACGATCACGCCCCGATCCTCTCGCCCATAGCCAGCTTCGAGGATTTTCGGATCGAGCCCGCGCGTGAGAGCCTCGAGGATCTGAGGCATGTTGCGCAGCACGAAGGCGTTCTTGGTGATGTTCGATCGACACAACACCTCGGGCAAACCGGTGGTCGCCGACTGTTGCTTGACGAACTGCTCGGGAGTCTGAGTGCCGTCTCCCATGGGAAGCTCGGCCGTCTCGAACAGGTCGGCCGCCACCGCGGCTTTCCTCAGCAGTTCCTCGATCGGGATCTGTCGCAGAATGTCGCGAGCCTTGCCTGCTTGACGCATGTCGCGGCGAACCATGCCGCCGTTGACTTGGCTGATGCGAGCGACCACGTCACCCGACAGGAAGTGGCGAACCTCGTTCACCTCAAGCGACTCGTACGGTTGCCCCCAGCGCAACGCCGGCATCGACAAAACGGACATCGTTAACCTCGTATTGGAATCGGTCCGGGACTCAAGGGATGTGACGAAGCGGTCGCATCCCTGGGTCGACCGTGCTCAACCGAGTCTCGACCGTCGACTCGGCGAAACGGAATCACGCGACCGTGGCAAGGAACTCGATCGATTCGAGCCTTGCCGCCGATATCGCATGACTCGTGAATTAATACACGCCCACGGTGGTCGAGGAAGCGAACTCGTGGAACGGGCGCACGCCGCTCACGCCATCCCACGGATACTTCTCGAAGGGTTGCTCTCGCTCACCCTCGTCTCGCTCCATGAATCCCGGCACGAAGAACTCATCGGTCAACGTGGTCAACTTGACTCGTCCCGTCTCGCCATAAGGCACGACTTGGTTGTAGTCGTCGAACGAGACCACTTCGACCACCGCCCGAGGCTGGGGAGCGTAGTACGAAATCTTGTAGCCATCCGCCGCGGTCACCGGCTTGCTACAAGCGAGCCCCATCAACGTATTGCCGTAGGTGGGAGTCATGTAGACACCACTGACCTCCGGAGGTCCTCCGAAGAGTTCCTCGACACAATACCGAGTCCATTGCGGCGTGAACTCCGTGCCACCCGAGAAGATGCCGGTGATGCCGACCTCCTGGATGCTGGTGCCTCGCTCCTCCAATCCCAGCGCGAGCGCGTCGAGCAGCTTGGGAGTCGCGAACATGCACTTGATGTCGTGCCCCGCCGTCAACACGGTGACCGCCTGATCGATGCAATGCTTCTTGTACTCCTCGAGATGCTCCATCCATCCCTTCTTGATCAGCTTGACCACCCAGCGCGGATCAAGATCGATGCAGAAGCAAATGCCGCCGCGATATTGGCAAAGGTGCTCGACCGCCAAACGCAAACGTCGAGGACCGCTCGGGCCCAACATCAACCAATTGGCCCCTTTGGGAAAATACTCGTCGGGCAAGGTGTGACTGAACAACTCGTAGTCCGTACGAAAGTCGTCGATCACCATGCGGCTCTTCGGGATTCCGGTCGTGCCACCGGTTTCGAAGACATAAACCGGTTTGCCGGCGTGTCCTTGAGGCACCCAGCGTCGGATCGGACCGCCGCGGAGCCACTCGTCCTGGAACTCCGGAAACTTCTTGAGGTCGTCGTAGCAGCGGACCTCCTTGAGCGGATCGAATTTCAGCTCTCGCTTTTTCTCGAGCCAAAAGGGACATCCGGTGGAGTCGTGAAAGTGATACGCCACGACACGGCAAGTTTGGGCGTCGAGTTCCTCTTTCGCCTGGCGAGCGCGAGCATCCAATTCGGCGGTGGACATGAATCGCATCCTGAATGTGGAACGATGACCGAGTGATTCGTAGTAGTGTTGGAACCAATCCCGCTCTTGGCAAACCTCCCCGCGAGCCGAAGGTTTCGGCGGCGAGGCCAAACATCGTGGAAGCAACCTTCCACGTGGGTTCCCAAGTGCAGAACTGCCCAAGCAGGTTCACGCGGCGGACGCCGCATGGGTGGGAGCGGGAAATGGAGCGCCGAGGTCAGTCTCCCCAGCGGCTCGAATCCCCAACAACTCGCGGCTCGGTCGCGGGCGACACAATGACTCGTTCCGCCCTGAGTCCCGCAGTTCGACGTCTCTCAAAGGTTCGCTATCGTGAGTTCCGTCGAGCCAGGCCGCGACCACGCTCGGCTGGAATTCGGCAACGGCCCCGCCGCCCCACGTTGAGGGCATTCCCAAGCCGTTTTTTCCAGTACCACCGCGAGTTGCTTTCAATGGGTAGGACGATACCCGAGCCATTAGGCGAGAGCAACCTCCTGTGACAATTCGCCCCCCAAACCAACCTAGTCCCGTTCCGCGGAGTCCCTGCCCCCAACGACCGCCCCAACGCCTGGAAAATCAAGGACGGCCGACACGGCAGATTGGGTGTCGCGCGTTTCACGCTTTGCCTCAGTCGACCAAATCAAAAACGTGGCAAGACCAAAGGAAACCCGCAGCGCGAGTTTTGATGTTGCGCTTTTCACGCTTCGCCCCGGTCGACCAACTCAAAAGCGTGGGAAAACCAAAGGAAACCCGAAGCGTGAGCGAGGGATTC
>JAGQPS010000107.1 GCA_020426595.1 Planctomycetales bacterium
ACTCGATCAATGTGGCAAGTCTCGCGGAGGAAGCGGCCAAGCAGATCGGGGCCAACTCGCTGCTCTGCCGCGTCGGCGCTTACTTCCATGACATTGGGAAGATGTGCAAGCCGGAGTACTTCGTCGAGAACCAGACGGAAGGAAACAAGCATCAATCGCTCAATCCGCAGATGAGCACGTTGATTATTCTCTCGCACGTGAAGGATGGCGTGGAACTGGCTCGCGAGCATCGCCTGCCTCAACGCATCATCGACTTCATCGAACAGCACCACGGTACGACGCTCGTCGAGTACTTCTACGAGCAGGCCAAGCGACAACAAGTGGAATCGGGGCAAACTGGCGAGGTGAATCCTGGCAGCTTCCGCTACCCTGGGCCTCGACCGCTCTCGAAGGAAACGGCCGTGCTGATGCTGGCCGATGCCTGCGAGAGCGCGAGCCGGACGCTGGTCGATCCCACACCCGCTCGAATTGAGAATCTGGTTCGAGAGATTTCACGCAAAAAGCTGTACGATGGGCAATTCGATGAGTGCTCACTGACGCTCAAGGAATTGCGGCTCATCGAAACCAGTCTGATCAAGACCATAAACGCGATGTTCCATGCCCGAGTCCGATACCCCGAGCCCAGCTCCAACTAGTCCCCAACCCGAGGACGCCGAACCTCTGAGTTCCGTCCCTGCGCGGCCTTCGCCGGCGACCCTCGAAATCGATTGGGCCGACCGACAAGCGAATCATGCCATCGATCCAGTGCGGTTTATCGAGGCGGCGCGGAGCGTGCTCGAGCAAGCCGGCATCCGACGCGGATCCTTGAGCCTCGTGGTCGTCAACGACGACGAAATGCATCGGCTCAATCGCCTTCATCTTGAGCACGACTATCCCACGGACGTGCTCAGCTTTTTGCTCGACAACCCAGCCGACGATGAGATCGAGGGCGAGGTGATCGTGAGCGCCGACACGGCGGCTCGTGAGTCCGCCGAATACGGCTGGCGATTGGATGATGAATTGCTGCTCTACGTCGTGCACGGCTGTTTGCACTTGGTCGGTCACGACGATCACGATGACGAAGACCGAGCCGCGATGCGTCAGGCCGAGGCACGGGTGTTGGCTCATTTCGGACTTCAGCCGCGCTGGCTCGATGGAGAAGAGCGCGAGGGGAAGGAAGCGTAATGGACCCACGCCTGTTGGCTCTCATCACCGGTCTCGCGACGCCGCTGGCCATCTTCGCCGCGACCGGCGCCCGAGTCCTGCACTCTTTCCATCGCCACGAGCTCAAGGAGTACTGCCGCACGCGTAGTCGTGATCAGGTTTTCGACCGGATCATGGCGGGGCACGAACGCTTTGGGCTCGCCGCCGAGAGTCTGCAACTGATCGCCAGCGTGCTGGCCTTGTTGGCCGGGAGTTGGTTGTTGTGGGGCGACTTGAGTCCGAGCGAGCCGGGGGCCTGGGGGCGGTTCCTTGGAGCCGGAGTCGTCGGCGCGTTCATGTTGCTGGTTTGCACGAGTTGGATTCCGTGGGGAGTCGTGCGGAACTGGGGAGTCCCATTTCTTTTTCACACCTATCGACTCTGGTGGGTCGCTTCGATCGTCGCTTGGCCACTGGTCGTCGGCCTCGAGTTCGTGGGGGGACTGTTGCAGCGACTTTCCGACCAGCCGGATGAACCGGTCGACGAAGAGGAAGCGCTCGAGGACGAGATCATGTCGATCGTGGAGGCGGGTGAGCACGAGGGTCTGCTCGAACCCGCGGCTCGCAACATGATCGAGGGAATCATCGAACTGGACGATGTGACGATCGGCGAAATCATGACGCCCCGTTCGCAGGTCGACGCGATTTCGATCGACACCCAGTGGGATGAGGTCATCAATTTCATCGCCGAGACGCAGCGGTCTCGCTATCCGGTCTACAGCGACTCGCTCAACCATGTCATCGGCGTTCTGACCGTGCGGGACTTGATGCCCCACTTGCGCGACAACGGCCCGCGCCCGGCGCTGCGGGAGATTCTGCGTCCCGTGAACATCGTGCCCGACTCCAAGCTGGCCGATGAGATGATGCAGGACTTCCTCAAGGCTCGGCAGCACCTAGCCGTGGTTGTCGACGAATACGACTCGGTGGCGGGCATCGTCACGATCGAGGATGTGCTCGAGGAGATCGTCGGAGAAATTCGGGACGAGGCCGAACCCTCGCGTCCGCCCGAAGTCCACTTGCTGACTCCCCAGTTGGCCGAGGTGCCAGGTCACTTGCGGCTCGACGAGCTCGAGGAGTCGATGCCGGTCTCATTCCCCGAGAGCGACGAATACGACACGGTGGGTGGTCTGTTGATGGCCATGGCCCGTAGCGTACCCGAGGTCGGTGAACGGTTTGAACACGCGGGTGTGAGGTTCGAGGTCTTGGAACGAGCCTCGCGACAAGTGCTTAAGGTCCGCGTCGATTGCCGCGACGAGGACGAGGTGACTCAGGAATTGCCATCGTTCCCCCGCCAGGCGTCCCAGTCAGGAGCGGATGGAGCTGGCTCCGGCGACTCGACAGCGCAGCGGGAGACGACTGCGTGAACCCGGAAAAGACCGAAGGCATGGTATTGCGGGTCGTCGAGTTCAGCGAGACAAGCTGCGTTGTCTGGTGGTTCACGCGCGACTTCGGTCGAATCAACACCTTGGCGAAGGGAGCGTACCGGAAGCGGAACCCATTCGAAGGTGCTATTGACCTTCTGGCGATCTCTCGTCTAGTGTTCCTGAGCAAATCGTCCGAGGGGCTCGATTTGTTGACGGAAGCTCGACTCGAGCACTCGTTTCGCGCGGGGCGCCGCGACCTCCATGGGTTGTTGTGCGGCTATCACCTCGTGGAATTGGTGACTCGTTGGTTTGACTCCCATGATCCGCATCCCGAGTTTTATGATTCGTTGCGGGATTCGGTCCGAGCGATCGATCAAGGTGGGTACTTGCCTCGTATTGTCACAAGCATGGAGCTGCGATTGCTGAGCTCCACCGGCTATGAGCCGGCTTGGGATCGATGCGTCGACTGCGGTGCGACGGAATTCGCCGGACCGCGTTTGGCATTTAGTACTCTCGATGGAGGCGTGGTTTGCTCGCGATGCCGAGCGGGCCGCCGCCAGATTGTGTCGGTTCGGAGGGAAATCGCGTCTTACCTTCAGCGTCTGACTCGTGACGATCGCGAACAGGCGGCTGACGAGCCGATGGATAAAGTGCGAGGAGTATGGGGCGAGATACGGGGCCTCATGGGACAGGTATTGCAGCATCGATTGGGTGGGCCGCTCAAGGTCTTGCCCTTGCTGACTTTCCTGGCTCGAAACCCAAATTCCGATTAACTACGCCGATACCTGCGGGGACACGGATGTCCGAATACAGGTTCCAAACCACGCGTTTTGCTCGACCATCGCCTGTCCTGGGCGGTCCTCCATCCGGGCGCGTGTTACCGCTGCTGAATTGGCTCGGTATCCTGGCCCTCTGCACTTGCGTGAGCGGCTGCGCTTCGTTCTACAACGACGACGACGCGATGGACGCCTACCGACGCGGAGTCGAACGTCCGATCGGTGTGCGGGGCGTGGGACAGGACCCAACTCGGTCGGTTCGACCGGTCTCGTATGAGGAAGAGGAAGGCAAGCAAGATCCACTCACCATGGATGACTTCGCGCCCGGCCGGCTTCCCACCACGCTCCAACGACTCGCAGGAAACGGACCTGATCGCGAGGAAGCCGAAGCCGGATATCGCGAGGCCGAGACGATCTACAACGATGCCTTGGCGGCCTACGAGCGAGTCGCCGCGGGGCGAGCTCCGAATCAAATCTCGCCCGATGAACTGGACTCGGTGAAGGATCGCTTCGCCGAGGCCGGCAGTGCTTATTTGCGAGCCTCGAAGGACTTTCCCAATTCGCGGCTCGCCCACGACGCTCTGTTTCAGTCGGGCGAGGCGTATTTCTTCGCCGACCGATTCGCCAAGGCGAACGAGACCTATGAAATGGTGCTCGCGAAGTATCCAGGGACCCGCCACCTCGATCGAATTCAAACGCGACGGTTCGCCATCGCGCATTACTGGCTCCAGTTGGATGAGCTCAATCCCGACAACTTCCTGACCTACAACTTGCTCGACGCTCGACGACCACGCCGAGATACCGATGGGCATGCGATGCGAATCCTCGACAAGATTCGATTGGATGACCCGACGGGGCGTTTGGCTGACGACGCCACCATGGCTCTGGGCAACGCCTACTTCGCCCAAGCTCGCTTCCTCGACGCGGCCGACACATACGAGGATCTCCGCAAGGCGTACCCAGGTAGCCCGCACCTTTACACCGCGATGTTGCTCGAGATTCGCGCGCGGCTCGAAGCCTACCGAGGCGCCGATTACGACGGCACGGGATTGGCACGGAGCGAGCAGCTACTGGAACAGGCGGTCAAGCAGTTTCCCGACAAGGTCGCCGCGAACCGCGAGGTGCTCGATGAATTGGCTGGTCAAATTCGATTCTCGATGGCCGAACGCGACTACACGCTGGCCCAGCTCTACGAACGACGCTCGGAATATCGAGCCGCCCGCCTGCACTATCAGCTCGTGATCGATGAGTACTCCGAGACGACATTGGCCGACCTGTCGCGGGAACGCATGGCCGAAATCGCCGACCTGCCCGATCTCCCGCCTCAACGCATGCAGTGGTTGGTCGACTTGCTGCCGAAACCTCGGGATGAGCGTCCGATCTTCACTTCCAGGGCTCCTCGCTAATGAACCTAGGCGCGGGATCTGACAAGTCGAATACGCGATCCATGCCCGCGGAAGCGATTCACGAAGGGAAGCGACGCGATGTTTCTCGGCGTGGCTTCCTCGGCCTACTGACCGCCACCCTCGCGACTCCAGCATTGGGGTGCGCGGGATACCAGATTGGGAATGCGAGCCTCTACCGGCCCGACGTCCGCAGCGTGCACGTCCCCATCGTCGAATCGGATTCGTTTCGCCGTGACCTGGGTCTCCGCTTGACCGAGGCGATCGTCAAACAGATCGAGACGCGCACTTCGTATCTCATTGGGTCGGAGACCACCGCCGACTCGGTACTCCGTGTCCGCATCCTCAGCGACGGCAAACGAGTCCTCGGCGAGAATATCAACGACGACCCGCGCGACCTTCAAATCGACTTGCGACTCGACGCCCAGTGGATCAGCCAATCGGGCGCGCCACTCATGCAACGCGTCAACTTGTCGATCGACGACAATACGTCGTTCGTTCCAGAAGGAGGCCAATCGATGGCCACCGCTCAGCAAGAATTGATCGACGAACTAGCCCAGCAAATCGTCAATCAGATGGAAGTGGCTTGGTAGTGAGTGGAAAGTAGTGAGTAGAAAGTAGACAGTAGAGAGGAGAGGGTAGCGATCGAGTCTTGTGCTGGGGTGACTCTCGCTCTTCGTCATTCGTGTGCATCGTCCTTGCGAACGATGCACACGTCGACTTGGCCGTCGATCTTGAGGGACGGCAATCCGGCGTCTAGTTTCCAGGCGCCGCGGGAGCTTCGGGGCGAGCGATTGTCACGGGGACGTACTCGTGATCCCGCTTTCGCAGCACCTCGACCGACACGATCGTGTCGCCCACTTCCGGCTGATTTTCCTTGGCTGGGTCTCGGCGAGTGATCAGGTCGAGCACCTCGATTCCACTAACGATTCGACCGAACACGGTGTAATTGCCGTCAAGGTTGGCGACCGTGGCATTGCGCTCCATCACCAAATAGAACTGACTGTTTCCCGAATCGCGGGCTTGGGTCTTGGCCATCGCGAGCGAGCCCTGGTAGTGGTGCCGATAGTTCTCTTGGTAGCACTCACACTTGATCGTGTAGCCGGGATCGCCATCGTCCGTGTCGGTCACCATGCCGCCCTGAGCGACGAAATTGTCGAGCACGCGGTGGAAGGTCGAGCCGTTGTAGCTTCCCTTCTCCGCCAACGAGATGAAGTTCGCCACGGTGTTGGGAGCCTCGTTCTCGAATAGCTCCACGACGATTTCACCCTTGGCGGTCGTGATCTTCACCCGAGGCAAATCATCGGCCACCGCCTCGTCGTACCGCAGCAACAACTCCTCGAGTGCTTCCCGAGTGAACAAGCCGAGCCGAGGAGCCTTCACGGCTCGCTCCAACAACTCACGGGGACAACGTTTCTCGATCAGCAGCTCTCCTTCCTCGAGCAACTGGTCGGCTCGCCCCGCCACGGCATCGTTGATCAGCATGCCGATAACGAGCTTCGTGAGCTCCTCATCGGGCGCCTCTTCGGCCTCGTATCGAGCGAACGCGGCAGCGCGAAGCTCCGGGAGCAGCTGCTCCATCTGGCCCACGATCTCGTTGTAGGACGTGCGTACGGCATCGCGGTCATCCGGGCCCGCTTGCGCGAACTCCTCGGCCTTGGCCTTGGCCTGCGCCGCGAGCTCGTTCCACTGCGTGTAGAGCCGTTCAAACGGGTCTCCCTCGGGACCTTCTTGAGCAGCCGGATCCTCGACGGCCGGAGACGGATCTTGAGCCTCGGGAGTCGCGGCGGGAGCCTCTTGAGCTCCTGCCTCGGGAGCCGGATCATCCTGCGCCATGGCGGAGGAGACGGACATGAAACCGCCGCCAAGCACCAAGGCCATCCAGCCTGCCAACCAAACGCGTCGCATCGATTCACTCCTCTATCGCGAAACTCAACCGTCTTTATCGGCCTACCAGCTCAACCAGCGATCCTCGCTGACGAGCATCCCATCACGTTTCCCGGCACCGAGCCCACGGGGCCGCGTGGTCATGGTTAAGAATCAGAATCGATCGGTCGCCGGTCAACAACCACCCGCCTGCGACTTCCGGATCCAACCCGATCATTTTCCTCGCACGAGCCTCTCGAGCCCAACGCGACCGAGCAGGCCTATCGCCGCAGCATGACCGCTTCCACCACAACATCGGGCCTTGGGTGGCCGGGCTGGCTCGCATCGACTCGCGTCAACTGTTCGAGCACATCCATCCCCTCGATGACTCGTCCAAACACCGTGTTGTGGCCGTCGAGTCGGGGCGCGGGGCGGAACGAGACAAAGAACTGGGAGCTGGCGGAATCCCGATCGTTCTCCTTGATCGCCATGCTCACGGCTCCCGTGAAATGCCGTCGAGCGTCGACCCGCCCCGCTTCGCTTGGAATGGTCTCACCGGCCGTTCCCGTTCCGTCGCCAATGGGGCATCCCGTCTTGGCGATCGTGTTGGGCATGACATAGTGCCAGGCCAGCGAGTCGTAGAAATCCTCGTCGACCAGCTTGATAAAGTGCTGGACCGTGGTCGGAGCCTGGTTGCGGTACAAGACAATCCGGATGTTCCCCTTGTTGGTGCGCAACTCGACCACGGGCAACGTTCCGTCGGCGCCTTCCTCGCGTTGGCGAATTTCGAGTTCCTCGGCGTACTCGGTGATGCGCTGATCGATCTGTTGGAACAGAGCGGCGTTCGCTTGCGAGATCGCTCCCTGGTCGGTCGCTTCTCGCCAGAACGACTTCGCCGCTTGAAAATCATCCCGGCAATACGAAATCAGACCGGCGAGGTCGGAAACGCCTCGAAAGGTCGAGCGATTTTCGAGCATCAACCGAACGATTTGCTCGGCTTGCCCCACGTGGTCCTCGTACAGGTCGGTCGCCGCCAAACGGACGAGCACTTCCTGGACCGCCTCGTCTTGGTTGGGACTCAACTGATACAGTGCCAGGGAGGCGGCCCGCAGTTCCGCGACCTGCCCCCGCAGCCTCGTGAATTGCTCTAGGAGAAGCTCGCGAATCTCGGTTCGCCGCTCGACGGTCGCCGACCCCATTTCGGCCCGGAGCGTCTCGAGTTGCTGCGTGAGCTGCTGCCAGTCTCCGTACACCACGGCGAATCGTTCGCGAGCGGCGGCCACGACGGCGGGATCTGGCTGTTCCTGGGCTCGCGCGGGGCCCGCCAACGGTACCGCGACAAGACAAGGCACCACGAGAAGACTCAGCGCGATAGTGAGTAACCGAACCACTCGAAAGATATCCGTATCGACCATCGCTGCCTCCTGATTTCGGCGTTTGCCCGTCACGCGATCAACGCGCGACCAGGGCCTCGTTGACTTCGCCGGTTCCATGCTTCCCTGGGCTATTGTCGAAAGCCCCGGAGGCTATGGCAAGGGAAGGGTTCGCACGGTGTACTCATGCGGGCGTTTGCGAATGACCTGCATCGAGAGGATGCGGTCCGGGATTTCATTGCCTTGCAGGTTCTCGGGATCGATGCGGGCAAGCCGCTCCGCGAACTCCATGCCGGAAATCACTCGCCCAAACACGGTGTGTTGCCCGTCGAGATGAGGTTGTGGACCGTAAGAGATGAAGAACTGGGCTCCCCCCGTGTCGCGTCCCGCATGAGCCACGCTCAACGAACCCATGAAGTGAACTCGAGCATTCTCGTCATAGCACTCGCACGGAATGCGGTAGCCTGGTCCGTTGGGGTCGCCCGTTTCTCCGCCTTGAGCCATGAATCCGGCGATGACTCGGTGAAAAGGCAAGTCGGTGTAATAGTCCGCCTCGATGAGCGAGATGAAGTTCGCCACCGTGTTCGGCGCTTCATTCTCGAACAACTCGATCTCGATCACTCCCTTGGTCGTCGTCATTCTCACGCGAGGCAGATCATCGGCGATCGCCTCGGCGTGCCGAAACCGCAGCTCACGTTGCCAATGGGCTGCCACGTATTCGAAGATCGGCAGGATCTCCTTGTGCTTGTCGTCGAGATCATCGGGATTCGTGAACGAGATGTACTTCGCGAATTCCTCGAACTGCGAGCAACGAAAGGCGGCCACCGCCGCGACCGGCTCCATCGTTTCGTCGATTCCCACGGTGCGCCGCAGGATCGTGATGCCGTTGTACGCGGACCACATCCTCCCCTGGAACGCATCCTCGTAGACCCCATCGCGCACGATGCGATACATGAGGCTGTCCTTACTCGGATTGGATACGAAGATCTTGAGAGCCAAGTCCTGCAACTCGAGGAATCTCATTTCCCCTTCAAACTTGAGCTCCAACCAGCGCGACTGTGCTTCGGCCAGTTCGTACCGGTCGACCGCGAAATCGAAGGCGATTCGCGTATCGAGCATCTCGCCCAAGATCCCGCGGACGCGATTCGCGACTTCCTCGAATTTCTGCCGAGTCGCCTCTTCCTCGGCAGGCGACAAGGGTTGCAGAGCGTAACGCGGGGGCGTGAGCGTCAGTTGATCGAACGGATGAGGCAACTCAATCAACTCGACCGCCAAAGGTTCCTCACCCTCGGATCCACCGTCGGTCGCCGCCGAGGGATCGCCCTCCTGGGTCATGGGCGACGAGTCATCGACCGTCGTGGGTTCGTCGCTCGTTGTCGGGCTCGCACCGTCATCCACGACCGCCGCCGAGTCCTCGGGCGGAGCGGGAGGAGGAGCGTCGAGGGGCTGCTGAATGATCCTCACCTCCTCGCCAGCGGCGGGCGTTGACGATTCCGTTGGCTCCTGGGCCATGGTTCCCCACGAGAACGATCCCCAAAGGCAAACCGCCGCGCCGAAAGCGAGGGCGTTCGAGCCAAGACGGGCGAGGATGCTCGGTTGCCTCGGCGCGGCTCCGAATTTCGCCGAGCCGGCCAAGCCGGTTGGGCCCGATTCTTCCGCACGGTTAACCAAGCCCCGAACATCCCACTCGTTCATCATGCTCTCCCAGAAAATCAACCCAGGCCCGCGTCCCTCGAGCCATGCCTCGGCATCAAGGCACCCGCCGAGTCAGGGACTCGTCCCATTCCCGCCGCGAACCGCCCCCAGCAACCGGTGCTCGTCGCCGACAATACCCAGTACGTCGCCCAACCCCAAAAGGTTGTCGAGTTGGAAACCTCGAGTCGCAGGGCGTATCGCGCTCGCTATCCCCTGAGTATAACGGACGGTGCATAAGGGCTTCGAGTCCCGCCGTGCGTCGCGGACTCGACCGCCCCGGACTGGTGTTCCGAACATTTCAAATTCGCAGGTGCGCATGGGCCGTCCTCCTCGTTCTCGCTCGCAATCCAATCGCTCGCGCCCCGGCGGAGGGCACGATAGCCGCGGTAAACGACCGCGCCCCGAGGGAGCTCGCTCCCAGGAACCGAGGGAGCCTAAGCCGAAGATCGAGGAAACCGAGATTCGCATCGTGGGGGGCGATTTTCGCGGGCGAAAGATCCGCTACAGCGGCGATGTCCGCACACGTCCGATGAAAAACGCCACTCGCGAGGCGATGTTCAACCTCGTGGGAGGCTGGATTCCCCAGCGGTTGGTCATCGACTTGTTCGCGGGGACCGGAGCGGTCGGCATCGAGGCGATCAGTCGTGGAGCCGAATGCGCTCACTTCATCGAACGCCACCATCCCACGGCTCGCATCATCCGCGATAATCTGGCCGCGCTAGGAGTCGACGGGCGAGCCGAAGTGCATTCGGCGGACGCACTTTTTTGGGTCCGTCAGTTTCTCAAGGATCCGCCCACGTCTCCCGAGTGGATGGTCTTCGTCTGTCCACCCTACGAGCTATTCCGATCACGCGGTGCCGAGATCAAGACCGCGCTCGAGCAAATCATGGAGCACGCGCCCGAGGGAAGCGTGATTGTCGTCGAGGCTCCTTCGACGCTTGACCCGCATTTTTTCCCTGATTTCGACCAGTGGCGTTTTCGACTCTACGAACCCGCGTGGCTCGCCGTGTATCGCCCAGGGGCGGAGCCATTCAATTGGCAGGAGTTCGTCGCCAACGCCGATGCCGCCGCCGAGGCGACGATGGATGGCGATGCCGAGGACTCCGAACAAGACTCCGACCTCGAGTCGTAACCCTACGCGAATGGTCTGGTTCCCAAACTGTTCGCCGCGCGTCGATCCTGACTGAACCGCATCCGTGCAGGAGACTGAACATGGACATCGTGAACTTGGATGACGTCGCTCCGTTCATCACGAAGGACGGTTCGGAGATTCGCGAACTGCTCGCTCCGCGCAATTCCCATATCCAGTGGCAGAGCTTGGCCGAGGCGCGCATCCCGGTGGGGCAGGCGACCACGGCCCATCACCATCGGCGAACCGAGGAGATCTATTACGTCGTCGAAGGGAGCGGCTTGATGGAGATCGACGATCAGGCTCGAGCCGTTCGGCCGGGAGACGCGATCGCGATTCCTCCAGGGACGACTCACCGGCTAACCAACACCGGTGACATCGTCCTCAGAATCCTCTGCTGCTGCGCTCCAGCCTACGAGCATGACGACACGTTCCTGGACGAGGAGCCGACCGAATCGGCTCAACGGTTCGCCGACCGAAGCGAGTCGGATTTGAGCGGGGGCGCGTTCGTGCGGCCCGACGATTATCGCACGGACGTTGGCGCCTGAGCGACTCACCCCAAGGCCGACACGCCACAAGAGCGTTACGCAATCGGCTCGCTCAATACCGACGCATGTCGCGGCGGCTTGTGAATAGGCCATGCCCGCGACGAATCTCGCAGTGGGAGGCTTAAGCGCGAGAGCACTTGGACTCGCGGCTTCAGAGCACGACCTGCATGGTCTCGATCAATTGCTCGACGATCTCGGCGACCTTGCCCGACGGGATGGCATAGCTCCGTACGCGGCCTCCCCGCGCGATGTTGAGTCCCACCACTCGACCCTCGAGATCGAACACCGGCGAACCGCACTGCTCGGGCCATAGGGGAAGATCGTGTTGGAACACGAGTTCGAAGTCCGACATGCGACCGCTGAGTTCGGCTCCCATCTCTTCTTGATGCGAACCACGCATCTCGAACGGCGAGTTCACGCCGATCAGCGTTAGCGTGACCGACAACTCGTTGCCGCCTCGAATGAAGTCGACCACGATTTCCTCGCCTGGTCGGCAGCGGCGAATCCAGTTGGCGAATTGATGGTGCGTCGCGATGGCCTCCCCATCCAACCGCGTAACGATATCGCCGATCTTGAGACCGGCTTGATCCGCCGGTGAGCCCGTGCCGACGCTTTCGATTTGCACGCCCTGGGCGACCGTGATCGGCTCGACCCCCATGAAGGCGCGGCCTCGTTCGACAAGCGGACGGGCCGCGACGCTTACGACTCCCACGGCGAACGGTTCTCCTTCTGGATCGGGTGAAACGAGCAACGTTCCAATCGCTGGTTCCCCATCGGTCCATTGGACCGGTTTCAACCCATCGAGATCGACGTGGAGGAGAGCCAAGTCAAACCGATCGTTGACACCAACGACGATCGCTTCCCCTTTCCCCTCGGCGGATTCCGCCTGGATCGATTCCAGCCCCACGAGTTCACTCGCTTTTGAAATGACGAGCCCATCCTCGCGAACGACGGTGCCAAAGGCCCGCATCCGTCCCGAGCCGTCCAACAACCGCACGACGCTGCCGCCGTGGGACTCGACGATCGGCGCGAAGCTTGCCAGATTCGCGGGAGCCATTTTCTCATTCGGATCGATCCGCCGATTGCGCAGCTCGGGATTCGCCGGACTCCCGCCCTCCAAATCGCGCAGCCGTTGCTGAAACAGCTCCCAAGGAGAGCGTCCCTCCTGTTCGGGCACATTGCCCCGATCGCGTGATCGGTCGAGCAACAGATCGCGAGCGCTGGGGCGTTCGCTTGGTTCCTGAGGCAGCAAGGTGTGCCACATGCCGACGTGCATGATCGTGACGAGCGCCGCTAATCCCAGCCAACGTTTCATCGCCCAAACTCCAACCGTCTAGGAACCACCAACGCTTCTTCCTCGGCGACCGCGACACGCCTCGCGAACAATCGGTTCACGAGGCCCGCGGCTTTCGTCGCATCAGTCACGTAAATCGAGTTCGCCACTGCGAGTCAACACGACTTCCAAGCGTCTCAACTTGCCCGCTCGCTCGACCAACAACCGGACTCGTTGCCCGACCTGTTTCTGAGCCACCCGTTGAATGAGCTCCATTGGCGACGACACTTCGTCGTCGTCGACGCTCAGGATGCGATCACCAACTTCAACGCCGGCATTCGCCGCGGGAGAATCGTCGATCACTTCCGAAACGACGACCGCATCTTCCCGCAGAAATTCCAGTCGCACTCCGAGCATCGGTCGGTTGGGAGTCAGATCGACCAAGCGGCCCAAGCGCCCCCAGCTCTCGCCGTCGAGCATGCGATCCCAATCGGCTCGGAACGCTCCGATGGGAACGTGTCGGTTTTGATCGATCGACTCGCCGATGGAGCTATGGATTCCAATCAGGTTTCCCTCGAGATCAAACAGCGGTCCGCCCGAGTCTCCACCAATCAAGGCACAGTCGGTCAACACCACGGTCGGGTCGTTGGCCAACACGCGGCCGACTCTGACCGGGGGCGTTCGCCCAAGCTGATAGCCACCAGGATGCCCCAGCGCCACGCACCAATCGCCCGGCTTGGCACCGCCCGCCTCGGCCAACTCAACCGCGGGCCAAGGGCCCGGCTCTTGCAGTTGCAGCATCGCCGCGTCGACGTCGAGATTCATCCCCAGCGGCTTGGCCGGGACCTTGCGTCCATCGGCGAATGTGACCTCGAGCAACGGGCCATCGGTCAACAGAACGTGGGCCGCGGTAAGCACGAGCCCCTCTTCGCTCACGATGACACCACTTCCAGAACCAACACCGTCGCTGATCACGACGGTACTCGGCATCACTCGTTCAATCACATCGCGAATCTGAACCTGCTTGGCTCGGAGCGAATCCAGGGTCTCGGCGGGAGCCACCGGCGTGCGAGTTGGTAGCAGCCAGGCACCAATCGCGACTCCGGCCGCGATCGATAGCGTCCCCGCCAATCCCATCCACCGCATCAGGTTCATCTCGAGCAACTCCTCGCAACAAGGCAACGCGAAGACACGACCGATCCATGTCTGAGGTCCCAAGACCTACGATCTACGCTGGGCTCGACAGTCCGGTTCGTTCCGCGCCGCGAACTTCCCGCCATGGTAGCGCTCGATCGCACCCAGGGCAACGAATCCGATCGGCCTCGAGCGAATTGCCCGTTCCACCGATTCGCTTACCCCGGCGGGATGGGCCAGCTCCACCCCGCGGTAAAGCCGCCGTCGACGACGACCGACTGCCCGGTCATGAAGGCCGAGGCCTGACTCGCGAGGAAAATCGCGGCGCCGACCATGTCCTCGGGACGACCGAGACGTCCTTGCGGGGTATTGGTTCTGCCCCAGCTTTGCATGTTCGGATCGGACCAGAGTTTCTCGGTCAAATCGGTGAGAATAAATCCAGGAGCGATTCCGTTCACCCGAACGCCGTGCGGCCCCCATTCCAACGCCAGCGCCTGCACCATTCGCTCGAGCCCCGCCTTGCTCATCGCATAGGGAACGACGTTGAGCAATGGGCGAATCGCATTGAGGCTCGTGACATGGATCTGATTGCCCGAGCCGCGTCGCACCATGTGCCGACCGACGGCCTGAGCCATCGTGAAGGCTCCGTCCAGGTTGATCCCGACCACCGTCTCGTAATCCTCGGCGGTAATCTCGAGCGTCGGCTTGCGGCGGTTGACGCCAGCCACTTGCACCAACGTGTCGATGCCTCCGTGACGCTCGACAAGGTCATCCACCACCTCGATGACTCGCGCCCGTTCGGCCGTATCGCAGACGACTCCTTCCACCTCGTGGCGAGCCCCCACGGAAAGCTCGGTCGCGGTCGCCGTGATCGTCGATTCGTCGCGTCCCGCGATCACGACTCGAGCCGAACGCGACGCGAATCCCGCCGCGATGGCTCGCCCGATCCCTCGGCTCGCCCCCACGACGAACACCGTTTGATCGGCGACTGAAAAGAGCGTGTCATGCGGAGGCATCGGTGCGTGAGTCAACGTTCATTCCTTATCCGACCATGAAGCCAAACGCGAACCAACCAACGGCCGCCTGGCCAGCAAACCTCTTGGTGTCACGAGACCCGACGTGATCCACGCGGGGTCGAGGCTCAATTCGACTCCTGGGCTCCTTCATCCGTGTCACCGGTGGGTGGAGCGGGGTCCGGGGTTGGTGCGTCGGGAGTCGCTTCGGTTCTACCGCGTTCGCGCAGCCAACGAGCTCGCAGCGCATGTCCCGCCTCCTGCGGACCACCGATTTGTTCGTAGATCTTGGCCGCTTCGTCGTCGACTCGTTGCAGTTCCCAGGCGCGAGCCAGGTTGTATCGTCCCGCGTCTTCCCAGCGGCCTCGCGTATCAAAGCCCTCGACTTGTT
>JAGQPS010000108.1 GCA_020426595.1 Planctomycetales bacterium
CTCGCTCCTGCGCATCCCCACGAGCGGTCAGGTTCGGAGCCTCAACCTCTCCTGTAGCGTGGCCGTGGCCGGCTTTGAGGCGGCTCGCCAACTACGGATTCTCGGGTAACCGCCCGGGACGAAGGCTATCCGTCGCTCGTCGTGCGCGTCGCGTCTTCAGGCGTTTTCGTACATGGAAACCGCCTGGAGATCGCGGGACGACGTGGGTTACTTTCGTTCCGCCACGGTCTGGCAAACTGCTCAAAAGAGGCAATTCGCGACGGCCGCTTCGCTCGGAGACAGCGATTGTCATGCGGTGCATCGAATCGTCTGGTGTGACGATTCTTGCGTTCCCTCGAAAAATTCGAGGCGAGCTCGCCCAAAGAGGCGGTTCTCCCCGTCCCCAACTGGTCCGGTCAATGTACGATGAAGGGTTGCCCAAAAGCTGGTGGCCGTTGGCCGAGCCAGGCTATCGAGGTCGAATGGAGTTTGGGCCCCGATTCGATCGAGTTCCGTGTCAGGTGGCGCGTTCGTAGCGTGCGATTGAGATGAAGTTGCTCCACAAGAAACGAGGCGATCGAACGAGTGTGCCGGCCTTGGCCGGTAGCTTGGTCGAGGCACTGGTGGATGCCGCTTTGACTCTCGTCGGCTCGTCCATCCTCGCGATCGTGGTCGTGGACTTGCTGTTTCGCTGGCTGGAGCAGAGGGAGCTCCCCAGCGTTTGGCACCTCGCGCTATTCGCGCTGCCCGCGTTGCTTTGCGTCAGCGTCGGTTTGTTTCGGCTCTCGTCACTCGTCTTCCACTCCACGCTGACGGTGGAACGACGTCGCCGCATGATCGATCGAGCTCGTCCACCACGAGGCGATGGTTCCACGCAGCGGCCGACCATTCCCGAATTGCCAAGCGTGACGAAGTACTCGGGCAAGCACCTCGCCTATCGGCTGCCCATTATCGATGACCAGCTGCGCCCCTTGGCCAACCTGGGCGGACTGGGACTCCTCGCATCGATCACGACGACCGCGCTCTTCGCCGCGTTGTTCGAACGCAGTTTTTCGCTCGTGACCACCATCGCCTTGATCGTCGCGGGACTCGCCTTCGCGAGCCTCGGCATTTGGTCCGGCATTTGGTTCGTGATTCGGCTCTTCCGTTGGTATCGTTGCGGGCCGACCTGTATCGAGGTCGAGGAGCATCCGCTATTGCCTGGTACCCAACTCAAGCTACACATCCGGCAATGCGATCGAGCTCGTTGGCGGCGCATCCATGTCGTGTTGGAGTGTTGCGAGGAAGCGGTCTTCCATCAGGGAACCGACGTGCGGCGAGAACAGCGAGTCGTTTGTGAGTTGCCGTGTGAACTCGTGGAACTTTCCACGACTCGAGAGGGCGACTACCGCGACTTTCAAGCAACCTATGACCTCCCCTATGACTTGATGCATTCCTTTGCTTCTGGAAATAACTCGGTGCATTGGCGTTTGCGGGTCAAGGCTCGAGCCAAGCATTCGGTGCAACTCGATCGCGAAGCACCGCTTGTCGTCGCGCCACCTCGTGAGTTTCCCGCGTTCGAATGGCCTCGTCCCGCGCGGCGAGCGTTCTCCTCGGCTCAAACCCAGGCTTAGGAGAAGCACCGATATGGATCCGTTGATCAGCCTGACGATACGCAATCGAAAACCATGGTTCGTGCCGGGCGAGATTTTGGACTGCGAATACCAGATTGACTGCATTGGTCCCAAGGCGATTCAAGCGGTCGAGGCCTCGGTCCTGTGGACCACGTTCGGCAAGGGTGATACCGATCTGGGCGTTCATTTCTTTGAACGCCGCATTCCCGAGGACCTCCCCGAGGGTGATCTGCGCGAACTCCATCGGTTCCAAACGGTTTGCCCTGAGAGTCCGCTGAGTTACGAGGGAGAGTTGCTGAGCGTTCGGTGGTGCGTCCGCGTCCGTCTCTTTCCCATCAAGGGGCGAGAAACGAGTCTCGATATTCCCTTCCAACTGGGACCGACGAGCCAAGGGGGACCGCGCAGGCCTGTCCGGCCCGAGGTCCCGACCGCCGAAAACAACGACTCCCAAACCAACAGTCGACGTTCGTCGACCGGCGATGACGAAGATTGAACCGTTGACAACCGTTCGGCGAGCCTTTGTCAAACGAGTTTCACTCCGGCTCGCGGAACAACGACTTCCTACGTTCTGGGCACTCTCGAAGAAGCCGACACGTGAGCTGTCTCGTCACATGAGTCGCGATGATGGATGGTGAGCTCAATCCGTTCGACTCAAGTCGCATCGCACCGGGCGCCCGTCGCTTCTCCTTCGCCTCGGCCAATGAACTCCATGATTGGTGGCAACGCTTTGCCCAAGCCCAATGGCGCGGAGCGATCATTGGTCCACACGGCTCGGGTAAAACCACGTTGCTACGTGAACTATTGCGCCCCGTCGATCCATCGCCCGAGTCCTCCTTGACGCACGCAGCGCCCTCATGTGAACAAATCCACGAGTTGCAAACGAGTTGTCTTATCGCCAGCGTTCGGCCTCGTGGAGAAGCTCGATTTCAACGATTACAGCTCGACGAACTCCTGCCTGTTTCATCAGGCTTTCAACGCCATCCCCTAGGCCGTTTTTCGCGTTTGCTCGCGGCGGCCCGCGGGCGAAGGTGGCTCATGGTCGACGGCTATGAGCAACTCAACGGATGGCAGCGCTGGCGACTCGAGAACGCGCGCCGCCGTTGGAATTTCGCACTGACCGTTACCTCCCACGCGCCGGTTCACTACACAAGCCTCGTCGAGTTACGAGTCGACATGCGGCTCGCCGCCAAACTCCTCACCGAGGAACTAGGCGCCGAGCATGGCATCCCCATGTCACTCGTCGAGGAGCTTTTGCGGCGACATGACGGGAACTGGCGCGAAGCACAGTTCGCGCTGTACGACTGGTGGAAAGACAGCCGCGCCAGCCAACTCGAGACGTAGCGGTGGGCAGCCGTTCAAGATGGGCGCTGGCATTGAGCTACTTGCGGCTTTTTTTTTCGTGGACCATGCCGTGACTGACGAACCACTCCCAAGCGGCGTCGATCGCGGCTTCCGCGGAGCCGAACTTGTACGACAGTTCGCGCTGGGCCTTTTCGCTCGAGTAGTAGTGGTATTGAGCGCCCATCCTTAGTGCCGCGCCATTCACATCGGCTTCATGGCCTCGGATGCGAGTCCAAGTATCGGCTCCGAAACCAATGAGTCCTCGCACAGGTTGACGCAGAACGGTCAACGGCCCGCGCGTGCCAGCTCGGCGAGCCATGAGACGCCAGAGATTGAAGTACGAGAGATTCTCGCCAGCCAGAATATACGACTCGCCCGTGCGACCTTGCCGGGCCGCTGATAGAACTCCTCGAGCCACGTCTCGCACATCAACCACGCTGCAACCACCGGTCGGAGCCAGCGGAGGTTGATAGGTCGCGACCTCAAGCAGCATTCGTCCACTTGAAGGCTTCCAATCCCAAGGTCCGAGCATGAATCCCGGATGGACCAAGACACCGTCGAGGCCGCGGTCCGTCTCATCGCGAATCGCCTGATCCCCTTCGGTCTTGCTCAAGACGTACGCGCAGGGGACATGGCCGGCTACGGGTGTCGACTCATTAGCCGGGGCGTCGCGGCGCCCGAGGGCAAGGGTGTTGACGCTCGAGACATGAACAAACCGAGCCCCTTCGGCTCGCGCCATCCGGGCCAACATCGCGGCTCCGGCGACGTTGACCCGCCGCGCGGTCTCGAGTTCCCGCCAACCGATCTTAACGAAGCCCGCGCAGTTGAGGACCAGGCTCACGCCCTGCATGGCCCCTCTCAGAGCCTCTTCATCTCCTAGCTCCCCGCTGACTCGTTCCACATCCAAACCGGCGAGGGGATCGGGATCGGCCTCCGACCTCACCAAGGCTTTCACGCGCCGTCCCTGTTCGAGACAGATTCGCACCAGGTTGTTCCCCAGCAGTCCCGTGGCACCGGTGACCAGCACGGCCATGCATGCAACCTCAAGGATGGAGTATCAGTCCGCCGGGCCTCGCCGTACCGAGTCCCAGGGGTGAGAAAGTGTGGAAGAAGGCCAGTGTAATCGGGGACTTTCAACGATGGTGGTGGAAGTTGTTTTTTGCACCCATCGGCGATTCGGCTCCTACCCCAACAGCTGTATTTCGACTTTCAGCGAGACGAATCGTGTCGGCTCGTTCGTGAGTTGGCTCGTCCAGCTTGGCTCGCGGCGTCCCCGATCAACTGGCCCTGAAATGACTTGCCTTGGGCTCGTTTCCCCACATCCCCCAGCCGATTAGAATGCCGGATTCGCCGAAGCTCGGCTCGGGAGTATCTAGAGGAGAGTAAGCCATGTCCGCGGTCGAAATCGTGCCCGTCAAGACTCGCGCCGACCGCAAGCGGTTCTTGCTGCTGCCTTGGAAACTCTATGCCGGCGACCCGAATTGGATCCCCCCACTGCGGATGAACCAAGAGGAGCTACTCGGCTTCCGAAAACACCCGTTCTACGAGAATGCCGAGGCCCAGGCGTTCCTAGCCGTGTCGGGCAAGGAGGTCGTGGGCAGGATCCATGCGATCATCGACCACGGCCACAACAGCTATTACAGCGAGAAGCGAGGTTTCTTCGGCTTCTTTGAATCAACCAATTCGGATGAAGTGGCGGGCGCTCTTTTCGACGCGGCGAAGGCGTGGCTCGTTGAACGAGGCATGACGGTCCTGCGCGGTCCGGTGAATCCCTCGATGAACTACGAGTGTGGTTTGTTGATCGACGGCTTCGACTCGCCGCCAACCTTCATGATGACCTACAACCCGCCGTACTACGCCGATTTGATCGAGCGTCAGGGGCTCGTCAAAAGCCAGGACTTGCTCGCCTTTTGGGGGCACGTCGAAATGCTCAAGGAACTCGACGCGAAACTGAAGTTCGTCAGCGGTGAAGCGACTCGTCGTTTTGGCGTCACGGTGCGTCGGGCGAATACCAAGAACCTCAAGCAAGAGGTTCGTAACTTCCTCGACATCTACAACAAGTCGCTGCCAGGTCAGTGGGGCTTCGTTCCCATGAGTCCGGCGGAGGTCGATCAAGCGGCGGCTGGCATGAAGCATATGATCGTGCCCGAGATGACGAGCGTGTGCGAGAAGGACGGCCAGCCAGTCGGCGTCGTGTTCGGACTGCTGGACTACAATCCTCGCATCAAGGCGGCCGACGGTCGGCTCTTTCCGTTCGGCTTCCTCAAGCTACTATGGAATCGCCGAGCGATTAAGAAGATTCGACTCATCAGCACCAATGTCCTGCCGCAGTACCAGGGTTGGGGCTTGGGCCTAGTTCTCCTCGATCGGCTCGTCACCGACGTCTTGGAATGGGGGATTCAGGAGGTTGAGTTTTCATGGGTCCTGGAAACCAATAAACTCTCGCGAGGCAGCTTGGAACGGGGTGGCGCCAAGCGAATCAAGACCTATCGCATGTATGACCAGGATCTCTCGGCTCAAGGCTAGACCACGTGGCACCACGCCCCCACTATTCCTCACCTCTTAGCGATGTCGTCGTGACTGGCGTTGGACTTGTCACGCCCACGGGTATCGGACCGACCGCCGTCCAAAACGCGCTGCGAGAAGGGCTGTCGGGAGTTCGGTTCAATGCGGACGATGTCGATCGTTGGCGGCTCCAAGCGTATGTCCCCGCCGACTTCGAGCCCAAGCAGTACGTGAAGGCTCGCAAGAGTCTCAAGGTAATGTCTCATGAGACGCAGCTTGGCGTCGCCGCCGCGTCCATGGCCATGACCGACGCCGGCTGGACCGCGGGAGCCTTGGATCCGACTCGTCTTGGAGTCATCCTGGGCACGGACATCATGCACTGTCCGCCCGCCGAGCTCATTCCCACCTACGCCGGCAGCACGGATGAAGCCGGATTTCATTTCGACCGTTGGGGACCGATGGCCCAACGCGAACTCAACCCGCTGTGGATGCTGAACTACTTGCCCAACATGGCGGCCTCGCACATCGCGATTTCGCAGGATGCCCAAGGTCCGTCGAATACGCTGGTGCTAGGCGACGTTTCGGGCCTGCTCGCGATCGCCGAAGGAGCGAGCCTGATTACTCGTGGCTGGGCCGATGTCGTGATCGCGGGTGGCACCGGCAGCCTGAGAAATCCGACGACGCGGATGTATCACGGTGTCGAGCATCTCAGTCGTCGGTATGAAACGCCCCTGGCGACTCCCCGCCCCTTCGACGAACAGCGCGACGGGTCGGTCGCGGGGGAAGGAGCCGGCATCGTCATCCTCGAACGACGCCAAGTCGCCGAGCAACGCGGGGCCCGTATTCTTGGCCACTGTGCCGGAGCAGGGCAGGGGATGGTCCATCGACCGGGCCCCAACGAGACTCGAGCCATCGAAATCGCGGCTCGGAAAGCGATCGAGGACGCGCAATGGTCGGTGGATTCAATCGATCACGTCAATGCCGCCGGTCGAGCCACGTTGGTGGATGACCGCCGTGAAGCCCTCGCTTGCCACAAGCTCTTTCCCAATGCACCGGTCACCGCTCCCGCGTCCTTCTTTGGAATTCTTGGAGCCGCGAGCGGCGCGGTCGAATTCATTTCGAGCCTCCTCCTGATGTCGTCGGGAGAGCGGCCCTTCACGTTGCACAGTAGCGCCGCGGCCAGCGATTGCCCGATCACGCTCCAGACCGAGCTTGCCGCGCGACGTACCGGCAGGTTCATCAAGCTCAGCCAATGCTGGACCGGCCAATCGATCGCGCTGGCATTCGAAGCCAACTAAGGGCTCGGTGGACACGGCGCGAGTCGCAAGGCGAACCGGTCGTTGGCTCTCAATTGAGCGATGCGCTAAGTCCGCCCACCGAGGCCGATACGCCTGACGGCGAAACAGACAGATTGGCGGCGGGATTGGAAGCACCGGTGGCCGAGGCATCGGTGGAATCCTGCACCCACATCAGCAGACGTTTGTTGGGCATGAGCATGCGCCCGGTTCGAAGGTCACCGTCGTCGATCAATTCATCCAACCCCAGGCAAAGATCGAGTGGAGCGGTCTCCTCCACGCTCCATCGAATCGCCACGCCAGAGAGCGTGACGGACCCGGTGTCGGCCGACGTGGTGGTCTTCTCCTTCAAGCGATAAGCGCCGCCTAGCGGAGTGGGATTGAGAAACACATCGTCCTTGATGAATTCGCTCATCCCATTGGGAACAACGCCGACCGGCTTGGGTACCGGCCATTCGTTGTACGCCGAATAGTACATCAACACCGCTTGCTCGATGACTCGTAGATCTTGCGCGGCCCGTACGGTCGAGGCTCGACCACGGGTACCCAAGAACTGCGGAACCGCGATCGCGGCCAGGATAGCGAGGATCATGACCACGACCACGAGTTCGACCAAACTAAACGCTTGTCTTTTCGGAGTCATTCAATCGTCCTAGGCCAGTCAACCAATCATTCGCTCCCAGTGGGATGACGGTCCATCGACAACGCACGATCGTCAATGTCATCCGCCGGGTCGAAATCGTTCCGCTCAGGCCCAACCGAACAACTACCTTGGAAACGCACGACAGGTCGGGAGGTAGACCGAGTTTTTAGCGAACTCATCCAGCGGCTACGCCCTACGGCTGCCACACGCGACAGGCCCCGCCCATGTTGGCGACCGCGCCGCGATTTTTCGTGAGTACTGCATCGCGTCAACGATGTTGCGATTCGGCGACATCGCGCAGCCGACGACTTCGCTGGGCATCATCCAACGCTTGGGATTCCCACCCCTGGGCGAGATACAATCGGCCACGTGTTTCCAGCAAAGTGGCTTCTAGTCGCGAGTTCTCACGCGTAACCGGCGACTCCAAGGCGAGGTCCAGCATCCGATGAGCGCGGGCCTGCAGGGTTGAGCTAGACAAGGTCCACCAGGCATAGTTGTTGAGTAGCGCGATCCCATACTCGGATTGACTCAGAGTCCTCCAATGGGATTCAGCCAATCCCAACGATCCAACCTCCCAAGCCAGCAACCCCTCCAACAACAACCTCGCGCACTTCCGAAATTCGCTCTCCGGTTCCGCGACGACATCAGCGAATTGACTACTAGTTTCGGGTTCCGATCGCGCGAGCCACTGTTCGGTCAGGCGAACCAAGGACTGTCGTTCCGCGCGAGCCGCCCAGGCATCGCGCAGCCAACCTCCAACGGCCGGCGGCGCTGGGCCGTTCGTCGCCCCCAACTCCTGCTCGGCCCGAAGTGATGCTAACGTCGCCTCCAATTGACTCACTTGCTCCATGCCGAGCCTGGGACCATCCTGGCGGAGTAGTCGCTCAACATGGTCGAAATCTCCCAACAACATCCAGCAAATCATTCGTTCGGTGAGCTTCCGTCGCGAACTGCTCGACCCGCTGAAACTCAATTCGGCCTCGAGACTCCCCAACCTTGAAACCACCGCTTGTCTCATGCGGTCGGTTTGTCCATCACGTGCCGCCAAGACGGCGACATGTAACCAATGTCGTTCATCGTCGAGGGCCAGTTCCTCGCAAGCGGCGAGGGCACTACGCCGACCCTCGGACTCGACTGCCAGACTGATCGCTGACAACGAAGCCAAGCGCCGGGATCGTGGATAGTGAGCGAAGGCGTTCACGACTTGCTCTCGCCACCGACGTTCACCCTCAACCTCGTCGTCCAGCCCTTGGCGCATCAGTGAGGGACGAGCGGTCTCCGCCAGAGCCAACCAACGAATCGCTTCGTTCGAATCGCTTTTCTCCGCGACCAATTGTCGCATCGAGCGCACGACTGACTCGGGCCCAACTCGACTGGCCCGACCGCGCAAATCCCAGTACCGATACTCCGACGACTGGGGATCGAGCTCGAGCAGTCGCCCGGCGCAGAGCCGTGCGGTTTCCCAATCCTGATTCTCGACCGCCGAAGAGAAGCGTGCTTGATACCGTTGGATCAGTCGATGCTTGGTCGGCCAGACAACGACCGCGACGGCCACGACCAGTGCAACAAGTCCACCGAACAGGGCGCGGCGGAGCCACCAGCGTCGCCAGGCCTTGGACTCAAACAGTCGATCGGGTTCACGCCACCATCGACGACGATAGCGACGAACGCTTCGCCGCAACTTGATGCGCGTTACGTCGCGCCATTCCAAGAGAGCTCGTACGGTATGCCGAGCCGATCGAACCCAACGTCGACGTCGTTTTCCAAACATGCAGACCTCCTTCCAGTCGCCGGGACTGGATGTTGAGTGGCCTGCGTTTTGATGGAATCGTTGGTTGTCGCGAGAACCTCGCGCTGAACTTCACACGCGCACAACCGCGGTGGTGATGGTGCGAACCCATACTCGGCCCGCGTGATGCATGGGTGGATCAAACTCGCCGAACCGATAGCCCGACGGCCCTTTCTTGATCCCCAATCCCCTAGTCTCGAGAGTCTCGCGTCGGTCCGCAACCCGACTGCTCGTGCCGATGCCGATCGACGACCTCATGACTCCACTGGCCAAGGCAGCTCAGCCAGAAACGACTTGCTCATCGTGATGTTCCCACCGCCCATCGCGTTGCCCCCTAGCTGCTCGCGGAAAAGCTGAGTGCATGCGGGAGCATTGAGCCAAGCGCACAGCCGCTCCAACTCGGCCCGATCATCCAGCGGATGGAAGATCGAGTACGTCGAGACGCTCCCCATGAAGTCGCCTTGCGCATCGAGCATCGCCTCGACGCGACTACTCAGTCCAGCGACAAGCACCTTGGGGCGGCGCGACTTTTCCAACCGCCGTCCGAGGCTCGCTGTCCATTCCGCCGAGGGCTCGACACGAGGAAAGCGATAATCGGACTTCAGAAAACGACATGTCACGGTTCCCCAAAGACAACTCCCCGGATCGATCAACCCCGTGGTGATGAACTTGGTTCCTACTCCATGCTCTCGATCAACGATCGAGGTTCTTAAGTCGTAGGCGTCGCGTGTGATGAGACTCGCTCCAATCTCGAAGGCGTCGCTCAACCGATCACAGGTCTCCGTTGTTTGATCTCGCGCCTCGCCTCGAGCGATACGCAGAGTCCGCTGCCACCAGTTATCACTCGTGATCTCGCCCTCGAGCCACCGCAACTCCGTCGGGTCACTGTCGAGCGAAACACGGCAACGCGAGTCATGTCCTAGAACGAGCCCGCAAACGTAAACCTGGGCTCCAGGAAAGAAGTCCTTGCGCGCGGGGGCGTAAATTCGAGACGGTGGACAACAAGACATCGCACGTTGCCGAGTCGTCCGTAGGGCCGACGCGTTCAAACACGCGCGGGGGAGCACGAAACCAATCCTTCCTTCGGCGTTCACCCAATCGAGCGCCGCATCTAGGAAACGGTAGCCAAGATCGGCCGTGCCGTGCAGATGCGGCTGGGTCGCTTTCGCGAATCGCTTGTAAGCGCGATCCATTCCTCCCTCGATCGCATTCACGAAGGGCGGGTTGCCCAGGATCACATCAAAACCGCCCCGCGCTGTGATCGTCGAAAACTCCAAGGACCAATGGAACGGTCGCCGAGTCCGGCGGATCTCCTCGATCCGAGACTTGATACGCGGGTCGATCGCTTTTCCTTGGACGAGCGACACCAACGTCTGGTGCGTGATGACGGTATGTCTTGCCGTGTTCTCCTCGCTCGCCGGAGTCAATGCCTCGTCCCCTTGGAAAAACGCGGCGACCCACGCATCGAAGAGCTGATGGGTGAGGCGAGCTGACGCTGATGAGCCCGCTGGGCGAATCGCATCGCGCGCGCCGCTCGTCGCGGATTCAGCGACTTGAGTGCCTGTTGACCACCGAGTCACGAGAGGAGCCATCGGGCGCGATCTTCGCTCGCGACGATTGCGAGCTCGCAACGATCGATTCCCGCTCGTCGCTCCATCGTCGGTCGTCAGTGCCACATCAGGGAGACCTCCGGCAATGCGATCCCAGGTCGCCGATAACAACGAATCGCCCCAGCGCAGGTGCGAGTGCCAGTCGGTCTCGTTCGGCGACAATCCGCCCGCTTCGGCCAGTAGCCAACGTGTGAGGTCGACCGCCGCGAAATCCCGGTCAACTCCCCAGAGACACGCGCGGGTCACGTCGCGAAGAGCGGCGGTCCAGAACGTGGAACGATGCCGAGCGACCGCGCGGTCCGCCCCCACCACGCCAAGCCGCCATTGCGCTAGTGACCGAGCGAGCCGTGCCTGCGCGCCAAGCAAGAACGCTCCGCTTCCCATGGCCGGATCGCACACGCGCAGTCCTAGTAACTCGGCGCAGGCCACGAGCGATTGTCGACGCGCGTTGTCCAGTCGCGTCCAAACCGCTTCCAGCGTGAACTCACGCGAGTAGTTTTCCGCGACCGCCGAAGTGGTCGACCGCTTCAGCCCCTGACACCTCGTCCACTCGCCGTCGAATAGCGACCGTTGCTCTTGCGACAACTCCGTCCAAGGGGCGTTCGCTATCGTTTCGCCTCGTTGCCAACATGCCTCGATGACAGGATCCAACGCACCTTCGAGTACCACTTCGATCAAGGCGGCCGGCGTATAGTAGGCGCCGATCGCTTTCCTCAGCCCCAATCGCCGGTCGCCCGGAGTCGGCCGCTGTGTTTCGGTGTCCGACGTTTGCGGCGCGATCTTGTCGCAATCCGCGAGCAAGGCCTCGTAAACGCGGCCCCACGACAAACTGTTCTCCAGGTTCGCCGATGCATCGCGCAGGGCGGTCAGTTCGGCACGGTCACGAATGACCTCGACAACTTTTTGGCCAGCCCAAAGGCAGCAACGCCAGAATTTCCAAGTGGGTCCGTGAGCCATCGAATTGGGCAACGCGTGTTCGCATTCCCACCCGATCGCCTCGATGCTCCGACGCAACAACTCGAGGCGACGATGCACGCAGGCATGCTCGCTCCTGAGTCGCGACACGACCGACCAAGTCCACTGAGCCGAGATCCGACTAACGTTCGGCGATGCCGTTCGCATTCCTCGCGGCCGCAGCATCTCGGCGAGCCGGAATCGGGTGCCTGACGAAATTGAAGCAAACGCCTTAACCCACGTCGCGACCATACGAGTCGCCATGCTCGACGAAAGAGATCTCGCACTCGAATCATCTTTCGCCGGTCGAAGAGCTGGAACAGCCTCGCGCAGCTCGGCGCTAAGTCCTCGGGCGATGATGGCCCATTCAAGCCAAATACCGTCCAGACTTTCTTGGCGGGGTGTCGTGCGATTCTGGTCTCGAGCAGCCAGCGTTCCTCTCCCACACATGGACCAAGCAACAACTCTTCGCCGTGATTCGCTCAACGAGTTGTCGACTTCTTCTCACTTGTCGCGACCACCAGCGCCTCCGCCCAGCGCGTTTCCAAATCAAACGCGGTGAGCACCAGCGACTCAAGTTCGACGAGCACTTCCGTCTCGACGAACCCCTCCCGCGCCGCCGCATCCTCCGCGTTCCTTGTCCGTTGCTCGATCGTCTCGGCCAACGTAATCGACTGAAAGGGTTGGTCGAGTCGCTCTCGGTTGGGAAAGGGGAGAGCGTGAAGATGGCGGATCTTGACTTGTGGAAACGCTCGCTGCCGCGCGTCGAGAAACTGACGTTGGTGCAGCAGCGCCAACAACCCCGAATTCAAGATCGCCACGACCACTCGCGGTGAGACTCCAGACACACCGGCGCAACCCAATACACTGTTCCGAAAGTAGGTCGGAGCCAGATGTCGAGTCGCGATGGGGCGGTTGGCCGTTTGTCTCAGGAGGATCGGCGTGTCCACGTATCGATCCAGGCTCCGGATCGTACAGTACTCGCCCGCGTGCAGCTCGGGACAAAGCCAGATTTCCTTTTCGGGATCGCGACACGCGAACGCGGTGATGTCTCGCCCCTCGCGCACGGGCCACCATCCATCGCCGCGACGATCGCCTCGAATCGGCCGAATGATCTTTCGTGCGACATTTCCTGAATGCACACCCAAATCGAAAAACGATCGAGCCGGAAAGGTCCCAGTCGCCTCTAGCGTTCGATTCAACTCGGGCGACCGAAGCCAAGTTGTCACGTCACGTGCATGCGGCTTGACCGACCCGCTCGCGGTGAAACCATCGGTGACTTGTCCGCGACCGCCATCCAAATGCTCCGAGGTTTCTCGAGCGGCATGGACAGCGTTCTCAACTGGCCAACTCTCTTGCCGACTCGTGATCGGAGGCTTCTCACGAGGTCCAAAGCAAAACAGTCCGGCGGGCTGGACCACGCCAGGAAACGCGGCCTCGCCCACATCGCATACCGGCCCGCGAAGCGACGCCGTTGAGTTCACCAATCGCCTGACCGATTGATACGAATCGAGCTCCGCGACTTGCCTTGGTAGCACCAGGCCGACGAGGCCTCGACCAGCGACCAATTCCAGAGCGAGACAGAGAATGGCCGAATGGGCCGCGGGCCAACGGGCAAGAGCAGGAAAACGCCAACGCAGAAACTCGAGTGACTCCTCGTCGATCACGACTTGCTGACGTCCCAAGTAGGAAACCCAAGGCGGATTGCCGAGCACTACATCGAATCCCCACCGGCTCGTTTTCGGAGCGGTTGTGTCGATGGTCATGACTTCGCTTGGAACCGCATCGGTAAAAATCTTGGGGAACTCAAGACACCAGTCGAAGGCTCTCGTCACTCGCTGCGGAGGTGCTGTCGCCACTAAGGAGTCGGTGCCGAGCTTATCTCGACTCGCTATCGCACATTCAACATGTGTTCTCGTGGTTGGTGAGTCGCTTAACGCGTTCCCACTCCTGCTCGCTGACTCCACCGATGGACGCGAAAGTGGTTGGCTCAAGAGAGCATTCCCACATCGCATATGTCGAGTCAATGCGTGCATGGTGGACGACTCAAAATCAACTTCTCGTCCGAGAGTCAAACGAGCCAGCTCGATCGCGAGCGGATCGATGTCGACTCCCATCACACATTGGCTAAGGACCTCGGTCAGCGTCCCCTGATACACCTCCGGCCATGTCGCACGTCTCGAGAACCGCTCCCAACGCACGAGCGCGAGTCGCCGCGCGATGCGATGGGCGGCGGGTAATAGGAAGCGTGCCGTGCCCACGGTCGGGTCACAAACTCGCAGCCCCAACAAGGCCTCCTCCAGCTCGGTCGCTGAACGACAGTCCTGCTCTAGCTCGTGCAACATGGGTTCAAGAGTCTTGTCGAGCAATGCATGTACGAGACGGTCCGATGTATAGAAACTCCCACTTTGCTTGCGTGATGCCGACGCATCGTTCGAACGAGCGTGCGCGACTTTGATGCACTGCGATCGGTCGTCCCATTCCAGGATGAGATTGATCAGACGCTCGTGCACTTCGCCCATTTGTCGCGAATCAACGAGCTCCCATGGAATGCTGTCCGCTCGTCGCTCACAAGCCGTGATCATCAAACTCCGAATCTGATCGTTAAGTGACTTGTCGTCCCTTATCGACTCGTCCAAGTGCATGGAACCAGAAGTCGAATAGGTCCGCGGCGAAGTGCATGAATCGTCGCGACTCGCCCCGAGCATCGGCGATGTTTTAGATTCTTCTGGGTTGGGAGTTTCGGAGGCGGTGCTCGCTGAACTCCGATCGACCATCCAGCGGTGGAACGCCTGCTTGAGTAGGACAGTCCACTCATGGAGCCTGGTTGAATGGGCGGCGTCTTGACCTGCATTGACCAACGCGTTTAGTTCGCGGGTCAGCGGACCCGCGAGGTCGGAAAACGAATCGCGAGCGATGGCGGTAAGCTGAACGACCCGCCGCGCGCGATTGGCTTTGAATTTCTCCACCCATTGTTCCATCCACGTCTTCGCTGAATCGCTACGCGTCCATCGCGTTGCGTGTGCGACTCGCCATAGCAGCGAGAACTCAGAGGCAAGTTGGGCGGAGAAGATCGCGGGAAGTTCGAACTCGACATACTCGTACGGCTGCGAGTCCCTCAGGTCCACGATTCGCAAACGGCGGTCGTGCAGCCCCAACCACCACGGCAGCAAACGAGGTTCGTCCGAGTTCGGCACTTCTGGCGAAACCAGGGACTCGGACAATACGAAGCCAAACGGGGTCTCTTCTCCGCTTTCTCTCCCCGCCGCGAAGCCAGCATGAAGCGACACCA
>JAGQPS010000109.1 GCA_020426595.1 Planctomycetales bacterium
CGTTTCACTCGCCATGGCCCGACGCGTCCGCGACATACGTGGCTCGGTACTCGCGACCGTCTCTTCCGGATCGACGAAGTTGATGTCGATCACTTGGCCCAGACCGGCCAACGGGCCTCGCCCCGCGGAACGCTCCTCGCTTGTGAGACCGCCGCTCATGATCGGATCGGCGAACTCATCGGAAGGCGGAGAGACCGCCAACTGTTCCCCCATCATCCAGTTATTGTGGCCATGACCATGTGAGGGCATGGCGGTAGGGGAGTCGCCTCCGAAAGCGATTGACTGCCGGAACTCGTGCTTGCCAATCTGAGTACCGACATCCAAACGACACGCGGTTTGCGAGACGGCGAATGCCGCGAACCCAATCGTCCACCAATAGCGCTTCATGAGGCCCATCCCTGGGGTAAAAGAAAACCTCGTGTGAAGCGGTATCGACGGTGACGGTTGCATCGCTACAAAACAACCGGCCTGACAAGTAGAGCTCCGCGCAGCCTCCTAAACGCCCCAAGACACCAACGAGAAACAACGTCGAACATGCGGATCCGCAAAACTGGCCACATCGAGACGACCAAGGAAACTGGGCGGCTTTTACGGCCCAGCAAAGCTGACGAAGGTCCCGCCATTGGGAGCTAACCACACCTCGTACATGGGTGGTGGCGGGAATTCACATGGGCTCCGACGCTCAATCCAGTTCCCCGATGCGCTGGCTCGACGGAGTCAACAAGCCGAGCGTGTCCCTCGTCGTTCAGCGATCGTCGAGACGAGCGATCCTGGCAATTGAGACTACCTGAGCACCGGCGTGGCGACCTTGAGAGGGTTCCAAAGCACGTGCCATGTGCTGCGAACATCGAGTTTGGGCGCGAAGCCATAGGTGCGATAGGCCTGCTGGGTTTCCTCGGCCAACTTGGGCCAATTCCAACCTCCCACCGAAACTCGTTTGATTCCGGCATGATGAAGCGATTGCATCATGCCTCGCACGTCCGCCTCGTCGAGGCCGGCCGCGCCGGCTGGACGGAGTTCCATCAGCGGCTCGAGTTGCTCGCGATCGCCAACCCACAATAGTTGCCTCGCGCCGCCACGTTCACGAGTCTGTGTCATCCAAAGCAGGCCCGCGGAAGCCAACGTTTCGACCGCGTCGAGAGCCGCATTGGGATGCTCGGTCAAACAGCCGATCGGGGAAACGACCTTCGTATCACCCGAAGCGATCGTCGCGCTCAGTTGGTCCCATTCACGGGCCGAGAGACCATGGTCATGACGCGATTGACCACACGTGGAGACCACTTCCCAGGCACGCGCCGTCGATGATTGGGAATCCCAAATTCGCAACGTGGTATCGATCTCGCGCCGCGTCACCTTGAGTTTGGCGAGCCGGCGATGAGCGATGTTTTGGAAGGCCGTCTCGAGGCGCGAACCGACTCCCCAGCTCGGATCAAACGGGCCGAGATCGAGCGTGCCGCTGCGCGAACGCTTGCGTTTGAGGTAGTTCGCGATCTGCATCCAGGCCGCCGTGACTTCGCGACCGAGCAACGTCGCCGGTCCGACTCCGGTCACGAGGTTGGGGCTCGCCCAACGCTCGATTTTTCGGTGGGCGAGTAGCGGCAACATTCCGAGCACGCGATCGCCCCAGCGTGCCTCGAGCACCATTGGCTCCCATTGAGCCGCGTTCCACCGGATGAGCAGTCGGAACCAATCCCAGCGCATCGAGAAATGTTGCCAGCGGCTTTCCCCCCAGAGCTTCTCCCAAGCGAGACGCCGTGACTCGATCTCGTCCAAACCGCGAAGTTCTAGAACGTCCGACATATCGACTCTTCTGGGTTCCAAGGAAGCGAGTTGGCGACAGCGAGGGCGGGTGTGCTTGTCCGGTAAGGTCCGAAGAATTCCGTGGGAGCTCGGGAGGCCCGTCATCCGGTGACACTCAGAAAGGCAATCGTCGGGCCGAAGCGTCGGACGCTCGGCGGCGGCGCATCGTAACCTGTTACCAGGGCGTCGCTTGCGGCGAATCCTCGCGAGATGGCAAGAGATACGGGGCGTCGCGTATCGACAACACCGGTTGCGGAAACTCCACCGAGTCGTGGAAAAGCGACATCTGATCCGTCAAAAGCCGAGTAACACCCGCGGAACTTCGAGGGTCGAGCTTGGTTCGTAGAGTCTCTCGCTCCCGCTTCAACGCCAGGAACTCGCGGACCAGCCCCCTGGCCGCATGATTGAGGCGCGAAACCAGAAACACCCTGGCTTGGGAGGCGGCGGAGGTGGAATTCCGTAAATGGACTCTCGTCCGTTCGGCACAGCGGAGTTTCACGCCCCCCTCTCAGCCAGGGCTTTGATCTCGAATTCGAGCTGTACGACCGCGATCTCATTCGCCAGGAGAGACCTGGCTCGGTCGTGAAGTCCTCGGTCGAGAATTCTTGGCATGCCGCCCCTAGGTTGGCTTCGGCCCGCTGCCTTGTCGCCGAGCCGGGCAGTCATGTTCACCGGTCCCAGCTTGCGAATCGCCCCAACCGTTGATGACGAGCCGCGTCGCCTCGGTTGATCTTGGCTTTTTTGTTCGTTCGCCGTCATGATTCGCGTGGCGCCGCGTTACTAGTTCCGGTGGCGTGAGAGGCCCGGTCCAGTGAACGACGGTCGGGCCTCGGATTGATTGGCTTCTTCGGCGTTGGCCTCCGACACGCATCGGCGGCATGCTTTCCTAGCCGAGGACCGCCACGCGACTTGCGAGCATCGATGGAAACGAATCGGCGGGCGAACGACTCTTGCTTGTGGGGTGAACGATGTGGCGACGAACGGGATTGGCTTGTGAACAGATGACTCGTCCAGAACACCGCCCCGCCAACGATGTCGCCACCGAAACACGGCTCGGTTCATCCGGCCGCTTCCGACGACACCGTGGCTCATTCACGTTCGGTCTCATCGCATTGTTCGCCTTGCCGTGGGGAACCGTTTTGGCTCAGGACCAGATCACGGTCGCGACCTCCGCGTCAACAACGGCTGCTACCTCGGCAGTCAGCGCGGAGGAAACCGCGTTGGCGGTCGATCGATTGATCGCCGACGAATTGTCGGCGTCGGGTCTGGAGGCGAACCCCAAGGCCGAGAACCTGCTGTGGGTACGACGAGTCTTTCTCGATGTCGTGGGGCGTCCGCCCACGCCCGACGAATTGCTGGTGATTCAAACATCCAGCGAGCTGGATCGCTCCTGGTTGATCGACCAACTCTTGGCGAACGAACAGTTCGGTCGGAACTGGGGACGCTATTGGCGCGATGCGATCTTCTATCGACGGACCGAGGAACGCGCGATGGTCGCGGCTCTCCCGACTCAAGAGTACATGGCGACCGCGTTCAACGAAGACCGAAGTTGGGGCGTGGTGGCCTCCGAGATGATCGTCGCCCAGGGGGACGCGAGCGAGGATGGTCGAGTCGGCTTGATCGTCGCTCAGCAGGGACGCCCCGAGGAAACCGTTTCCGAGATATCTCGACTGTTCCTCGGAATTCAGATTCAGTGCGCGCAGTGTCACGATCATCCGACCGATCGCTGGACTCGCGAGCAGTTCCATGAGCTGGCGGCCTTCTTTCCACGTGTCTCCTCCCGTCCCAATCCCGACCCCGACAAACGCACCATCATGGTGCAGGCCCAAGACCGGTTCATTCGCCGTCCCAATCGCGAAACGATGAATCGGTTCGTTGGCACGGCCGAACACATGATGCCGGACCTCGCCGACCCGCAAGCTCCGGGTACCGAGATGCGACCGATCTTCTTCGTGAACAACGAGGGACTGCCGATCGGTACGTCCGATGCGGAACGACGCGCGAGCCTCGCTCGCTGGCTCACGGCCACCGACAATCCATGGTTCGCCAAGGCGGCGGTCAATCGAGTTTGGAGCGAACTTCTCGGGCGATCGTTCTACGATGCGGTGGATGACATCGGTCCCGATCGGACTCCGCGATCACCCGAGGTCCTGCAACTGCTGGCCGATGGATTCGTGGCCAACGACTACAGCATGAAGTGGCTAATCAAGACCATCGCCTTGACCGACGTCTATTCGCGTGAGTCGGTCGAGCCCTCGGTGGTCGATGAAGGTTGGACGGCTCCGTACCGCGTGCCACTTCGTTCGGACCAGATCTTCGACCGGCTGGTGATCGCCCTGCAAATTTCCGAGTCAGCATTGCCGAGTCAACGTCGCGGACCGGGAGTTTCCACGCCTCGCACCGCGCTGGCTCAACTGTTTGGTTTTGATCCCAGTGATTCGCGATCGGAGTGGTCCGAGAGCATTCCGCAATCGTTGTTCCTGATGAACAGTCCGCTGGTGGATCGCTTCGTGCGGAGCGACAACGGCTTGGCCGCTCGCTTGGCCAATGAAACCAACAACGCGGACATCCAAATCGACGAGCTGTATTCGCACTCCCTCTCACGTTTACCGAGTGACGAGGAGCGAAGCGCCCTGCGTCAACATCTCGGACAAGTCCAAGACCGACGCGAGGCGTTGGAAGACGTGCATTGGTCGCTGATCAACACGGCCGAGTTTCTCTACCGCGATTAGGTTGGGCGATGTTGGTTTCGTTCGGCGCGTCCTCGTTGCACGCCGAGCCGATCGCGACGGCGTCCCACGACTGACTCTTCTGGCTACGACCGATTTTCTGGGAATGGTGATGAGATGAGCGAGCAAACCGTTTGGACGAGCGACCTCAACCTGACTCGTCGTGGCTGGCGGCGACGTGACATGCTCCGTGTGCTCGCGGGCTCGGCGCTGGGAGCCTCGTTGCCTTGGCAAACCGAACTCGCCGCCCAGGCTGGTTCCTTGCGGCAACAAGGCAAGTCGTGCATTCTGCTCTGGATGCAAGGAGGTCCCAGTCAGCTGGAGACCTTTGATCCCAAGCAGGATCATGCCAACGGCGGTGAAACGCGATCGATCGCCACGAACGTCAGCGGCATTCGCATCTCCGAAAACCTGCCCCAAGTCGCCCAGAGCATGGACAAGATCGCGCTGCTGCGCAGCATGACCGGCAAGGAGGGAAGCCACCCGCGAGCGTCCTATCAAATGCACACGGGGTACATTCCCACCGCGTCCGTGCGATATCCGACGCTTGGCTCGAATGTCGTTTATCACCTCGGAGACATGGAAGCCGACTTGCCCGCCTTTGTCCGCATCGGGCAAGGCAATCGAGGTGAATCCGGCGGCGGATATTTGGGGGTGAAGTACGATCCGTTGGTCGTGGCGGATCCGAGTCGTCCCCCCGAGAACACGACTCCCGCCACCGACGAGCGTCGCTTTCGTCGGCGTCTGAATCTGGTGCGTCGACTCGAGGCGAACGGAGCGTACGAACAGGCCCGCGCCGATCATCAAGATTTGCTCAGTCGTTCGTCCACGATGATGCTAAGCCCCCAGATGGCCACCTTCGATCTCGAACGAGAGCCGCAGCGCGATCGAGAATCGTACGGCGAGGGCGCCTTCGCGCAAGGCTGCTTGATGGCTCGACGCTTGGTGGAGCAAGGAGTCACGTTTGTCGAGGTGAACCTCAACGGCTGGGATACCCACGACGACAACTTCTCGCGGTGCCGTGATTTGTGCGGGCAGATGGATCAACCTTTCGCTCGACTCGTCAACGACCTCGAGGAACGTGGTCTGCTCGAATCGACCCTCGTCCTATGCCTCGGAGAGTTTGGCAGAACCCCGCGCATCAATCCTCGTTCTGGTCGTGACCATTTCCCGCGAGCCTTCTCGGCTGCGATCGCGGGGTGCGGAGTCCGCGGCGGTCAAGTCATTGGAGCGACCACCGCCGACGGCAATGAGATCGCCGACCGCCCCATCCAGATCCCCGATTTCTTCCGCACGGTATTCACGACCCTGGGAGTCGATCCCGACCACGAGAACATGAGTGGTATCGGACGACCGATCCCGTTGGTTACCGACGGAGAAGTGATTACCGAGTTGTTCGGTTGAGTACGTCACCCGTCTCAACCTCGGTTGGATACGGATTAAGCATCCGTCCCAACGATTGAATAATTCGGACTCCTCGCCAATCATGAAGGGAGGCGAGCGAGTTCGGTGGGGCACGTCCCAAACGAGCTTCCAACCTGACGTCTCGCCCTCGTCGATCATGACTGAAGGAGGAGAGACGCATGTCGCGGCCCACGGAAGACCGGACGGTGCTCGACCAGCTCAACCCCTACGAGACACCGCGCGCGAATCAGATGCGGGTCTTTCCCTACACCCCATCGGCACCGCCAGCCGCGACTCTGCTAACCGAGAAGTTCCTGTACCGCGAGATACGATTGCAGGCGCCTCTCAAGGGAGTGCTGACCTACAACGCGTTTCAACTTTGCGATGAATTGCGACTCGACGATACCGTCATCTGTCGAGTCTATCCGTGGGTTCGACTCTACGACCGACTCGAGGCATCGGTCCCCACGGATGAAGGCCCAATTCCCTTGATCGTGACCCTCGAGTTTTCTCGTTTCGCGCGGATCAAGCGATTCACCGTGCGGGTCGCCGATCAGATCGTGTACGAGGAAGCCGCCGCGCGGTCATCGCGCCGAACACGTCGATCGAAAGAGGACCAAGGGAAACCGTCAACGTAGACGAGGCGGCCGATCAGCTATTCCCACCCGTTCTCTCCCAATCGGTCGAGTCGTTCCTGGCCGGAGACACCCGCATCGATTGCTCGTCGACCAACGCCTCCGACAACGAGGTGTTCCGTAAGGATTGATGGTGAGGCGGAGGCACGGTGGACGAGGTAGCGTTGACTAGCGAGGCGACTTCCTCGGCTGGCAATGCCGTCGCCTCGTCGCTCGGATCCTCAAGCTCATCCAGCGGCAAGGCTCGCATGACTTCCTCGATCGTCGTGATCCCAAGCGCGACACGAGCCAACGCGGCTCGTCGAAACGAAAGATGGGCGTCCGACGACCGTGCGACTCGGGCAATCACATCGGGCATGAGTCGATCGGCGATCGCGCGTCGCACCTCGGGAGTCGCGACGAGGATCTCCGGGACGCAATGCGAAGCGACGAAACCGGTGTCGTGGCAACGCTCGCAATGGCCGGCGGAGTAAATGCAAGGCGTCCAATCATCCGGCAGATCCCGGCGGACGTCATTCAAGAAATCGGGAACCGGGCTCATATCCACCGGCACCCTGCAATGTTCGCACAAGCGTCTCACGAGTCGCTGGGAAACAACTCCCAGGAGCGTCTCCGCGAACGCTCGCGGGGCGACTCCGTAACTCACCATCGCATTGACCGCCTTGGCCGCGAAGGGAGAGTGCAGGGTCGCCAGAACAAGATGCCCACTCGCCGCGGCTCGCACCGCGGTTTCCGCGGTTTGTGGATCGCGAATCTCGCCGACCATGATCACATCGGGACCTTGGCGCAAACAAGCGACCAGGAGATCGGCGAAGTCGATACCCAACTTGGGATTGATCTGACTCTGTCGAATGCCCTTGACGATGTACTCGACCGGATCTTCCAGCGTGTTGATCTTCCGCGAGCCATCGTTGAGTTGTTGCAAACAACTATAAAGAGTCGTCGACTTCCCACTTCCCGTCGGACCGGTCACCAGGATCATTCCGGCCTTTCGTCCCAGAAGCCACTTGAGCCGCGACAATTCGTGACTCAGTAGGCCGAAGTCATCCAACGGGATCAAGCCAAAATTGCGATCCAACAATCGGATCGTGAGATCCTCGCCATTGATCGTGGGAATGCTGTTGATGCGCAGGTCGATAACGCTCGCATCCTCACGTCGAAAAATCCAACGACCTTCCGACGGACGATTGCGGTCCCCCAAGTCGATGCCAGCCAGCGCCTTGATGTGATTGATTAGCTTTCGACCAAAGTTCGCCGAGAAGGGACGAAAGCGTCTCAGGATCCCCATCTGACGGCAACCGAGCATCAGTGCATTGTCATCCAGCGCGAAGAACAGATCACTCGCCCGCAGCTGGCTGACTTTCTCGACGATTTCGTGAACGGTCGTTTCAATGCTCTGATGTTCGTCAATGTGATCGAGCACATGCAGGGGTACGTTGTGGAGTTCCCCGAGGGCGGATTCCATTAGCCGCGGTCCTTGTAGGCGAAGTAGCGTGCGAGGCATCTCAAGCCGGAGACCGTAGAGTTTCCAGACAGGGAGGAAGATCGCTTGTCCAACAAGAGAAGGTCCGATGAAGATCCCGAGAGCGCGTCTTCGTCACGTGAGACCAAGGTGACCCAGCCACGGAGTGACTGTGCTGGTTGTCAGACTGCGAATGTGCCGCGCAACCTGCTTCCGCGGAGCAAAAGCCGACTCTGTCTCCGCGGAGACTGTCGCACGATGACACTCCTCCGTGGAGTTACGTGGATGGGCCTAACGGATAAGACACCGACAATTCCTACGACGGCTCACGCTCATTGCGCGAACGACCGGCTCTTCGTTTCCTCCACTTCCGACGTCGCCCGCCGTCCCTCGCGCGTGGCCCCCCAATCGAAAAGCCAGCGCGAAGAACGAGGGTCGGGTTGCCGCAATACTCGACCACCGGACGAGCGGCTTGCTACCTGCGTGGAAGGGCGGAATCGACCGGATCGGACATCGAAACATCGGGGCCTCGCTCCATGGCGGCGAGGTGCACAACGATTCCGATGCTGAGCGGCGGCGAGTCGCCTTCGAGAACACCGATCGATGCAACGGGAATAACGCCATGCCACTCGAACTCAAGGAAGGTAGAGATTCGTCTGGCGGTCGATGACCGAGCGACTTCGGACCGCCCATGCCGGGGAAGCCAAGCAGGTTCGGTGATGGCATTCTCGAAAACCATCGACGAACAGCGGCGGATCAAGCGTGTTTACGCAAGTTACCGCGCTGCGGTCCGTGTCCTGGTTGGGCTGACGTACTAGTAACAAAGCCGCGCCGTGGGCGAACCATGGTTAGGCCAACGCTCGATCCTGCCGATTGGCTCGAGGCATCGCCAAGGAATTCACCGCGAGTCCATGGAACGGGGTATCGACTTTCGATTCCCTCACCGCTCGCTCAATGATGGGTAGCCCACCGATCATGTTGCTCGACTCGATAACAACGTTGCTACAGCGATACGAGCATGGTCATGAGATCTCGCTCGACGAGGCCTGTCTCATGCTGCGTCAAGCCCAGGTCGCCCTGATCAAGGCCCAGGAACGGAGCCATCAACTCGAGCACTCTCGCGTGGCGTCGCTCGCGCATGCCGCCGAGCTCCACGATACGCGGCAGTGGCTCGCATCCTTGCGGCAGGATGTCGACTCGTTCCGCGAGGAAACCGAACTCCTCAGCGCGTTCGGCGACATTTTGGATCGATCGCTCAACGAGATCTACATCTTCGATGCCAACTCGCTGAACTTCCTCCATGTCAATCACGGCGCGCAGACGAACATCGGCTACTCGATGGAAGAGCTGCGCCGCATGCGGCCCGTGGATATCAAACCGGATCATACGTTCGAGACCTTCGCCAAACTCGTCCAACCCTTGCTGGATGGTTCGAGTCGAATCATCCAATTCGAAACGGTGCACCGCCGCAAGGACGGCTCGACCTACCCGGTTCAAGTCAAACTCGAACGATCGGTGTTGGGCAAACGGAGCGTGTTCATCGCGGTGATCCTCGACATCACGGAACGAAACAAATTCGATCGTGAACTGCGCCGGTCTCGTGAGATCGCGATCGCGGCCGATCGATCCAAGTCCGAGTTCTTGGCGAACATGAGCCACGAGATTCGGACTCCGATGACCGCGATTCTTGGCTACGGCGATATCCTCACCGACGCGACCGCCTCGGATGCCGATCGACATGCCGCCAGCGTGGCCATCCAGCGAAATGGCAAGCACCTCTTGGAACTCATCAACGAGATTCTCGACCTGAGCAAGATCGAGGCGGGCAAGCTCACGATCGAACGACGAGTCACACCGATCATGAACCTCGTCGAGGATGTGCGCGAGCTACTGGCGGACCGAGCCGTGCAGCGTGGCAATGAGTTGCTCATCGAGGTCAAGGGGCGAGTTCCCACGACCGTCGTGACCGACTCGACTCGCCTCAAACAGGCGTTGGTGAATCTCGTCGGCAACGCGATCAAGTTCACCAAGGATGGCACGGTGAGTGTCACTCTGAGTTGCGATGCGGCGCGCGAGCGGATGAAAATCGCGATCGCGGACACGGGCATTGGGATCGCCGAGGACCAATTGTCGAAGGTGTTCGCTCCATTCTCGCAGGCGGACAGTTCGACGACTCGCAACTACGGTGGCACGGGACTTGGCCTGACGATCACCAAGCGGATTTCCGAGCTACTTGGTGGCGACCTCAGCGTGGATAGCAAGGTCGGCGCGGGGAGTGTGTTCTCGATCGAGTTCTCGACCGGATCGTTGGATCAGGCGATTTGGGCCGATCGCTGGTCGGTACGGCGAACGGCTCGTGCGACCGCCAGCGCGTCAACTCCCAAGAGCCATCGCTTGGCGGGACGTTTTCTGGTGGTGGAGGACGGACTGGACAACCAGCGTTTGATCAAGCTGGTGCTGGAGAAACTCGATGCGGAGGTCACCGTCGTGGAGAACGGCAAGGAGGGAGTCGACGCCGCCTTGGAGGCGGTCCGAACAGGGCGTCCCTACGACATCATTCTGATGGACATGCAAATGCCGGTGATGGACGGCTACACCGCGACCGCGCACCTTCGTCAACAAGGTTACGAGCGACCGATCATCGCGTTGACCGCTCATGCGATGCACGGCGAAGCCAATCGATGTTTGAAGGCTGGCTGCGACGCCTACCTATCGAAGCCAATCAATCGGACTCAGTTCTACGACGAACTCTCGCGCTGGCTCAGTGATTCCGACGACGCGACGGAACCGGCGACACGAACCGGTACTCCCGCCGACGCGTTGAATTAGAAGCGTCCCCCGCGGCGGCGATCAGTCTTCCAGCCGCGAACAAGGTTCGCAATGGCCCGCTTGAGTCCGAGCGCCTTGGCATGAAGCTCACGCAAAGCCGCGAAGACGCAAAGTCCCTGGGCATCGTCGCTCCCGAGTCCCTGTGATTCCGTCGAATCAAGTTGGAGCTTGGGTAGTAAGCCGCTTTGATTCCGACTTGGCGAGTCGCGGGCGCGGACAGAGTTCGCATTTCATGGACTCACATCGAGGCGATCATGACGCTGAGGAATCGACAATTCATGATCCAAGGGAACCCAATCTCCATGAAGGCGGCCACAGCCCCAGCGCGATGACTCCTTTGCGTCTTAGCGCCTTGGCGTGAGCCTCATCTAGCCAAGTTCAAGTCGCGATTCATCGTGAGAGACGTTAGACTCGCCATATCGGTGGGACGGCTCCCACCTGTTCCTCGCGAAGCCCTGGAATGGAGTAGTTCCCATGGCGACCGGCATATCGTTACCCGGCTTGCTGCTTGTCTTGGCCTGTTCGCAGCTGTTGCAGCAAGGCTATCCGACCACTCCGCGACAGTACGCGACTGGTCATGGCGGCGTACCTTACGCAACCGGAGGAATTCCTCCGGTCTCCGCTCCCCAGCGCGACGAACCGAGAGTCCCCGCGCGCTACGGCGTGACGTTCGAAGTAGAGGGGGGCGTGGTCGTTGACTTTGAATTGGGAGAGGTGCCCGTCACCGAGAAGACACGCCAAGTCCGCAAGTTGCTGTGCCAGAACTTCGCGGACTTACTCCCGGATAGTATCACTCCGATCGATCAACTCCACATCGTCGGCCGAGCCGACATCATCGATCACGAGGGTTCGATGACGCTGATCATCGTCAATTTCTCGACCATCAGCCCCAACAGCAACAGCTCCTCCGTACTGCTTCGCCCGGCCATCGCGATATTGCAAGGAGACTCGCTTGAGGTTCTCAAGCAAGCGGATGGCTGGATGAACTTCTTTCATTGAAGGGCAACTCTCATCCGAGTTCCTTTGCGTCTTAGCGCCTTGGCGTGTAGCTCACGCAAAGCCGCGAAGACGCGAAGTCCCTGGGCAACGTCGCGAACGAGTCCCGGTTATTCGGTCATGACAAGACCGGACGAGGCGCGGGCGAAAAGAAGTTGTCTCAGATTCTTCGCGCCTTGGCGTCTTTGCGCGAAACAGGCCCGAACCGCCATGTCGATCGACCGTCGCAAGATCGAGCACTATCCGCAAGTGACAGGCCCAAATGCGAATCGCGGCGGGTGGCTACCAAGTTGTGCCACTCGCCGCGATTGACGCTTTAGTACCCCCAAGGGGAGTCGAACCCCTGTTGCCGGACTGAGAACCCGGAGTCCTAGGCCACTAGACGATGGGGGCGGGTACTGTGTTGAGGGGAATTATGACCGAATTCGGACCGGCGTCAACTCCCCGGTTCGCTTGGGTTATCGGTGTTTTTGGGGTGCGGTTTCACTCCTCCGATGGCTCGCGTGCACCGCTTGCCCTAACCCTAGACTCTATGCGACTCGCAAGGTTCGCGGTCAGGTCCTGCTCCCCTCACAGCCCACGCCTCGCCGATCCCGCGGCCAATCTGACCGCCGAGGATTACCGCGATCACCACCAACACGGACGAGAACTCCTCGGCGGGCCTCCCCATGCTCCAATAAACAAGAGGCAACCCAAGTGCGCCGAGCAGCGCCCCGCACGCACTTCCCCACATGCGGCCACGGACCAAATCACTGTTCATGATCAGGTCTCCTTGGGAAGTTACAAGCCCGACCGAACCTCGCGCGGTTGGCGCCCTTTCTCCTCCTCGGTCGGCTTATCCCGCTTCATTCCGACCATGCCCATCAGCATGCCACCCAAAGCCCCAAACAGCAGTTGAAGCTCGGCGGACTGGTCTCTCGGGCCAGGGCTCACGCCGGTCAACTCCAGTGACGCATCGACTTCCTCCGCCGGATCGGTCGGCGCATCGGATGAGAGGAACTTCTCGAGCTCCTCGCCAAACGTCGCTCTTAGCGTCTCAAGATCCTCCTCTCCCAGCTGCTCGAGCAGAGCCTCGAGTTCCGCGATACCCGTGATCCCCAGTTCACCACGTCCCTCTTCGCCTGGCACGCCGTTCGTGTGTTCCAGATCGCCCAACGCATCGAGCAAGTCGAGGTCAAAACGAGTGGCCAGTGTGTTGAGCCGCTCCGCGAACTCGTTTCGCTCGTCGTCAGCGGTCGTGTCGACTGGAGCCGGCTCCCCTTCCGCGTGCCGCGACGAAACGACTTGCTCCAGCGGCTTGACTTGCGGCAACTCACGCTCCGTCGCCAGTCGCTGGCCAGGAGCTGTCACCTCCACTCGGATCGTCGCCACGGACTCGTTGCCATCCTCGTCGACAACCTTCACTTGGAACGCATCCGCCCCAAACTCACCGTCGTTGGGCACATACGTAAACGAACCATCGGGATGAAGCGTTACATGTCCGTGAGCTGGTTGAGTAAAGCTGTCCACCCTCAGGCCATCGCCATCCAGATCGAAGGCACTGGCCAGTACGCTCTCCGTCCGAATCGCCGTACCGGCCGAAGTCGTCAACGATTGGTCGGACAACGACACGTTCGCCAACTCGCCATCCGACAGAAGCACGCGGTCGATCGATTCGTGCTCGATCTGGAAGGTCGAGCCATCGGCGAGGCGCACTTCGATCAATCCCGAAGTGACAGTCAAGTCCCGACGCGCGAAGCGACTTAGATCGAGCACATCCTCGGCCGCTCCTCCCGCGACTCGATAGCTCGCTCCCGCGGTGGGATGAGCAAACGAGAAAGTATTCCCCGCTTGGGAACCCTCGATCCGTTCGACTTCGGTTAGGCGATCCACTCCATCCGATTTCAACACCATGCCAGTCGTCGGATCGATCACGAGCGGTTCGTCCAGGTCGCGGTACGACACGACATCGAACCCTTCTCCTCCATCGTATTGATCATCGCCAGCTCCGCCCACGAGAAGGTCGTTTCCAACGCCGCCCTCGACGACATCGTTGCCCGCGCCACCAATGAGCGTGTCGTGCCCCGCTCCACCAGTGAGCCGATCATCGCCCGAGCCACCCTCGAGCCGGTTCGCGCCCGCATTACCCACCAACACATCGTCGCCAGCCGAACCCGCGACGTCCTCGACGTCCCGCAAGCGGTCCCCCTCCGCGTCGCCTCCTCGCTGCTCGGCGCGATTCAAATCGATGTCGACTCCCTCTCGCGAGTCGCTGTAATCGGCGATGTCCTGGCCCTCGCCACCGGACAACAGATCAGCGCCACCACCGCCGAGCAATCGATCGTTCCCCGATCCTCCCAAGAGCAAATCACTCCCCGCTCCGCCAACCAACTGGTCGTCTCCCAGCCCTCCGGCCAACAGGTCGACATCAACTCCACCAAGCATCAAGTCGTTTGAATCACCGCCGACCGTCCAAGTCGACGCGCCGCTCGCCGACTCGATTTGGTCGAGCGACAACCACGAGCGCTGAAGTGCGGTCAAGCGAGTCAGATCTAGGTCCTCGGTCACCAACGCCTCGACCTGCTCCAGGGAGAGCGCATGGAGTTGCTGATCGCTGAGCCGTGCCACCGCGGGCCCCGCCAACTCGCCGACTGTTTCGGCTGAAAGCCGCGTCACGTCGACGCTCCGCAATACGTTGGATCCAAACGCTGATAGCTGATCGCCATTCAATCGGGTGAGGTGATAAGAGGCCAACCAACTCGCGTGGTTGTTATCGAGTCGCGAGACTTCATCGGTGCTGAACGAAGCGACGTGCGAGTCCGGTAGATTACGCATCTGAGTCGCGCTGAGCTGATTCACCTTGGCGATGCTCAACTCGTCGAACACTTCCGCCGGCAAGTTCGCCACATCGAGATTCTGGATCGAGCTACCCGGAGTCGCCTCAAGCTGCTCGACCGTCATGTGAGTCCCGTGGTACGACACGAGCCACGAAGCATGATTGTTGTCCAGCTGTGAGACTTCATCGGTGCTGAACGACGCGACGTGCGAGTCCGGTAGATTACGCATCT
>JAGQPS010000010.1:0-25700 GCA_020426595.1 Planctomycetales bacterium
AGTGCCCACCCCAAAACCGATCCGTGAGACGACCTCGATGGGCGTCTCACGGCCGCACGATGTGGCGAGTCTGATTGAATCAACAGCCCGTCACGCTTCGGGTTTCCGTTGGGTTTTCCAACGCTTTTGAATTGGCCGCTTGGGACAACGTGCAAAATCGAAATCGCCGAAGTGATTAAGATCGCCCGACCACGGATGTCCGAGGCGCGCAAAAAAGGGCGGACACAAGGTCCGCCCTTTCGATGCTCGTCGCCTCAACGCGACACGCGAGTTTCGCTTGGCCGTCGCAGAAACGGCCTCGAACGATTGGGGTCAACGAATCAAGGGATAAATGGGCTGGCGAAGCTCGGCGAGTTATCGTTATTCGCCGCGATCGCGGCGGCCAAGCCACCGATAGCGGCGGCCGTCAGGATGCCTTCGCCGCCAAGACCACCACCGCCACCACCGCCGCCGCCACCGACCGAACCGCCGCCAGGAAAGCCGGGTTCAGGGACAAACGGAGGTGGTTGTTGATTGTTGCCGTCGTTGTTGTTGATGTCACCCGAGTCCTCTTGCGGGACCACGGCCACCGAGATTTGAGGCAGGAGCGTGGCGACCGAAGCAGTGGAGGCGAAGAACGTACCGTCACCAACCGCGTTGAGCACTTGAGCCTCCTCGGCGCCAGTCACGGCATGGAGACTGAACGCCGCGAAGCCGCCAGTTCCCGCCGCCACGAAGGAGTAATAGCCGGGCGCGACATTCGCGAAGGAGAAAACACCGTCCGCATCGCACGGGACTTCGGCCAGAGTCACACCGCCTTGAATCAAGAAGCAATGCATGGCTCGAAAATCAATCGGCGAACCGAAGATCTGTGACAGCTGACCCTGCAAGTTTCCGTTGCTTAGCGTCACCACTTGGCTCGATACACTCAGCGAAGGAGTCTTGTCGGCCGACTCGTCGGCAACCGCCGCGATGTCGACTTGTCCAGCGGGTCCGGCAGTGAAGAACGACTGACGCATCACCTTAGCAAAGGTGTTCTCATTCGATTGCTCGTTCGCGGCGAGTGAAACCATGGGCAAGTTGAATCGACGAACGCGATTGACTTCCTCGATGTCCGCGGCGCCGATCGCGACGTTATCGAGCATCGTGGCCGCGTCGCCAGGAGCGGCGTTGCTCGCCAGATAGACTCCCACCGCCAAAATGCCCTGGCTGCCCTGGGCGAAAACGCTGTAGACGCCTGGCACGACATTGTCGAACACGAACTGGCCATTCGCGTCGGTCTCGACGACTCCGACCATTCGACCGCGTTGCGACAAGCGAACTGGCAAGCCCGCGATGCCCGAGGTGTTACCACTCGAGTTGAACAATGAAATCTTGCCATGAAAACGGCCTTGGCCGTCCAGCTTGATCACATGGCTGTAGGGCGATTCGTCCTGTCGACCATCGACCACCATGCCACGAGGCAAGTTCTCGACCGACTCGGAAACCTCGGCGTCTTGGTCCAACGGACGATTGATCGTGGCGGCCGCCACGGCGATTCCCACCGCGGGGAGCAACAGCACAAAAGCGAGCGTACGAGCCAACGTAGTCAACATGTTCAGTCCTTCTCGGCAGCACCAAGTCGACTTCCCGAGGGGAACGGCCAGCCTCGAAAATCGACCTAGACGCCCTTCAGGTTAGCGGTCCGCTAGTTTCTGATCAATAACTTCAATCCAAAAAGTCGGCGAAGTTCGCGCAGACTACCCAAACCCCTCTTCTGCCCTGCGTCGAGCGGCCTCCAACATGTCGTCGGTGGAACTCGGATCCACCCCCCGACAGATCTTCGTGACATCATCGGCGAGCTCCCAAAGCTCCGCTTGCCACTCACCCTCATCGTCGTCCGGCACCAGCGCGGCGAATTCCTCGAGCAGGAGAATCATTCGCAATAGGTGGCGGAAAATCAGGCCTTCTTGTTTGTGTAGTCGGTGGCTCGTGATGTACTGGTCAAAGTTCCCCCCTAGCTCCAGCAGCTCCCCCGCGACCCAAACCGGGGTTGTCCGAAGCGGGCCGACCCTTGGGTATTCGTGCTCGAAAAGCAATTTCAGCTTCTCCGCGAAAACCAGGGGTCGCGGAGGGTGTTCATCCAGCCAACGACCCTTGCGCTCCTCACCCTGCTCTTCCGGCTCGCCGACGTGCATCCCCAGTTGCTCGGCCGATACCAGGCCAAGGTCAAGTAACTGATCGTCGAGTCGCCCAACCGCCAACGCTCCGGGAGGCAACAAATCGGGCCACGGCACGCGGATGGCCGGCCCCACCGACATCGGCAGTTCCAACAAACTCTCGAATGCCTGGATTCGCTCAAGCCGATCCGCTTCCGGGAGCAGCTCGAGCAGAAACATCCCGTACAGCGGATGAACGCTCCGAATTTGCACGAGTCGTTTCAGTGGTTCCAGCGGCTCGGCTCGCTCCGGCCAAACCTCGGGAAGCTTGGATCGCTTCTCCTTCGGCGCTCGTGGCTCGTCCGGTTTCGGTGGTGGCGGCGAGGCAGCCGAGCCACCGAGCGTCAACTGAGGCAAGGCGGGGCTGGCGGCGACGTTATCCGGTTCCATGTGCGTCGAGGAAGATTCTCCGCTCTCATCATCCGAGGAATCATCGTCCTCGGTGGGTGGAGGATCGAGCCGGACATACCGCATGCGATGAAGTTGCATGAGCATGCGGTACAGGTCGGCCTGCGACTGTTCGAGCCTGGCGGCGGGGAGCAACCTCTTCGAAACGAATTGTCGGAGCGGTCCCACCGCGTCATCCTGGCACAACAAGTAAGCCAAGAGGCGCCAAGGAATGCCACCGCGACTCGCGAGTCGACTTGGCGGCGCGTCACGCAGTTTGTGAAATTGCTCCTCGGTCCAATACGTCTCGGTTTCGCGCCGGCGAGGCATCTTCTTCTTGAGCGCCTTCTTGGCTCGCATCAGTCCCGGGTCCTTGGTGTCTTCCGGGATCTGATCGTACTTCTCCCGCCAACGCAGCAACTTGACGTCGTCCTCGTGAGCCAACACGAAAACGAAACCACGATCATCGAACTGCGGCCGTCCAGCTCGGCCGAACATTTGATGCGCGGCGCTCGGTTCGATGATGGCGCGCTTCGTGGGAGGTCCCTTGACGAGGCTTGGTAGAACGACGCTACGAGCCGGTAGATTAATCCCCGCCGCCAACGTCTCGGTGCACACGACGACGCTTAGCAGCTTCTCCTGAAAGAGCGTTTCCACGAGTCGCCGGTAACAAGGCAACACACCGGCATGGTGCACGCCCACGCCGCGCATCAACAGTTGCTTGAGTGTCGGGCCGGCGCCACGTGAGAGATCGGCCAAATCGAGCCGCTCAGCCAAACGTTTTTGAGTCTCGGCGTCGACCAGTTTCCTGCCGCGCAACTCCTGGGCGACCGACCAGCACTCCTCGCGATTGAAACAGAACACGAGCGCGGGCGTGCGTCGAGCCTCGCCCCGCCCCTCATACATCCACTCGATGTGATCTCCGAGCAACGTGTCGCCAATCCAATGGAATTCCAACGGCACCTTGCGGTCGTCGGAGGAGACCAATTCGATCGAGCGATCATGTTGCGTTCGAAGCCAGGAGCAGAACTCGTAGGCATTGCCCACCGTGGCGCTCAGCAACATCGTCCGTACGTGTCGAGGCAACAACGCCAGACTCAATTCCCAAACCACGCCACGTTCGGGCTCGTTGAAGCTATGAAACTCATCCATCACGACCGACGCGACGTCCGAAAAATCAAACGCCTCGGGGTGCATGAGCCGGTTGAGCAAGATCTCGGCGACGACGACGAGCACCGGAGCGTCTGGATTGACGCGCCGGTTGCCCGTGATGAGCCCCACGTCCTCTGGATGAAAGCCCCATCTCCCCGCCGCGTTCTGAAGTTCGTTCAGTTTCTGATCGGTCAACGCGATGAGCGGGGTCGTGTAGTACATCCGCTTGCCGGTCCGCAGCGCTTCGTAAACCGCGGCCTCGGCGATCAGTGTCTTGCCCGTTCCCGTCGGCGCGGACACCAAGACTCCTTGCTCCGCCGTGAACCATTGAAGAATCGCTTCTTGCTGAACCGGATACAGCTCATAGGGGACCCGATCGACATACTCCTCCCACAGTGCTTCCCGATCGACCGAGCCGCTTGATTCCATCTTTCTTCCCTTCACGGTTCGGTGATTCAACAGCCGCGTTCCGCGTGCATCAGCTCGAGAACACACCCTCGGCCACAAGCGTCTCGAGAGCATCGACTTGCGTGGCCAGCCGTCGCATCGCCGCGTCGATCGGTTGCGGCTCCGTCATGTCGACGCCCGCGTCGCGTAGCAACTCGAGTGGCAACTTGGAACAGCCTCCGGACAGGAATCCCAAGTAGTCCTTCAATTCCTGTTTCCCGCCATTCATGACTCGCTCGGAAAGAGCGATGGCGGCTGACAGCCCCGTGGCGTACTTGTACACGTAGAACGCACGATAAAAGTGCGGAATACGCAAACACTCGAGGGACAGCTGATCATCGACCTCGAATCGCTCACCGAAGTAGTCGTGGAGCAAATCGCGGTAGACCTTTCGGAGCGCCTCGACCGTCGCCGGCTCACCCTGTTCCACCATCTCATGAGTGATGTTCTCGAACTCGGCGAACATCGTTTGGCGAACAAGCGTCGCGCGAATGTCGTCGATCTCGTTGCTGATCAACAACGCTTGTAGCTTTCCATCCTTCGCTTGCGTCTGCAAATGCGAATTGAGCAGCCGCTCGTTGAAGGTGCTCGCGACCTCCGCCACGAAGATCGTGTAGGAGTGATACAAGTAGGGCTGGTGCTTGCTCGAGAGATACGAGTGCATCGAGTGCCCCGCCTCGTGAGCCAACGTAAAGACGTCGTTGAGTTGATCGTTGTGGAAATTCATCAGGATGTACGGATCGCCGTCGTACGTTCCGTAGCTGAAAGCGCCCGATTGCTTGCCTTGGTTCGGGTAGCGATCGCACCAACGTCCCCTGAGGCCCTTTTCCAATACCGACAAATACTCATCGCCCAACGGAGCCAACGCGGCCAAGATCACGTCGACGGCCGAATTCCAGTTGTAGCGAGTCCTGACCTTGGTCAGCAGCGGACAGTAGCAGTCGTAGTGATGCAGGTCTCGCAACTTCAGGATCTTGCGTCGCAGCTCGTAGTACCGATGAACGGTGGGGAGGTGCGAACGCACGGTGGAGATCAGGTTCTCGTAAACGGCGCGAGGCACGTCATCGCCGAACAATGCCTGATCCAACGCGCTCGAATAGTTCCTCACGCGAGCTTGGTAGACATCCTTTTGAATCGACCCTTGCAGGGTGGCGGCGAGCGTGTGCTGGTGCCCCTCGAAGCTTCGGTAGTAGGCATGGAACGCATCCTTGCGGACGCGTCGATCCTCCGATCGAAGCAGCTTGGTGAAGTTGGCGTTGGTTACTTCGACCGACTTGCCCTTCTCGTTATCGATCGACTCGAACTTCAAATCGACATCGAGCAGTTGGCGGAACGTCCGACTGGCGACTCCCGCCATCTCGCCCTGCATGGCAAGGAGTTGTTCCTCGCGATCGCCAAGCGTGTGCGGCTTATAGCGGAGCAAACGCTCGAGAGACAACTTGTGGCTCGCGAGTCGCTTGGACGCCAGAAACTCGGTCATCGTCTTCGCCGGAATCGCGAGCACCTCGGGCCGAATGAACGACGACGCCTCGGCCGCTCGCGTCGCCAGATTCTGATATCGCCCAACCATCCGTTGGTATTGGCTGTTCCCTTGGTCTTCTGTCGTCTTGAGGTAGGCGTAGTTCCCCAGACGATCGAATTGTCGATCGACATCCGCGTCAAAGTCGAGGCACTTCGCGAGGGCCTGGGGACTCTCGGCCAACGTGCCCTTGAACTTCGCGAACTTCTTCAACAACTTCTCGATCTTGTCGAATGCTTCCTCCCACGCTTCATCGCTGGCGTAAAGCGTCGTGAGATCCCAGGTATCGGCGAGATCGACTTGCGCGCGAACGGGAAGTTGCTTTGCCTTGGCCATGAATCCATCCTGTCGAGAACCGACTCGTGTGAACGAGTCGCGGGCGATTGTTCGGGTCGATAACCGGTTGATTCTCTCCCGAGACTCCCCGAGCGCCAACGCCACGTCATTCGAACTCGCGTCGCCCGAGTCGGAGCCTCGATTCGGTGTCGCTCGAGGAAGCGGCGTCGCGTCTCGATTCAACCTATCGCGACGAAGCGGCGATATGCCAGCCGCGCGTGACAACGCCCCGCGAAGGGCGATTTCAGAATTCGAAGGCCGAAGGGAGCAACCTTTGACGCACCGCCCCGAGCGCGACCGCGGTTCCAACTCGGGGCCCGACGTGGGACGGTGGGACGGTCGGACGGAGGCACGTCCGAGAGGGCGTCGAGCGATTTAGCGTTGACGTGGAGCGGTGCCTCGGCCACCACGGTCGAGTCGCCCCGAGAACGTGGCGTCGAACGAGCTCACGCCATCGACCTCCACGTTGCCGAGAGTCTTCCAATACATGATCTTGCGGGCCCGGGCGGAATCGCGTCCGGCGGCTCCTCGCCTCGCCCATGTCAATTGCGCGTCATCCCGTTGGTTCCCCTCCAGGATGATGAGGTCCTTGCTTTCGACATACACCATGCGATGAGCGGTCGCATCGAAGGACCGTGCTTGAACCGAGGCGTTCCCGACCATCGCCATCTCCCACGAGGCCTGGCGGGTTTGTTCGTCTTGCACCCATGCGGTCTCGAGCCGCTCGCCCCTCATGGTCACGACCTCGGGACTCGACAACATCGTCTCACGATCCTTCCAGTCCTCCCAATGCTCGGCGGTGTCCGCCAAGACCTCGACTTGCTGCACGAAGGCCAGGCTCTTTCGCAGGACGTTGCCTTCCATCCGATCCAGGAACGCCACACGAACCAATGTCAGTCGTTCGCGAGCATCGGGAGTCGCGGGTTGTGATTCCAGCGGCGCCGCTTGCCCCGCGCGGATCGACTGACCCCATCCCGGCCCCAAGCCACTCAGCTCGCCACTGGCGTAATCCAGCGCGACGTCGCGCACCAAGAAGCGATCGATCGAAACCGGTTCTCCCTGGGGCGAGGACTCCCAGTGATCCAACACCACCGCGCCAGGCATCTCGATGCGCTCAACCTCGATCTTGTTCGACCGCGGACTGACTTGAGTCCGAAAATCAACCCGTTCATTGAGGGTGACATCAAGCGAGTCGCCCTGGATCCGCACGACCGATCGCGAACCGTCTCGTCCCAACGTCTTGAATACGATCACGACCTGCCCGCGCACGCGCACGACTTGCCCGTCGAATTCCAGTCCCCCCTGCCACGTCACGGTCGCGGGACCATCGAGCTGTGAATTCGGCGAACTCTCGCCGGTCGGCATGAAACGCGCCTCACCCGGACCTTCCATCCAAGTCCGATGAGTCCGTTGGTCCATTTGCAGTTCGGCGCCAAAGAGCTCGAGCCCGCGGGCCGCGAGAGTCGCCTTCCCCATGGATTGTTCCGAGACGACGTAGGCCGAGAACAACCCTTGTCCGATCGACTCGACTCGCAACTCACTGCCGGCGATCGCGAGCGGCTCCACACCCGGCTCGGCGGATTCCTCACGAAGCTGCGCCGATCCCTTCACCGTGATCTCTTGCACTTCGTAGCTGCGTTCCGCGGGCTTGAGATGGACGCGCACCAAATCGCCATCGACTCGCATCCTTTGTTGGTTCGAGCCAGGCGTACCGTCGGCTCGCAGCTGGAACGGAGAGTTGGCGGGCGAGGACGAGCCCGAGGAGTGGCCCGCGGGCTGAGCTGGAATCGCCGTGGTAGCCCCGGTGTCGTTGATGGTGGGTTGGCTGGCCCCCACCTCCCAAAACACCTCGAGGTTACGCGCGTTGCCTGCGAGTTGAGGGGATTCGATTCGCACTCCCTCCTCGGCCAGCATCTTCTCGGGTTCGACTCGACGAGTCGGCTTCTCACTCCCCTGCTCCCAGGTCTCCACCTCGCGCAGCCAGATATGAAGGTTCTTCGCCGTGAACTGACTGTCGGCTCCCAAGCTCATCTCGGGGGAACCATAGAGCGACAGGACATCCAATCCATCGTGTGGACGCAGCTGCATCGCTTCGTTCCACTGCACATGCAAGGCCGCTTGCCGGGGAGTCGCGTCGCGATGGACCCACCCTGGCCCTTCCGAGAAGGCTCGACCAATCGCTCGATCGTCAGTTAGGTAGTACTCGAGATTCGGTGCCTCGAAACGCATATCCTCATGAATCAATAGGACGCGCTGCTTGTCCTGCAGGTTGATGCGGCGATCGGTGGGACTGTAGCCGAGCAGAGCGGCTTCCGCCCGGACTCGGCGAGCCGGCGAATCCAGGATCGCGGGGGCCCCCACGGCCAGCACTTCCGCGATCTCGAGGTCGGTCGGCGTTGGCAAGCTCTGACCATAAGCGCCGGTCCGTCCCGTGGCGTCGCTTCGCCTTTCAAATCGAATCGTCATTCGGTCGGCCGCCAACGATTCCAGCAATTGCCGAGTCGCCTGGGACCAGTGATTGATGCGCACTTGATCGCGCAGCGTCGCCTCGGAAGCGGCCAGGTCGAACTTGAACGCTCCGTTACACCGAACCTCGAACTCGGTCGTGCCCAAGGTCGGCGAGGGCGCCGCGTTGGGCGGTGCCGCGAGGATTAGATAGTCGAGCTTGATCAGCTCCAGGGATCGGATGCCACGTATCGGCGGGAGAGGCGAATCGGGCGAGACGGCGGCGTCGGTCAGCAACTGGATGACCAGATTCTCGCCCGCCCCTCGATGTCCACCGAGTTGAAACTCGACTCGATGTGGAGTTACCACGAAGTCATTTTGTAGTTGCACATTGTGAGCGACCAAGTGCAACGCATCGGAATCAACGCCCGCGGCGCGATCGATCGTCACCTCGCCACGCAAAACCGCTTGTTGCAAGCGACCGGCCCGAGGCACGCCCAGCTTGACGGGTTGATCGAACTTCAGCAGAGCGCCGCCGGGAGCCGTCAACACGAGAGGAGGCTCGGGGGGACGCGGATCATCGATGGCTCGGGCCGGAGCGAACACGAGCGTGAAGGGTTGGACCTCCAAGTCGCCGTCTTCGTTGGGAGCATAGTGCTGAAAGTAGGCGGTGCCCTGGTCGACTTGCAGCCGCTTGCGTTGCCCGAGCTCCCAAGCGTCCGGTGGGAAAAGCCCCGGAAAATCAACCTCGGTCGTCTCGGTCCAATCGGCGACCGGATTGGTCAACGAGGCCAGGTCGCGCCGCTCTTGAGGCGCGCCCTCAATCAGCGGAACGAGTAGCACGCCATAGACCGCCATGATGATGGCGACTCCACCGGCGGCCACGGCCATTCGTTTCCAACTCGACCAACCCGGCATCCGTTCCTGCCTCGCGATTTTTCTAGGCTGCGGAGACCGAACATCCGTTGCTCGATCGGAATCCAATGCCCTGAATTTCTTGGTGATTCGACGTTAGGAACGCCCCGCCCAGTGATAGCGGCGAATCAAGTCGTCCCAGCGATGCTGCCCCTTGAGAAGCGTCTCGATCAGTTCTCGCACGGCTCCCTGGCCGCCACTCGCCTTGGTGACCAGGTCCGCGGCGGCTTTGACTTCCGCCACGCCATCGGCCACCGTCGCGCCGAGTCCCGCGGCCTCGATACAGGCGAGGTCGGCGAGGTCGTCGCCGATGTAACAGAGCTGCTCCAGCTCCATTCCCAAATCCTTGACGATCTGCTCCACGACCGGAAACTTCTCTTCGTGCCCCTGACGCACCAACTCGATACCTAGCTCCGCCGCCCTGACCTTGACCACATGGCTCGAGCGAGCCGTCACGAGGCCAAAGTGGAACCCAGCGGCGCGCCAGATTTTGATCCCGAGTCCGTCGCGGACATGAAACACCTTCACGTCGCGACCGTCGTGACCATAGATCAAGCCTCCGTCAGTCAATACGCCGTCCACATCCGAGAGGATCAACTCGATTTTCTGAATGCGAGCATCAAGTTTCATCGGTCGTCGTGTTTCTCCTTGCCACAAGTCGTTGGACCCGTGGGAATAACTTCCGGCGATCTCTCCCAGCCGGGGGGCCGCCGTCGGTGATCCTGGCCGCGTTGCGACGCTCGGTGAGCTCCGATCATCCCGCTGCGCGACAACGTCGGTTCCAGGCAGCGACGGTGTCGGCGCCGAGGCGTCCACCAGTGCCGAACTGGGCATTGCCGAGCGCGAGCCAGAGCCGCCGGAGGCCGAACTCTCGGTTGTTGAGCCCTCGAGAAGGCGGGAACCGGTTCGGGAGTCTAGCGGGAGTCACGGTTTCAAACAACGTCGAACGAGTGCCGACCGCGAGAGCCGACTCGCGGCAATTGCGAGCTTTTTCCCAGGGAATTACTTGCTTTTGGCCATCGCGTACCGGTCTCGCGACCGCGACTTGAACAAGGCTTCACGTTCCGATTTGCGAAGCAAAACGTGGACCGAGGGGGCGATGAGGCGAATTGTCCCAGGGCGTTGTCGACGCAAATCAACATGTCGGTTGAGTTTCGGCACGGAACCGGCCGGAGCGAGCCACCCTGCAAAGGCCGCAAAGCGTTGCCCACAAAACACTTACAAGAAACAAAACACCTTCTTCCTCGGACTGGCATCGGAGGTGCATCCCCTCGGATCTCCACGCGACCGCTTGATGGACAACTTCTGGGAGGGTAACCGCTGTGGCAAAGAGTAAGCGAACACGAATCAACGACAATTACGATTCCGAGTTCACCGAGCACGAGGAGTTCGGTGGCAACGAAACCGAGTCGTTTGGTTCGGGCAATTTCGACCGCGAAAACAACAACTTTGACTCGGAGGATTCCGAGTCCTCATTTGACGCCGCCGACGAGTCGGTGGACGCGATCGACGATCCGGTCCGCATGTACCTGATGCAAATGGGTCGCATTCCCTTGCTCACCCGCGCCGAGGAAATCGCTTCGGCCAAGGAAATCGAACGGACTCGGATTCGTTACCGCACGACGATGATCGCCAACGACTTCATTCTGCAGGGAGCCGTCAGCGCGCTCGAGAAAGTCAAGAATGGCGAGCTCCGACTGGATCGCACCATCGAAGTCAGCGTGACGAACACCGCCGAGAAGAAACGCATCCTCAAGCGACTCACGCCCAACCTGGCGACGCTCCGTTACTTGCTCAAGCGCAACCTGCACGACTTCCGCGTCGCGATCGACCGACGGCAATCCAAGTCGGCTCGCCGCCAAGCTTGGGCCGCTCTGATCCGCCGGCGCAACAAGGCCGTGCGTCTCGTCGAGGAGCTCAACCTCCGCATCAATCGCATTCAGCCACTGTTCGAGAAGCTGGCGGAGATTTCGGCCCGCATGGTCGAACTCCACGCTCAAATTCGGGCGGCGGGTCGCAACGGCACGTTCATGGGGCGCACCGGCGCGGAGCTGCGTCGCGAGCTGAATTACCTCATGCGGATCACGTTCGAGTCGCCTTGGACACTCCAAGCCCGTGTCGAAAAGACTCGCATCTATCAGCAAGAGCACGATGCCGCGAAGCGCGTCCTGTCGGCCGGTAACCTGCGATTGGTCGTGTCGATCGCCAAGAAGTATCGCAATCGAGGGCTCAGCTTCCTCGACCTGATCCAAGAGGGAAACACCGGGCTCATGCGGGCCGTCGACAAGTTTGAGTACGCCCGCGGCTACAAGTTCTCGACCTACGCCACGTGGTGGATTCGCCAGGCGATCACGCGAGCCATCGCCGATCAAAGCCGCACGATTCGCGTGCCGGTCCACATGATCGACACGATGAGCAAGGTAAGAGCCGTGACTCGCGACCTGCTCCAGGAACTCGGCCGGGAACCGACGCCCGAGGAGACGGCCCAACGCGCGAACCTTTCGCTCGACGATGCCCGTTGCATCATGAAGATGGCCCGGCAGCCCCTATCACTCGATCAGCCCGTGGGTGATCACGACGACAGCTACTTCGGCGAGTTCCTGCAAGACCATCGCGAGGACGATCCGCTCTACGACGCTCACCAACAAGCGTTGAAGAGTCGCATCGAGGAAGCGATGGAAACGCTCAACTATCGCGAGCGTGAAATCCTCCGCCTGCGATATGGCTTGGCCGATGGCTATGCCTACACGCTGGAGGAAGTCGGTCGCATCTTCTCGGTGACTCGCGAACGCGTGCGACAGATCGAAAGCAAGGCGGTCCGCAAGCTCCAGCAACCGTACCGCGCTCGTACCTTGGCGAGCTTCCTCGAAGGGGGCCACGAGATGTTCCTCGAAGGTCCCACCGCGGAAACCGCCTGAGCCTCTCCCAGGTTCACCTCCCTGCCGGCGTCTTCGGAGTCGCGTCCGAGGGCGCCGGCCCTTCCTTTGCCCGATCAAGTCCGCGTCTTGACCTCGTTCGGGCCTTCTCGGGAACGATCGGCCGCGCGAGGACTTCGCCGATCGTCAGATCTCGATCTCGAGTCCATCTTCCGCCGTGTAGGTCTCGGGAAAGATCCTGCGCATTGAATCCAGGTCGATGCGTCGCTCGGGAGACTCCATCGGATCGATATGGACGATGTAGAGCCGCTTGGCTCCGCAGTCCCGCGCGACTTCCGCCACCGGTGTCGCGCACGAGTGCCCCGTCAACGCCGCGCGATCCTCGTACCCATCCGGGAAATAACACTCGTGAATCAAGACGTCCACGTCTTGGATGCTCGACAGATACGAGGGTGAGTGAGTCGCCGTCGTATCGGTCACGTAGGCCACGCTGCGCCCTTCATGATCGAGGCGATAACCAAGGCTTCCACCTGGGTGATCCAGTGGAAACCAGCGCACGAACGCTCCTTGCTTGGTTTCTCGAGAGCGTCCCACCAGAGGGCGAAAATCGCAGGGTGGCTTGACCGGAAACAACAACGGCGAGAACAGATGCTCCTCGATCGCCTTGAGCTTCTCGGCCTCGGCATGGACTTGCACCTGCTGCACCTTGCGCTGATGCAACACATCGAACAGGAATGTCAGACCGAACGAATGATCAAGGTGGGCGTGTGTGAGATAGATATCGAGCGACGTCGTACGGATATGTTCGCGAACTCGATAGAACCCCGTTCCCGCGTCGAACACGATGCCGAGTTCCGGCACCATCAAACAGGCCGTGTGACGACGATCGCTCGGGTGGTACCCGGTCGTCCCCAAGAAAATCAACTTCATCCGGTCTTTCACTCCTCTCCCCACCGCCCCAACGCGGACTCGACTGGCTCGCCGAGTCTTTCATCGCATCGTGGCTCGATCAACCGTGACGGACACTCGATTGTCTCGTGTCTCCACCGGCCAAGGTCATTTGTCTCCGCCAAACAAGCGTCCCAGACCTCGTTGAATCTGTTGGTCAAGCAATTCCCCGGCCGCTCGACGCGCCAAGTCGCGGGCCAATTGCGAAACGACTTGGCCATCCAATTGCGGACGCGTCAACGTACCGCGTATCGGAACACGGATCTCCACTCCCTTCAATGCCGCCAAGTTGGGACGATTCGCCAGCCACGCATCCTGAATCGGCACGACGGCCACCATATCCAGGGACTGGTCGTGTCCAACGCTGCCGGTCGTGTACCAAACCACATCGCCAACGCTGGCCTGCAATCGCTCGTGATAGACTCGGCCGTTCTGCATCCGGAACGCGACATCTTGCTCGGGTAAACGGGCCCATTGTCCGAGTTGACCAGCTCCGTTCTGTCCTCCTCCCAGATTCCGTACCGCACCAACGATGCCCCACAACTGTTCGATCATCGGTCCCGGACCAATGGCCGCCTCGCGCACGTGCAACGTGCCACTCCCCGAACCCTTCAGTGGATCGTCCAGCGGAAACTGGCTCGCCTTCAAATCAACGTCAACGGAACCTCGAACCGCCGTCGCGGAAGCGAAGATCGGAGCGGTGTACATCAGCCACTGGCGACAGGCCTCGGGCGTGAGTTGAACATCTTCCAGCACTCGTCCCTCGTCGACGTAGAGCATGGGAGTGGCCTGCTGGAACGAGATACGAGAGGCGATGCGCACCGCTCCATCACCCAGCGCGAGTCGGAATGTTCCCAAGTCCAGAACTTGATTCTGAAGCCTTGCTTGCAACTCGCCTGGACCAAAAGGAATGCCGTACACCTGGCCTTCATCCCAAGCGATCGCGCCAGCCGATTCCAATTGCGCTGGAGGCCAATGCGTCGATTCGGAGTTCGAATCCGCGCCAAGAATCACCGGACCACGCGACGACACGGGGCGCGAGTGCGCTCCCTTCAGTTCCGCGTCGTCTCCGATCCATGGCCTCAACAACGCCACCCAATCGTGTCGCCGCATCGTCAATTCGCCATCGAGCTGTGACGTCCACTTGCCGTCATACAACGACACCTCGCCACCCAAGGCCACCGATTGCCCCTCGCCGTCGATCGAGCCGCGCGCGATCGCGAGATGACCATTTTCCGAGTCGAAGTCGCCCTCGAACTCGATCGTGACTTGGGGCTCACGCCACACCGCGTCTTGTTGATTCGCTCCACCGGGAGCATTGGCGTTGGCGAGCCAGGCGAGCGTCCAATCCGTGACCGTGGCGTTCTGCTGAATCAACCAGTGGCCCGCATCACCTTGATGAATCGCCCCGCTGCCTTCCAGCGCTCCGGACATCGCCAATCCACTTGAACGCCAGGCGGGAAAGATCGCGAGAAACGGAGCGACGTCCGCGCGGATCGCGTAGGCTCCACCCAACGGCTCATTCGGCTCGACGCCGCCCAACACGAACTGCCCGAGACTCGCGCTGAAAATCGACGCGGCCATCGTGCCTTGGTCGATGCGAGACCTGCCGCTGGCGACGTCGTAACTGGCGGATAATTGCCCGACAACCTCGGGTTCCCGCAACCGCACATCGGGTCCCCAGAAACGCGCGTCGCGCAGTTGATAATCGAGCCCCTGGATCGCGATCACGTCTCGATCCCAAGCCACGCCACCCCGCGCCACGAGCTCTCCGTCCACCTCGTGCCCAGCGACTCGAGGAGCGATGCCCGCTCGAGCCAACCAGCGAGAGATCCTTCCGCTAACCGCGATATCAGCCTCGGTCCGTTCGGCGGTGACTTGTCGAGTCGTCACCGAAAGCTGATCGGAGCCGGCTTCCACCGCGACCCAAAAAGGACGCAAGCTCTCGGGAAAGGAACGCGTTTGATCCCAACGTCCACCAAAGCTCACGTCGACTTGTGGGTCCTGCCACACCAATCCACTGGAGGTTTGCATATCGATGCCGGTCAAACGCAGGTCGCCACCAAACCCGATACCGTCTCCATTAGTTCCGGGTTGACCATCGGGCGTTCGCTCCCGACCGGCTCCCCACAGCACTCCCCCTTGAACCTGGCCATTGAGTGTCGTGCCAGAGAAGTCAACGATCTGCCCGAGCTGTGTCCGCAGACCTTGAAGATCGGCTTGGACCGTGAGTTCGCCTTGGTCCCAGCTCCCCTTTCCATCGATGCGCACCGCCGGTGCCTCGAGCGTGACGAATTCCAGGATCGGACCTTGCGGCGAGTTGCCGATCGCGAGACTCGCCGTAAGAGGCGAGTTCCACTCCAACGTCTCGCCTTGGTTGATCAGGGAGAGCGGCGTGGAACGCAAGTCGACCAATAGTCGCCGGCCATTCCCTTCTTGTCGACTGTGAGCGGTCCACGAGAGCGTGCCACGACTAACTTGCACACCGTCGCGCATACGCAGCGTCCGCGGCAACATCGCCAACACCGGGCCAACCTCGACCTCGCCTTGGGACTGCAAACTTTCGTTGCCCGCGCTGAGCCACAATTGGCTCAGGTCACCGAGATCGACGACTCCCTCGATCTCTCCTCCACCAATCGACGTGCGCACTTCGGTCGCGGCGAAGTTCAGCTCATCGCCGTTCCACGAAATCCCGCCCTTGGCTTCCACGCTCTCGAGCGCGATTCGATCGCCTTGCAGCAACTCGCGACTCGAGAACAAAAGGTTTTCGGCCAACAACCGCGGCACGAAGCCTGAGCCTCGTTCACCGCCATTGACAAACTCCAGCGATAGTTCGATCGCTCCTCGTCCCTCGACTTCCCAGTCGGCGTCAAACCGGGGCGCTATCAAGGAGAGGAATGACAACGGAAACGACTCCGCCTCGAGCTTGACTTGACCGTTGAAAGCCGCCGGGGTTCCCTCCTCGGTCACTCGATTAATGAGCGCCTCGATCGTGAGCCGCTCGCGCGGATCCGCTCCGGTGACTTGATCGATCGACACATTCCACTGATCGGTTTCGGCCGAAGTCGCCGACAGGCCCACCTGCGTCCAACGCAGCTCGCGATCGCCGGATCGTAGTTTGAAATCGCCCTCGGACGCCTGAATTTGAAAACGGGGAGTGGGCGATGTGGACTCTTGGGCCAGCAACGGAGCCAACACCTCCTCGAGGTTGGTCGTCCCTTGTCGGACCTCGAGATCGAGCATCCAACCTTCGACCTGAATCGCTCCCAAGTCGGAGCGATCAAGAGCCAGACTCAGCAACGACTTTTCGAGCTGGACTCGATCGGCGGACGCGACCAGATTTCCATCGGCGTCCTTGAGCTCCCAACCGTCGACCGTCGGAGGCACGAACCACCCGAGCGAGACCCGTGAGACGTCGAGGCGACCATTGAGTCCCGAGACCGCTCCGGAAACGAGGCTCGGCCCCCAAGGAGAAATGCCCACTAGCCAAGGCGCCAGGTAGATCAGAGCCACCAAGCCGAGCGCCACGATCACCCATCGAGGACCTCGTCCACGCGGAGAAGCCCGACGGGCCGAGTCCTCGGAGTCGCGAGCTTGATCCTCCGAGTTCGCTCGCCGAACGCGGGTCGGCCGTTTCGAACGCCCGGTCTCTTCGCCGTCCATAGCCACGGTTTCCGTTTCCAACGCTCCATCGCGTCGCTTGGTCGACTTGGCCATACCGAATCCCTCCTCCGCCCCAGCAGATGACTCGCGCCCCACCGATGAGCGAGTGCGAGATGTCGTGGATTCTAGGATTTTCCGCGCGGGGATCCTAGATCGCTCCCTTTACCGCCTGCGAGCCAGAGCGGTTGTTCGGGACGCGGCTGCCGCGGAATTCGGTCGATGACTTGCCAGCACTACATCCTCTCTCGAGAGGTGGTGCATCGCGGCGGCTGGTTTCAAGCGTGGCAGTGCCGCGCGTGGCGACGTCTTTCCATATCGCGAGGAACTTTTGCCTTTCCCCACCACACGACGCGGCGATCACGATCGAATGGTCCGTCATCCGTTGGGAGTGAGCTCCCAAGTCTCGCCTAGGTCAGGAATCCGTACGTCGGCGATGCCTCGTTGTCGCAGCTCCGCGGCCAATGACTCCTGAGCCTCCGGTTCGCCGTGCACCAACGCGATTCCCTTGGGTGCCCCCCCGGCGCGAACCGACTCGAACCATTCCAACAGCTCATCACGGTCGGCGTGTCCGCTCATGCCGTCGACTCGATCGATCTCGGCCCGAACCTCGAGACTCCGGCCCAAGATGTTGACCGGTGTCACCCCGTCAAGCAATCGTCGGCCGAGCGTCTCGGGAGCCTGAAATCCGGTGAACATCACGATCGTCGCGGGATTGGAGACGTGGTGCTTGAGGTGATGCAGTATGCGTCCCGACTCACACATCCCCGACGCCGCGATGATGACGCAGGGGCCGTCGAAATCATTGAGCCTTCGCGATTGCTCGACCGTACGAATCAAATGGAGATGCGTGAATCCTAGCGGGTCTCGATCCTCCTCCGTCGAGATCCGCCGAATCGTCTCGTCATCGAAACACTCCGGATGCGATTTGAAGACATTCAAGGCCTCGTTAGCCATGGGGCTGTCGACGAAGACGGGCAGCTCCGGCAAGTGCTCGGCCTCGGCCAACTCATTGAGCCGATAAATGACTTCCTGCGTTCGCCCGACTGAAAAGGCGGGAACGAGCAGGACCGCATTACGCGAAAACGCCTCGTGGATGGCATGTTTCAGAATCGACGTGATGTCTTGCCGCGGAGGATGGAGGCGATCCCCGTAGGTGCTCTCCATCAACAGATAGTCGGCGCCACTAGGTGGCTCGGGGTCGCGTAGGATCGGAGTATCCCGCCGGCCAATGTCACCACTGAAGACGAGACGAATGGGAGCGGTCGAGGGCTCCTGGATACGGACGGCTAGACTGGCCGAGCCGAGCATGTGTCCCGCGTCATGCCAGCTCGCGTGGAGCTCCGGAAACAACTCGTACTCGCGTTGGTAATCGACCGGCTCGAACATCTCGATGGCCCGGCGAGCGTCCTTGACCGTATAGAGCGGTTCAAAGGGACGTTTCCCATCTCGTTTCCGTTGCCGGTTGACGTAGGCGACATCGGACTCCTGGATCTCGGCCGAGTCCATCAACATCACGCGGGCGAGATCGGCGGTCGCCGCCGTGGCGTAAATGGGCCCCTCGAAACCCCGTCTCACCAACGACGGTAGATTGCCACAGTGGTCGATGTGCGCGTGACTGAGGACGACCGCGCCCACTTTCTTGGGATCGAAACAAAACTGGCGATTTCGTTCGAAGGCGTCTCGGCGGCGCCCTTGATAAAGACCGCAATCCATCAGGATCGAACGGTCACCCCACTCAAGCAAATGAGCCGATCCCGTAACGGTGCGAGCCGCGCCGCAGAAGGTCAAACGCGCCATCTTTGCTCCCAGCCTACCCTGCGAGGAAATCGCCTCGGAGTCCACGCTCTCAAGCGCGAAGGCGACTCAGAGATCATCCCAAACCAAGAGGGTGGCGCGATGCGAGCCGATGAATGCGACGCCCCGGACTCTCGCGAGCCGTGCGTTGCTTACTCGTCGCTCTCCATGTCGACACCCAACTCTCCATCATCGTCCTCGATCTCGCGGCGCATCCGGGCAAGCTGCTCAAAAACTTCAATTTCCGCCACGGGCTCCACATGAGGCACGAGGGCCTCGCGTAGATCGATGTCCCAGGGTTGACTGGACGCGGCCTTGTCGACCTCTTCCTCCAAGGCGGCCAACCAGCGAGGCACATCCAGCCCCGCTCCGGTCGGTTCGGCGGTCAATAGCCGCGTTTCCAAACGTAAACCGTCAAACGCCTTTTCAGCCTCGAGTGATCCAGGCTGACGCATCGCGGCATCGACCAGCGAGCGGAGTCGATCGATCCGCATCGGCATGATGAACCGTTCCTGAATTCGATCCTGCACGCTCGACATACGCATCGCGTATCGCTCTTGCAGTTTGGCGAGTCGCCCCAGGTATCGGTCCGGCTCGTTGCCGATCCGCTGCCGCACCGCTCGTCGCCAACGACGGGCGACGTTCTCGCATCCGCCACGCACGAGAACTTCGTGGGCCCAAACCACCGGCTTGAGATTCCAAGCGACCCGATCGTAACGAACCCTTAATCGCAGGAAATCGAGCAGCATGTAGAGCATGTCGCCGCGATCGCTCTGGGTCGTCGTGCTGTTGTAGTCGCGGTACTCGGCGAAGTTCTCGATCACCGATTCAAGCACGAGCGTAAGCCATCGCTCGGCGTCTCGACGAGGCAACGACTCATCCAGCGCCTCGATGAGCTTGACCTCGACCTCGCCTCGATGGGCTTTCATCTGCTCCAGCCAACTGCCGACGCCTTGATGGAGAATCGCACGCAGGTTGCCGAGGTTGAAGAACCTCTGCGTGAACAAGTCACCGCCATATTGCTTGATGAAGTTCTCTAGCAGTTGCCAGCTCTGTCGATCCTGGACCTTTTCGAGCACGCTCAGCCGCAAGGTCTTGGAGTGTTCGAGCCATGTGACGAGCGAACGTTCCACGAGTTGCTCGACGGCGAGGAACAACCGGTCATCCTTCCCCCAAACCTCCTCACCATCCAGCGATTCCCGTTGCTCGTCCCACCGCATCGACCACTGGACCAACGAGTCGACCATCGCTCGATGGCCGATCCGAAACAACTCATCAAACTCGGTCACCGCGCCATGCCCCACCGGATGACGCTGCTCCATTTCACGAGCCAGATCGATGAGCCGTTGCGTTTCATCCAGCAGCCCGAGCCTCGGCAAACAAACGAGCAACTCCTGGATCGCCGTGCGCCGGACGCGCGCTTCCATCACCTGATGAGGATCGCCTCCCTTCGCGATCGGCACGTAGAGCAAGGCCTCCTCGGAAAGCCGCTCGATCAAGGTCGGAAAATAGAGCCGTACGATGTCTCGGTTGCGCAGCAACACGGCCGACAAGATGCGGGCGACCGGATCGTCGTCGCGAGGAGTCAGCAGATCGATCCCCAAGGTGAGTCGAATCGCTTCGATCATGGCGACCATCGTACGGATCGCGTCCTCGGTTTCCACGCAGACGCCGATGATCGAATCGAGCAGATTCTCCTTGATCAATCGTTCTCGGTCATATTCCAGCAAGGCATCGGGATCCGCCGAGGGTCGGGAGAGAGGCCGCTGCTGCACGCTGCGCAGCAAGGCCTCGAAGTCCTCGCGGTTCTTGCGCGCTTGGCCAACCCAAGCCTCCAACGATCGCAAGACCGACTCGGCCAATTCACGTCGAGGCACGACTTGAGTCGGATCGTCGTTCTTGCCGTATCGGGACTCATCCGCCCGCACCACGACATTCGCCGTCAGTCCCGACACCTTCCACAGCTTGGCGACATGCGACAAGAAGGCGATTCGCTTACCGATGCGTTTGGCCTCGAGCTCAAGCGAGTCGTAATTGCCGCGCCCACCCGCTTCCTCGAGACTCGCGTCGACACCGTCGTCCGTGCTGTCTTGGTAGACGACGTCCTCATAGGCCGCACCATAGATGCCGACTTCGTCATCATCTTCCTCGGAATCCGAAAACTCGGGAGCGGGATACTCCTCGCCGAATGAGTCGCTGTTGCGTCCGCGGCCGGGCTTGTCCTTGCCATTCGTCGTATCGAAGCGAGGAACGATCCAATACGACTCGGCATTCGCCTCCAGCTGATCGAACCAGCGCACGATCGTCTTCCACGTCCCGCCACGCTTCTCGATGCCCACATCCTCGGGCAAATCGATCTCGTGAAATTGCTCCATCATCCAGCGGTACGCGAGATCGAAGTAGGAGCTGGGACTTTGCTCGAGCGGCACGCGTTCCGCTTGTCCCTGCCCGAGCCAATGCATCAACAATCCGCGGCTCGCTAGGAAATCACCGCGATCGAGCAACGCCTCGACGACCAACGCGTAGGCGGTCGGGGAGTCAAAGCGATCAGCGTGCTTCGCCCAAAACTCGACGTCGCCCGCGGCCGCGCCACTGCGGCGCCACAGCGCGAGACAATCGGCGACGTGCCGCGAGGCTTCCAACGTGACGAGCGGAGCCGGTGCCTCGACACTCGTGACTTCGTGAGCCGCGAACTGTTGCCACCAGTGCGCCAGATCCTCGAATGTTCCGCGGACCCAATTCACATCATCGGCATGATCCGCCGCGCTCGCTTCGTTCCAGAATCGCGACAGCGTGCCGAAGATTCGATCGATGATGCCGATCAACTCGTCCGCGCGTTCATCGTGCACGCTGTTTTCAAAACCTTGAAACAGCGGAAAATGAGCGTCGAATCCAAGGATGTTCCACGGATCGATCAACGCGCCACAGCGTATCGCTCGGTGCATGGTCTCGATCGCCTCGAGCAAACGCTCGCGGGCGTCCTGCCACCGCTGATCCTCGATGGCTCGCTGAGCCGAAACGAGGGCGCAGTCCAACAAGCACGTCATGCGGGCCGCCGCCACGGGCACGATATTGGCCTCGCGCACGGCATCGCCGAGGCAGCCCAATCGCGCGTAAAGCTCGGCCAAATGAACGTGTTCCAACTGCGAGGCTCGCCGTCTCGCCAATGCACCGTTGATGTGCTGACGAGCCGCGCCAAACGCCTGCCGCTTGAGCTTGGCTTCGTCGCGAAGTCGCTCGCCATGCTTGCCTGGCACACGAGCCAGAAGGCGATCGTAGAAGTCGTCGCGAAAACGGGCGATACGGGTCAGCAGTTGTCCCAGTGTTTGTTCGGAGTCGATCGAGCCGGGACCCCGCCCCGAGATCCCAGACGCCATGAGAATCGTGCCGGCAAGCACGGCCGCCGCTTCGTAGCGCAGCTCGTCCTCGGGCAGGCCCTCATCTCCCCGCAACCGTGTATGCAAGGCGTCCAACGTGACCTGCTGCACCACGAACCGACGGTAATTGCCCTGGGCGTCGATTACGTCGGGATCCCACAAGCCGAAGTGATAATTCGGCCGACGATTGACCGGATGATCAAAGTCATACGCGCGCGGATCGAACGCAAGTTCCTCGAGCGATTCAGGCTCGAACTGAGCCGCGAGCAACAGATCCTCGTCCGTGCCTCGTAGCAGTTCCAGAGCCAGGCTCACGACCGGCTCATAGACTCCGCAGGCCACTCCGGCTCCCGAAATGTACAGGGGCACCGGTCGCACGCGCTCATGCGGATTCACTACCAAACGACGATGTTCGAGCGTCGCCAGCGGTCGGTGCCCGACGAAATCACTGAGCCGGAGGACGATACGCTCCGCGACTTTTCCTGGTTCATCATCCAGGCTCGCGTCTTGCACCAACGCCTCGCTGGCTCGGGCCACGAAGTAACCGTTGAAGAGCGATTCCGGCCGTTGATGAAACAGCAGATCCGCGTGGTAGTGCGCGTAGGCGGGCAGCACGTGCTGGAAGAGCAAATCGAGAACGACGCGAGCCCGCCGCGAATCCTGAAACGCGCCGCCACGTTGCACGAGCCGGTCGAGTTCGGCTCGTAGTGGCTCTTCCAACCGCCGAGCATCGGCTTGCGGCCCAGCGGTGCTGGGACGCTCGTCCGACACGACCGCCCGCATCGCCTGATCGAACGCTCGCAGCACACGAGCATCAGCCGCCCCCTCGGCGAAGTTCAGGTAGCCGAGGATCGTCTCGTGGACAACCGAGTTGGAGTCTGGCGATGAGGAATGCGACATGAGCCCAATTCGCAGCTGTCAGCGGCAAGACCACGAGCAGTGATGATGCAACGGCCACTAAGGAGGTGAAGCGGAGCTAAGTCGTGAGGCCATGGTGGATCGCGTGCCAGCCACTCACGTGGCTCCGGGCTCGACACTTCGACGTTCAGCACCGGCCTTGTTCAGGCCCGAACTAATCGACGCCCGTCCGCCTATCGATGGCGGTTCCGACCCATCCCGTCGTCAGAGCCCCTCGAATCGGCGAACCGAAGCGGTCCGAAGCACCACTTGCGGGGAACCTCATTGGGAAGGCTCAACGGGCGGTCAAATGCCCAAACACGCGCAAGCGTCTCTTCGCGTGAGACGGAATCGCATCAAACCGAATCCGAATGGGTTGCCTTGCCCCCCAGTGCCCTTGCATGGGTTACGAGGGAGTCAATTTAGGCCTCGTGTCGAAAGCGGTCCATGGGGCACCCCACCGGTCCATGGGGTTCACCCGGCTCGCGGGGCTCAGCTATCCAATCGAGCTGACTTCGCGCTCGCCCAAGGGTCATCCGCCGGAAACGAGCCCGATTCGACGCGTGGATCCAAGGAATGACACCGCAAAAAGGCTTCAGCAGACCGCGTTGGCAATTATCATGAGAGGTTGGAGGTGGGTCTTCGCGCGCCGCGACCGGCGGTGCGACGCCCCTTTGATTCCTTGTCTCGTCGTTCAGTCTTTACTCGCGGACTCCTTCCATGAAGCGACTTATCGTTGCGTCGATCGCCGCACTGGGCCTGGCGAACTCATTTAGCTCGGCCACGCTCGGAATCGCCCATGGCTCCGAACCCATGGCACCACCGACTTTGGTGACGGTCGATGAAATGAGCCAAGCGGGCTTGCGCCGTGCTTGGGATAGCCACGTCCAACTGGATGCGTCTCACGGTCGACTCGTTGAGATGCAGCTGGTCGTCGATACCAAACGCACGACCACGAAGTACGTGGTCCAGTATGGCGGTCTCCCGGTGACGCAAGAGGTCGAGGTCGTGGTCGACGGAGTCGTCGAGACGGTCACGGAATCCCGCATCATCGGAGCCCAGCGCGAGGTCTTTTCGGAACTCGACCTTGGGCCTCGGGGAACCCCCTACGGGATCGATGGGGCGAAGGCGGCGGCGGATTTACGAGTCGAGATTCTGGCCGCCGAAGGCAAGACCGCGGAGGTGATCGAGGAAGTCAACCCGCGGATCACGTTCTTCGCGCTGACCGACCAGTACGTCCTGCAGGCGTTCGATGGAGAGTCCGGCCAATCGCTGTGGTCGACTCGCGTCGGTCCTCGTGGCTCGTTTCCGCTTCCCTTCGCCGCGACGTCCGACCACGTCGTCGTCGTTAACGGCATGCAGATCTTTTGCCTCGACGCGCTCACGGGTACCGAGCTCTGGAACCGCAAGGCGAGCCACGCTCCCGGTTCCGGTCCGGCCATCACTTCGTGGTTCGTGTACCTGCCGATGCTACGTGGACAAGTCGAGGTATTCCCTCTCCACCGTGGCGATGGGCTCCCCGAGCCGATCGTGTTTGGTGGACGAGTCATGCAGGCTCCCGTGCTCGTGGGTAACGAGGTGGCCTGGATCAACAATCAAAACACGCTCTTCATCGCCCCGGTTGGCGCCAAGGTGAACCGCGACGAGTTTCGGGTTCGCTTTGACGAGCCAATTAGTACGCAAATCGGCACCGACGGCGATCGAGCGATCTATTGCGGGACGGCTGAAGGAGCCCTGTACAGCATCTCGGCGAACCAAGGAGCATTGCTGTGGAAGCAATCGCTGTCCTATGCCTTGCGGCAAACGCCGAGCTGCATCGGATCGGATGTGTTTGTCGTGACGATCGATGGAAGCTTGCACGTGCTCCGCGACGCGACGGGCATCGCACGTTGGCGAGCACCGCATATCAAGCAGTTCGTCTCGGCCACCGACAAACATGTCTATGCCCTCAACACCACTGGCCAGCTCGAGGTGCTCAATCGGGCGACCGGTTTGCGGGAAGCCGAGATTGACGTGCCCCTCGACACGGTCGCGCTGCCGAATGTGCAAACCGACCGACTCTACCTCGCGACGCCTCAAGGGCGTTTGATCTGTCTCCACGAATCGGAATCGCCCAAGTCGGTGCTGCATTCGGGTGAGGTGCTGGAACCCAATCGCGGCGAGGAGTCCGACGACACCGTCGTTCCGGTCCGCCCCACTCGGCCCGAGGTGCCGGCCGCTCCGACTCGCGATCCCGACGATGTCTTTGGATTCGGTCGCTAGTCCGAAAGCCAACTCGATCGACTCGTGAGCCAGCACCACGGCGGAACGCGCGAATCGGCTGGCTTTGCGACCCATCGGGTCATGTGCTGAAACCATCACGCGGGGCGAGCCTTCGGGCTCGCCCCGACGCATTTCTTGAGGTTCCCTCGGCGGGAACGGACGTTGGTGGGCTCTCGGTAAATGAGAATGGCTCGAGGCACTGATCTCGAGCCGTCAAGCGGGGAGTTGCCAGACTTGCCCTCGATGCGTTCAATGGTCCCTTTGAGACTTACCAACAGGAGCGCACCATGTCGTCCGGTTCCCCCACTGCGACCCCTGCCCGACGAGCTCTGATCAGCGTCAGTGATAAAGCGGGACTCTTGGAGTTCGCCCAAGGCCTCGCGCAGGCGGGTGTCGAGCTCTATAGCACCGGAGGAACGCGGGCCTTTCTGCAGGCCGAGGGACTGACGGTCCATGACGTGGCGACCTACACCGGTTTCCCGGAAATGATGGATGGTCGGGTCAA
>JAGQPS010000010.1:25800-38494 GCA_020426595.1 Planctomycetales bacterium
CCACAAGCGGCTCCTCCGATCGAATATCGGCAGATCGACGGCGGCTTCCTGGCTCAAGTCGCCGATACGCGGGCCGACGATGAGTCGCAGTGGAAGGTCGTGACCGAAACCACTCCTTCCGCGGAACTCACCAATGAACTGCGTTTCGCTTGGGCGATCTGCCGGCACGTGAAGAGTAACGCGATCACGGTTTGTCGAGACCGCGCCCTGTGTGGAGCGGGTGCTGGGCAGATGAGCCGCGTCGATAGTGTTGATATCGCGATCCGCAAGAGTGGCGATCGAGTCAAGGGTGCCGTACTCGCGTCGGACGCGTTCTTCCCATTTCCCGATTCCATCGATATCGCGGCGGACGCGGGGATCGTCGCGATCATTCAGCCGGGCGGATCCAAGAAGGATCCCGAGGTGATCGAGGCCTGCAACGCTCGGCAATTGCCGATGATCTTCACAGGCGTGCGACACTTCCGCCACTAAGCGTGCGGTCGGCGAGTTGTTTCAATCAGCAAGATCGGGAGCCGATTCGTGACCGACTCGCTGTCATTTGAAACGCCGGAGTTCATTGCTTGGTGCCTGGTGCGCGAATGCCCCGTGCGTGGACGGTTCGACCTCGACGACCCACTGCAAACCGAACGACGCCTCAAGAGTCTTCGCGCGGCCGCGATCGGCTGGATGGAAGGGCGAGTCGTGGAGGGCTGGGTCGTTGAACCGAGCTTTACCAATCGCGATCCCGTCGAGCTACGCGGCTTTCCACTCGCCGACGTGGTGGACCGCTGGGGAGGCTCGGCGCAACTCACCGAGCTCTGTGGTTCCTGCCCAGCCAACGCCCTCCAGAGGTCATACGAGATCGACCCGGCCAACTTCGACTCGAGACCGACGGCGTGGGCGGGATGCATGGGCTTGTTGCCGCTAAACGGTCCACTTGCTTCTCTGCCCACCGAATTGGAAACGCTGAGGGAATCTCGGGCGGCCGATCTCGTACGGCTCGCGTCCTCGTCGCCGCCAATTGACGATGCTGAATGGCGCCGAAGTGACTCAGCCCCTCCTCGTTGCGTGTGGGCTGAAATCTGGCGAAGCGCTCCGCTAGCCGGCGACGGCGCGGCGGCCGCTCATGGGTTGCTGTCCACGGCGATGGCGCGGATCACTTGGAGCACCGACAAGACGACAGCGGCGTCGGGAAACGAGCCGACGAGCCCGGTGCCGCTGGCTTCGCGACGCGACTGGCTTCAACTGGATGCGGCGCTGCGGATCGCCAGTCAATCGGATCCGGCCATCTCACTCGCGGTCGCCCATCTCCCCGCGGGAGCCGTCAACGGGCGCCGCTGGACTTGGTTCGAGCGATGCCAATACTGCTTGGCGACAAAGCAGGATCGAAAGCGTTGTCAGCGCTGTGGACTGGCTGGGCCGCCGGTGAACTTGTCCCACCGCGGAGCGCGAGGAGAACGTCCCTACCGGCGACTGGCCGACTTGCTGGGCGTAGAGGAGATACGGCGACTGTTACAAGCACTCGAGGCGCTGCGGCGCGACTCGAGCGAGCGAACCGCGGCGAAGGCAGCCGACCGTGACTAGTAACGCAGGACGCAGGAAGCCCAAGTGAGTCCGGCGCCAAAACCACACATCAATGCGTAGTCGCCGCGCCGAATCTGACCGTTCCGGCAAGCTTCATCCAACGCGATCGGAATGCTCGCGGCCGAAGTGTTTCCAAACCGGTCCAGATTCACGAACACCTGTTCACGAGTCAGATTGAGGTCGCTGACGGCCGCGTCGATAATCCGCACGTTGGCCTGATGCAGGATGACAAGCGCGACATCGCTGAGCGTGATCCCGGCTTGTTCCGTCAGACTTACGATCGACTCCGACACCAAGCGGACGGCCCATTTGAAAACGGGTCGGCCATCCATGTGCAGGAAGTGACGCTCTTGCTCGATCGCCTCGACCGTAATCGGCTCGCGCGAACCACAGCCCGGCACCTTGAGCAGGTCGCCCCCCGTCCCGTCGGCTCCGAGTTGATAGGCGAGAATTCCGGCTGGCAGCGCGCCTTCGCCCGCCTGCTCGTCCGGTCCGAGCAACACGGCCCCCGCTCCGTCACCGAATAGCGGGTACGTCTTCACGTCCTTCGGGTTGATCACCCGGCTCATCACATCCGCGCCCACGACCAGCACTCGGCGATAAGCCCCGGACCGCACGAACTGGGCGCCCATGACCATCGCATAGGTGAAGCCCGAGCACGCCGCATTGATATCGAGAGCTCCAGCGTGAGTCGCTCCCAGACGAGCCTGCAATAGACAGGCGGTGGATGGAGTGGCGTAGTCGGGAGTCATCGTGGCGACCAGGATCAGGTCCACCTCCGCTCCACTTACTCCAGCCGCCTCGAGACATCGCTCGATCGCGCCGTAAGCCAAGTCGCTCGTCGCCTGCTCGGGAAGGGCATGACGCCGTTCCCGTATGCCGGTCCGCTGAATAATCCAGTCGGAATCGCAACCGAGCGAGGTGAGGTCCTCATTGCGAACCACGTTCTCGGGAACGTACGCGCCGGTCCCCAGAACGCGGACCCCAAGAATACGGCGTGCCGAGTCTTGTGGGCGCGATTGACCAACCGTCGAAGAACCGGGAATCGTCGAAGCCATTGCGTTTTCTGGCCCGGAAGGATCGGAAAGCTTGGTGTCTTACAGAACTCGGCGTCTTACCGAACTTCCTGTCCTACAGAAATTCGTGTCTTACAGAAAGTCGTGAGTTACCGAGCGTCGTACCAAGCGCTAGAAAAAGCCGCGAACAACGCCTACCGCGAAAGCCTCGAACCTAACCCGAGACCCTTCCGAGAATTGCCGCGTGGCAAGGAACTCGAAGGTCGGGTGACAAACGAACGTCGCCTCGAGGCGAGACCCGTGGGCGAAGTCCAGTCCAACACGATTGTCGGACAGATCACCCGGCTCAGTTAAGTATATCAAACCGCCAAACATGCGTAACCCGCGTTCCCCCGAGACTCGAGGGAAACACTCACAGCTTATGAAACCGAAAGGGAAGAGCGACTTCGAACCCCGCCGTGTCCAACGAGGCATCGGCCGAGTCCGAGCCTCTTTTTCAGGGCCTATCAACGCCTTTTCCACAGACGATTGAGCCGAATACCAACAAAACCAATGACCCGCCCACCCGAGGGTGTCGGAGCTGGCCTGTAACTCGTACATTGTCTGGACGCGGGCCTTACACTCAGTCAATGCTCTGAACAGAAAGACACCTATGAGTCTCTTGGCCATCCTGTACCAACTGGTGCCGGAATCTCCCATTCTAGCCGCTTACAATCTCGACGATCGTCCAGATTTTGTTTATCACCCCCCTACGATTCAGTCCGGCAAACCCCGCATTCTCGCGAGCCTTGACCGCAAATCCGGCGGCTCTTGGTTGGGTGTCAACCAACACGGTCTTCTCGTGGGCGCCACGCCTCGCCGGAAGTACATGAGCCTGCCTGCCACCCGCTCGCGCACCAAACTGTGCCGCGAACTGCTCCGCTGCTCCAATGCCCGTCGGTCGCTCGATATGGCCATGACGGAGCTCGAGACCGGGCAGTACGAAGGCGTGAACTTCATCATCGCCGACTTTGACAACGGTTGGGCGGTGCACGGGGGTAGCGAGATCGAGGCTCAGCCTCTGAACGAAGGCTTGAGCGTGATCGGAAACGGCGATGTCGACGATCCTCGAGATGAGCGCGTGAGCATGGCTCAACGTCTGCTCACCTTGCAAACGCTCGATTCACCGGTGAAGTTCCTGGCCGTGGCCAGCAAGGTCTTCGCCCGCAGCCCAAGCCCGCTGGGACGTCCCACGATGGTCCGCCGCGAGCCGCATGTGGCCACCGTGAGCTCCACCTTGGTCGCTCTCGGCAAGAAGCCTCGCGACGCGATTTATCAGTACGCCGATGGCGCGCCGGACGAAACCCGATACGAGGACTACTCGCCATTCCTGCGCGACATCCTCTCTCGAGGCCTCCGGGAATCTCGCAGCAAGGCCAAGGCCTGAGCAAGAGCCCCGCGAAAAGCCTTGCTGACGAGCCCTCGTGTCAGCCCGCTCATGGAAGCGGAGGTCGTTACCACGGCCTCCGCTTTTTTGTCGCGCTGACCATCCCTTGTTGGGCCGGCTTTCTCATGCTGGGCTGGCTTTCTTTTGCCGCGCTGGCTTTCCACACCTGACAGCTTCGAGCGAAAATTCGTCCTGACGCCTCATGGCTTACCAGCGGCAACCGTGGACGGCGTCAAACCTCTCCTTCGCTCGAGACGCCGCTTGCCATGCCAAGCCAGGTCAAAAGGGCCGCCACGTTGTCGGCGATCGGCAGGTCTCCGTTGCAGCGGATGACCGGCATTCGCTGGGTCCGTAGATACTCCTCGTGCCTCGCCCGAGTCTTGCCATCCACATCGCCGGCGTCGTAACGCGCGGCCCAAGCGATAAAGTCCTGGTGAATCTCGAACATGTCGCCACCGGCAAGAACTCGCTCGCCGAAACGCTCCCGCTCGCGCTGGCGCAGCCGTTCGAGACGAATGGTGGTAGGCGTGAGGACAAATACCAAATGAGTCACGCCGAGGCGCGGAACAGGCTCCCAACCCACCACGCCTCCACTCAACACCCAAGCTCCGTTCGCGGGGCACGCTTGCGTTAGCAACTCGCACCGCTCGTGCGGAGTCCGCTGAACCTGGAACGGTGGGTCGCTCGGTGCATGGTAGAAGTCGTCGCTATCCCAATGCGGGACCGAGAGTCTCGCGGCCAGAGCCCGCCCGAGCGTCGACACACCCGCCCCCGACGCGCCCAACAAGTTGATTCGCATTTTCACGCCTGGCACGTCACGGTTCCTCGCGGGAATTGCCTTGGCCGGTGCCGACATGGGTGTCGACGTAGAACTGCAGAACATTGCCATCGGGATCGCGCAGGTGAAACTCGCGAGTCCCCCATGCGGTCTCGAGGACGTCCGTGATGTCCCGCGCGGGAACCTGCTCACGAAGTTCCGCATGCAGCAGCGCCACATCGGTGACGACCAGTCGATAGGAAGGCCGGTCCAGACCTTCCACCCACTGCGTTTCCTCATGGCTCTGCACGTGCAGCTCGACACGATCCCGTCGCAAGCCCGCATATCGAGGCTCACGCGGATCATCCGAGAACCCAAGCGTGAAGCCCAATCGGCCATAGAACTCAATCGCGCGGGACACATCACGCACCATCAAGACAGGGTGAATCGCCTGAATCAAGGACTGTTTCACTGTCGGACTCCTAGGTTCGGAGAGCGGCACGAATCCCTGCTCACTCCGGCAGGGATTCTCGAAAGGAGTTACGGTCCAGGCGATCCAATCACCGAATCAAGAAACCGGCAACCATCGACCGCTCATCATCGAATCTTCGAGCCCCGGAACTCATTGGGACAAGCCAAGAATGAGACCGACTCCATCGGACCAACAGGGGCAGGCTCCTCCGGCAACTCGAAAACGCCATCCTCGGTCCGCGGCACCCCCTCCAACAATCTCCATTGCTTCCTCAAAATCAGAAAGAAGCCCAGGTAGAGAAACACCTGGAATAGGCTGTGCTCCCAGTCTCCGCTCCCGGCAACTTTGGTTCGAGCAATCACCATCGCGGCGATCACGTACTTTCCCAAAACGGATAGAGCCGAGAACAGGCCAGCGTAAACGAGCGGAACACTCGCGATTCGCCCCGGATTCACGGATCGCGCTACCGCTTCACGATAGAAACTCCGCGACGCCAGGAATGCGATGAGGAAAAGGAGGTACACCGCAAGGCCTTTCTCGTCACCAACAAGTCGGATTCCCAAAGTGGTCGCGCCGTTGGATCACGACTTGGCAAGGTGCGAGCGTGATCGCGAGTGGACGAGTCACCACGTCGGCAGGTCCTGTAGTCTTCAAGCCGGCTCGCACGAAGCAAGGTCCCACGTTAGGTCGTACGCGGCAAGACGTCGCTCGTGAAGACGGCTCGTGCTGAAACATCGACTTGCCGCACGCTGCAATGGCACGGACGACGCGACTTCATCGGTCAGTCTTGGTCGCCAATGTCGCGAAGTAGCTCGGCATGTACCGAGAGATGATCTCACCGCTGGGGCGGTCCTCATAGAAATCGACGATCGAAAGTCCAACTCGCATCTGCCCAGTAAGCAACTCTTCGAGCGAGTGACTGAAGATGAGAGGTTCCTCGGCCGTGAGAATCTTCGCGATTTCGTCCCGCGAAAGATGCGATCGATCGGCATAAGGCAGTACGTGCCGGACTTCCAATCTCCCCTGCTCCTTTCCCGCCTCGTCAAAGACGAACCAGGCCGGGTTGATGAAGCCACCCATGAAGACTCCTTGGTCCTCCAAGACGCGGGCGACCTCTCGGAAAACAACGGAGACATTGGGTACGAACGAGACCGAACACGGATTGACGACGACATCGAACGATCGGTCGTCAAACTGACTTAGGTCGCGCATGTCGCCAAGAACGGTAGTGATCTCGAGTCCTTCGCGCCGCGCCACGGCCTGGTCTTGTTCAAGCTGGCGAGGGGAATTATCGAGCACCGTGACATGGGCTCCAGCCGCCGCCAGAATCGCGGCTTGTTGCCCACCGCCGCAAGCAAGCCCCAACACTCGACGATTCGCCAGCGAGGGAAACCATGTGCGAGGTACGGCTCGTTCCGGCGTCAACACGATCGACCAGTCCCCTCGTCGTGCCGCCGCGATCCGCTGGGTATCGACCGGAACGGTCCAGCGATTCCCTTGATCGACTTGTCGATCCCAGGCCCGTCGATTGTAGCCGGCGACGTCCCCACCTTCCGTTTCGTCGTGATCATCGTTGCATGAACTGGGCATTCGTGGGCTCACCCCAACTTTCACCGAGACAGTGGACCAACGTTCGGGGACACGCACCGCTTAGACATCTAGGCCCGCAGGATCTTCTCCATCGCCTTTCCCTTCGCGAGCTCGTCGACCAGCTTGTCGAGATACCGAATCTCCCGCATTAGCGGATCCTCCACCTCCTCCACTCGCACGCCGCAAACGACTCCTTTGATCAACGATCGATTGGGATTGAGCCCCGGTGCCTTGCCAAAGAACGTCTCGAAATCCGTGCCGGCGTCAAGGTTCTTCTTCAGCTGCGTCTGGGTATAGCCGGTGAGCCAACGGATGACCTCATCGAGTTCCGCTTGAGTCCGCCCCTTCTTCTCGGCCTTCGCCACGTAGTGCTTGTAGACACTCGCGACACTCGTCGTGTAGATGCGATGCTTGGTCACGTCGATATCGTCCTCTCTCTGGTGTTGTTCGGCTCCCCTCGCTAAGAGAACCACCGGCGGAGAAACAGGGTGCGTCCGGACGAAGAGCCGATTCCGCCGCTCGGCTACGAGCCGCCGAAACGCTCCGCCAAGTCCGCCGCGCTCGCCGCCCTAAGTTCATCGGTCAGCACATCCTCGGCAAGGTACACCCGATCGATTTTCTTGGGCACGTTCTCCAATACTTGCCCCTCCTTGGGCCGTCCCAGGTAGAGCGAAATCGACCGTGGCCGAAACCGCTTGAGCGTGGCCAACACAAGCTTGAGCGTGTAACCACTGGCGACGTCGTCCTCCAGTAGCAACACGCGTTGCCCTCGAATGCCAGACAGGTCATCGAGACACACACATTCGCGAGGAGGATAATCGACATGCACCGAGAGCGCCTTGACTCCATGAAAGGCCTCAAGGAAATATCCGTACACATGCCCCTCTGGAGCCACGGAGACGTAGCAATCAAAGGCATTGCTCTCCGTCAAGAACTTCGCCATCGCCATCGAGGCGACCATGTCCACGGGGACAAACGGATTGACGTAGGATTCCGTTTCGTAACCCTTCGAGGCTCGCACATGCTTGTCGACCTCGACCAGCACACGCTCCTTCACCGCCTGATTAATCATCGTCGCTCCCTCGCGCTCCGCGATCCACTTCCACTTTCCGAAGTCTCGTCATCCTTTCGGCGAAGGGCGAGACAATTGATTGGCTCGGCGAGTTTGAACTCACACCAGCTTCCATGGCGGCAGGTTGAATCTCGAGTAAAACTCGTCGATGACTCCTCGCATACTCTCATCCAACAGGGCGAATACACCGTCGTGGAGTTCCCGCGGTATCTCGTGATAGAAGGCTTCCGCCAAGGCTCCGGCGATGCAGGCCTGCGTATCCGCGTCGCCTCCCAAGGAAACCGCGTTGCGAATCGCTCCTTCAAAGCAAGTCGATTCGAGAAAGGCGATCATCGACTCCGGCACCGAACCGTTGCAGGAGACATCAAAATGGTATTCCGGCCGAATGTCGTCGAGCGTGCGATTGAGGTCATATGAAAATCGCTCCGTGATCTCGTGTTTGATCTCGCCCCGCGTCGCTCCGGTGCGAGCCAAGTAGACCGCCACGGCCACCGCCTGGGCTCCACGAATGCCATCCTGATGATTGTGAGTCACTTCAGCGGACTTCTTCGCCAGCGCGAGTACATCGTCGAGCGAATCAGACGCGTATGCGACCGGCGAAACCCTCATCGCACTTCCGTTGCCCCAACTGTTGTAAGGCTCCGTGTCACGCTGAAACGCCCACTTGATGAACGTATCGCCGTAGATGACATAAGGATACCGCTCGACGCACCGATGGAAGATTTCCGCGAGCGGCCCGCCGTTCAATAACCACTCGGCGACCGCGACGGTCAGCACCGTATCGTCCGTGAACCTGGAGTCCTCGGATAGCAACGGAAACTCGGTACTCTTGATGGGAAAGTGCTCGAAACAAGATCCGACGACGTCTCCGATGATGGCGCCAATCATACTCAAGCCCCTTGCGATGCCGACGCGCGCACTTCTCGGCTGGCGTCTTCCTTGACAGGATCCACCGGCCTGATCCGGCGCTGCAAGTGAATCATTGAACTCGCGGCGCATATCCCCAACGCAATTGTCTCTCACGAGGTGAGTGACGATTCCGCTCCTTGAGTCGTTCGATTCCGGCCGGCGTCACTCGTACATCACCTAGGCAGACGGCTTGCAATGACTTCATCTCAAGAATCGTGTCGATACAACGATCCGTGACCTCGGTACCGACGAGATTCAAGTACTCGAGTCGATCGCATTCCCGCAAGGCGATCAGGTCATCATCCACGACGTCGGTTCCGAACAGGACCAACGCACGTAGGTGAGACAGTTGACCGAGTTGAGCAAGCTCCTCGGACGTGAGCTCCATGTCGTTGAGCATGAGCCGGTCGACATTTCCCTCGTCGTCGCGATGCACGCGCGGCACCACTTCTCCGCTCGAACGACGAAGTTCCGTCGCTTCCGCTCGCTCGACGATATCCGAGGCATCAACAGGCCCGCATACCAGGAGTGCGACAAGGCCGATCATAAAACGTCCGGTCATCTAAAACCTCCGTTCTTCTCCTTTCGAGCCCAATCGCATTCGGCCATGGCTCGAAGGTCGACATCGTGGATCGAATCCGGCGCCGCTCACGAGCGGCTCATCCTAGCACCCTGGGTCACGAGGGTCGAAAAGCAATGCCGCGAAACACAAATCCGCCATCGCGGACGATGGCTCGCCCAGCGAGCCAAGGACCTCGGAGAAGATCCGGCGCGATTCCCTGATCAACCAGAACAATCCTCGAACGGCGTGTCTTGACCTGCCTCTGACAAAACCTGATTGGCGAACAGAATGCGAATCGCGGCACGCCTGAAGCCGACATACCCGCCGATGATGGTTATCAGGCAATAGATAGCGAGACTTAATGGGTGAGCGCCGTGCCTAAGCATCTCGGTCGTATCGAGATACCGATCGCCAGAAACCCACGCACCCGCGATATAGACGCCGTTCGCCAACAGGCAGAAACTGGACACGAACCACGACCAGTCGCGTCGTATCACGAGGGCCAGCGCGAACGGCGCGAGAACGCCGAATAAGGGGCCGCACCACAAAGTGAAGAGAGGGCGCGGATTAGGAGCGAAAATGCTGTACGGGAGATGCCAGGGCCAAAGGTCGGCACTTTGCAAGACTCCGCCGGTCGCCCACCCACCCAATATGTGCCCGACCTCGTGAGAGAACGTCATCACGCACCAAGCCATAGCGAGCAATGCGATTAACAATCCGATGCGTTTCGCCATGTTGCCTCACATCGTCCGGAGTTTCCGCCGCCGCTCACCGCGACATCAATCCGGCGCAGCGCGAGCCATGGGTTGGTAGCGAACTCCGTCGAGATCAATGACGGGGCCACTCGATTCGAATCCTAGTCTCTCGTAGATGCCGATGGCGTTCAAAGAGGAATTGACGGTTTGCAAACGTTTCCCCACTCGCTCCAAGGCCCAGGCCTCGGCACTCTCGAACAACGTCCGACCGATTCCCCTGCCTCGCCAATCGTCCCGCACGAAGAAGTGATACAAGTGAGTCCATGGCTTGACCACGATCACGCCCACTAAGACGTGTCGCTCGATGGCGAGCAAGTGAAGCCAGCCCTCGCGGATTCGCTGTTCGGTCGCGTCGCGATCCATGCTCGCCAGCAGCTTGGATAAGCCGCCCGGACCGAGACTCGTCGCGATGAAATTTCGAGTCACGCTCGAAACGAGCTCCGAGATAGCCGCGGCATCGTCGATGGTTGCGTGACTTAGTTCCATTGTCCTCAACCGACGGGCAGCGATCTCGACCGATGCCTCAAATGCGTGCGTGACGATCATACAACTTGGCGAGTAGGTCAGACCACTGATTTGCCAACAACCGCGGCGAGCACCTTAGTACGGAGGCAACAACCGGCGGAATCCATGAAACAACACGGTGAGCAAGAATAGCAGATTGCGGAACGGCAACGCCCATGAGTGAAGCGGCATCGGCCGACCAGCAACCGGTCCTTCCATCGAATGATGGAGCCGCGATCCCAACCGACACAGCCACGACACGGAACGAGGCCAATCGTGGATCCCATCGAGCCAGTCCACTGGAATGCCCTCTTGTCCCACTTCACACCCGATGATCCCGCCGGCGATCGCCGCCGTCGTATCCGTGTCGCCTCCGCATCGAATGACTTCGATCACCGCGGTACGAAAGTCGCCTGGGTAACGAAACCAAGCGTGTAGAGCGACCGCGACGCAGTGCAGGCAATACCGGGAGACTCGATCGGTGCTCGCGAGACTTTGGCTGAACTCCTTGGTCGGTTCTCCCTTTCCGGCCGACGCGGCGGCCCGCGAGACAAGTTCGATCAACTCCTCCGCCTCGTCGTCAAACGACGCACTTAACTCGAACACATACTCGTTTGGTGGAACACGATCACCATCGCGCGCGAGGTGAGCCGCTAAGGCGACGGCGAAGGCGGCTTGCTCGGCCCTGGGGTCGGTATGCGTGATTACGGTCGAGGCCCTCACGAGTTCCCTCAGGTCCTGGCGATTCGCCGCGACCGCGCCGATCACGGCCGATCGCATCGCGGGACCGTTTCCAGCGGATCTCACTCCGCTTCGCCTCGGCGAGAATCCCAACCACAATCGGAGCGTTGCTCGGAGCGTCGCGAAACCAACACCGGCGGGAACGCCCAACAACCAGAGTCGAAGCTTCCAACCCAGGGAGCGAGCGAACCGCTCCCCATCGCCTCGCGAAGAAAGCAGTGACTGAGCCACGAAACAGGTGTGCTCGGTGTCGTCCGAGAACATGCCGCGGCCCAGCAGAAATCGATGTCGATCCGGCTCTCCCAGGATCAGTCTGGCCCGGCGACTCGTTAAACCTTCATAGGGCAAGCCGATCGCGTCTCCGACCGCGACGCCAAGAATGCAACCAATCACATGGGTCTCGCCCATCGCCACCTACCCGCATTCAGAACGGAATTCCTCGACCGACGACCTACGAGCCACGGCCCGACATTTTCGACTCGGCCATCGCGGAATGCCATTCGCGGAGCCTCATCAAGCGATACCAAGCATCGTCGCGAGTTTCCTGCAAGTGTTGTAATTGCGCGCGGTGGTCGCGACTCCGAGTTTTCGCTCGACTCCCGCGGCGAGTTTCGAACGTCCGATTCCGTCGGGTGCGTAAAGATAAAACACGCGGCCAATCAGTTCGAACCGCTCCGTCGCCGTTGCGAGTTGCTCTAAGCCATCGCGATCGAATGTCTTCAAGGCGGAATCCAAGAACACGAAGTGCAGGGACTTTGGCTCGCGAACCGCTTCCATGAATGGATTGGCCGCCAAGGCTCCCGCCAATTCATGCTTGGTCATCATGAACACCGATGGACGAAAGCCAAAGCCTTCGTGAATCACTTCACACAAACAATCGGCTAAGCGAGACCGAGACCGGATCGGCGAATCGATGATCACGTTTCCGCTTTGCAGATAGGTTTGAATCGCCTGAAATCCCGCCACCTCCAAACTCGCCGCGAGAGCCTTCATCGAGACCAAATTGCGACCACCAACATTGACACCTCGCAAGAGAGCCAGCCACGTTTGCATCGGTTCCTCTTGATTGAGGGCTATCTTTAGCACTGCCAAAGTATGTTGGTGCGGTGCCGGCCTGTGCATCGCGCATTTCCGATGTGCCGTGAGCTCTCGACGTCGCGACAGTCACGCATCGGTTCAGTTGACCGACTCAAAAGCGTGGAAAACCAAAGGAAACCCGAAGCGTCAGCGAGGGATTCTTCGCATTTTCAAACGAGCCGCTAACTCGTTGCGTCACGAACACTTCCGCCCAACTCCGCCCCGAAAAACACAACACCACAATTCACAC
>JAGQPS010000010.1:38594-44883 GCA_020426595.1 Planctomycetales bacterium
TTCCTGGGTCCCAACGCTTTGTGATCGAGTTGCTCGGTGTGAGTTGTGCGCAGCGAGGCTTCCCGAAGCCGCGTCAGCATCCACATTCCTACTCCGCTAGGAATGCCCCTCGACGTTCACTACGAGCTTGTCATCGGGGTCGAATCCCATGCAGTAGTACCAGTTGATCCCGTTCCTCCAGAGAAAATACCGTACGGCGGTCGATTCTTCGGCCTGTTGGAACTCCTGCTCAAAGCCATGGCGTTGCGGCAGACAACATGCGTCACTCTCACGGACCGGTTCGCCCAAAAGAGCTTTTACCTCCGCCAGCTCCGTTCCCATCTCGAGTCGCCGCACGCGGGCATGCATTCGCCGATCAAAGCCAAGCATCCGCTCGCACCCCATGATGAGAGTCACGAGCAGTATTGCCATCGCCGCGGTGAGGCCGACGAGATGCTGAATGCGGTAGTTCATTGCCGCCTCGAATCAACCGTGGCGATGCGGAACGAATGAGTGATCGCGCTCGCTAGTCACCGCGCCGGCCAAACGATGGAGGCATCATTCCCTCGCGTACTCCGTTGCGGACTAGCGGACAAGCGGATCGAAACGAGTTGGCGAACACCACCGCGCGTTAGCGAACGCCCTGGAATGTTTGGTCGTTGACCTCGACTTGCCCAGACACGATTTGCGCGGCCAGTTTCTCGGCGACCGGAGCGATTACCGAAAAATGATCGTGCCCGCGGATCCTAAAGAACTTGATCATGGGGTTGGAGTTATCCTCGGCCATGAACTCAATCGCCCCTTCCCAGTTCCCTTCCTCGCCTTCAATCACGTACATGGGACTTTCCACGCAGTGCATCCAATAAATGGGAGAACGCAAGTCCATTTCGCGTTCGTCATTGGGGTCACAATAGACGCAATCGCCGCCGTATTGAGCGGCCGCCGCGACGGGCCCCAACGCAAAAACGGCTCGGTATCGAGACGAGCATTCCCCGACAAGCATGGCTAGGGTCCCGCCGGTACTGTGGCCGCCGAGATAGATCTGGTCCTTGTCGACGTAGGGTAGCTGAGCCAAGTGGTCGGTGGCCGCGAGAATGTCATCGACTTCTCCCAGGAATCCCTCTCGGACTCCTGGGTTGTCGTTTCCGCCACGCTGCGATGGAAACATCATGACGATGCCCGCCCTGCGAAACGCGCTGGCCGATTGGTCGTTACTCCGACTCCTCGGAGACCAAACATCGTCAATCGAGTTGTTGTCACCGCCGGTAATCCAAACGATGGCGGGATGCTTTTGGCCATCGCCTGGATCGGGCGTCACGTATGCCGCCAAGTCGCCCACCGGTGACTTGTAATGTATCAACTCAAACACTTTGCCGTCGGGACGATCGGGAGGCCCGAACCGGTCACCCGCATCCACGATGTTCGTCTGAAAGCCGGTTCTCGCATCCACTAAGGTTTGCTGCCGACCTCCGGACGAATCCGTACTCGGTGAGGAACCGCCTGGTCGTCGAGAAAGTGACTGAGGGGTGAAATCACAACCCAGCATCACAACCACAAGACTCACTATTAACTTCCGCATGACGACTCCGAAATCATCGCGAACGCTGGCACGAAAACCCGAGAAGTGCCGATCGGTACATCGAATGCCGACACCGGGACCAAGTCGGCCCCACGCACTCCTGGCCATGCCTGAAGAAAAGTTGGTTTGAAAGGAAACCCCGCCTGAACGCCCGCGACGTCGAGCCGCGCACTAAAAAGGTCCGCGGGCGAACGCCATCAAGTTAGCAGTTTCTTCCACCAATTGGCAAAGCACTTCGCCGTCGGTCCAAACCTCGGAAGGATGCCTCGAGTTAGCAGGTTTAGAGTCCCGTCAGGGATGATCCGATAATAGACTACCGATTTATCGGTGGGTTCCAGAGCCGATCCTTACCTCAACCAGCTCGCCGCGCGATCAGCTCCCGCGTCTCGGCGGTTAGTTCCAATCGCATTTCGACTTCATCGATCCCAAGTGCGTAGCCATCGACCTTGCTGGATTGGATCGAGAAACCGGCTCGCTGAAAGAACCCTTGAGTCCACTGCGATGTTCCCAGACGGACGGCACGGATAGACGTTTCCGACGCGATTCGAGAAAGTCGTTCCCACAGCAAGGCCTCGCCCGCGCCCCGCCCATGAAAATCAGCGTCCACCATGCCCCAACATAGATCGGCGACTTCGCTCCCCAAGCGGACTCCATAGCCACCGCACCCAATCACTCGATCCTCGATGCGGATCACGAGATATTGGCAGTCGCCTCGGTCGATGAACTCGAGAAACTCGGGCAGTTCGTGCTCGCGAAAGAAGCGAGGCACGTTGGACTGAAAGACACGCTGGCATTCCATCCGATCCGCTGTTGAGTACGCGCGGATCTCAAACTTGGAAACCGGTCCGTCCATCCCACAGCATCTCCGCCGGCGGTCCATACAATCGCCCAACAGGAAACTTCGCTAAGCCGACTTGCGGCGACGCGTTCGCTTCTTCTTCGTGGGTTCGGCGAGGTCGAGCAGACGGTACGCGATCGAGCGACCGCGTTTGCCGCAAATCTCGGCGATGCCAACCTCGCGCATGAAATACGCCGCGCGCTGAGCCACGTACCTTGGCAGCTTCCAGGCGTCCGCGATGTCGCTCGTGTCAAACTCGGCGGGAAGCGTCCCAGGGAAAAGCCGCAGGGCGTCGGCCCGCGTTACCAGCGTGCGAGTCTCCACGACCTCCGACAAGACGCGATCCAAGACTCGATAATCTCGGCCGCGAAACCGGCGCTGCTTCTGGGCGACTCGGTGTTCCTCGATGTCGACCAGCACCAGATCGATCGACAGATTCGGATGAGGAAAGAGATTGCGAAAGTAGATCAGCTCGTCAAAGGCCTGCCACCAATCGCCGCGTTTGGGACTGAGCCGACGTGACAACAACTCTCCATCCGGTTTTGTCCACTTCACGAGATGCCGTCGGCGGACGATTGGCTTGACAATCGTCACGCAGTGCTCGCGCAGCAAGTCTCGTGTCTTATCTCGCAGGGCCGATAACGAAGCCTGCTGCACCTCGATTAAACGGTCGGCGCTGCGAACATCGATCCGATAACGACCGACGACCGCTTCCAAGGTCCCATCTAGGGCCTCCGCGTAGCGTTCTTTCAGTTGCTGATGGAGTTGCGTTGCCATGACCGGGGAAACTAGGCAATCAACGGCGACAACTCAAGACAAGCTGGGCAATCCTTCCCGTGAGGCCCCTGCCCTGCTCGCTCTTGGGACAGGCTGCTGGTTGGTCCGGCGCGACCAAGGACGTTTACGGCTCAAGCCCGAAATCGGCGATCGTAAACAACGACTCAAAGGCCACTCCCTCCGCGGCGAAGGCCTCGCGACCGCCTGCTTGTCGGTCGAGGATGGCCAGCACTTTCTCCACTTCGATCCCTGCCGCCCGCAACTTGCCGATGGCCTGGATCGAACTTCCCCCGGTCGTGACGACGTCTTCCACGACGACCACGCGGTCTCCCGGCAGGACCGGTCCCTCGACGTCCCGTCCGGTGCCATGGGCCTTGGCCTCCTTGCGGACGATGAAACCCTTCAGTGATTCCCCCCGTACTCCCGCCAAGGTGATGATGGCCGCCGTGATTGGATCAGCGCCAATCGCCATGCCGCCCACCGCGTCGGGACGAATCTCGGCCAGTCTCTCGAGCATTCCCGCGGCGACTTGCACCGCCCCCTCGGCGGTCAGCGTCAACTTTCGGCAGTCGACGTAGTACGTCGCCATCTTGCCCGACGCGAGACGAAACTCGCCGAATTGCAGGGCATGAGCCCGTACAAGTTCCATCAAACGGTTTCGGTCGTAAGCCACCACGATGCCTGCTCCTTTGGGAACCCAGTTGTCCACGTTCGCGTTCCATCGAACCGCGACGTCGATTGCGGCGTCGAGCGAGAATCGCTCCGTTCGGCGAACACCCCGAGCCAGTTTCGCCAACCGCGACGCCTAATCGATTGATCCAGGTGTTTGCGTTAAAGTTCAGGTCTTCGACCCAAACTCCTCCGAACCCGCACCGCGACTCCCGGCTCTACTTCAGGGCACTGCCTACGATGCCATAGACCGGCCACGTCGAAAAGCGGGCAGATCGCAATTCAACCTTATGATGCCGAGCTCCGCCATTCACAAGCCTCCCGCCGCGACTCCCACTCTCGTCATCTCGATCGACGGGCTCAACGCTTCGTTTCTAGGCCCCTACGGCAACACGTGGTTTCCGACCCCTTGCTTCAATCGGCTCGCCGCACAGAGCCTCATGCTGGAAGCGGCCTTCACCCATGAACTCGATCCGGCCTCGTTCCTTTACCAAACTTGGAGCCAGTGGCGCCACCAGCTTCCCGAGATGGGAATCGCGCTCGCTTCCGATTCGGATCCGGTTCTGAACGCCGATTGGCCAGGCGACTGGGTTCCGGCGAACTTGGACGTTTCCGTTCGAGCCAGCCGTATCGCGTCGCGTCTCGAGAGAACCCATGCCGCGCGAGTCGCCCAAAAGAGCCTCGCGTGGCTCGCCGACCAGCCCAGCGGCGGCGTGAATTGGTTGCATTGGTCGGGCCTCGTCGGCCCCTGGGACGCGCCGCGCGAGTTGAGAGCCGCCCTCTGTGACGAAGATGGGCCCGACTCCACCGACTGGACGTGCGCCGAGGATGCCAGCGCGGCCTTGTCGACGGCCGAGGAGATCGATGACTGGCGGTTTCAACTCCAAACCACCTACGCCGCGCAGGTGCAGTGTTGGGACTACGCGCTGGCACTGGTCATGGACGAGCTCCAACCGCGACTCGCCTCCCATGAACTTCAGCTCGTGGTGCTTGCGCCACGAGGGTTCTGTGTCGGGACGCACGGATCCTGTGGCGACTTTGAATCGTTGTGGGATGAAGTCTGGCAAGTCCCTGTCTTCATCGTCCAAGGCGAACAAGTCGCAGCGACTCGGTCGCAGCGTCTCAGCTCCCTGAGCGAACTGGGCTTGGTCCTCGCCGAAACTCAGATGCCCGCGAGCTTGTGGCGCGACGATTCATGGCTATGCTGTCGAAACCGGATCGACGTTCCTGGACCGGAAAGACTCGCGATCCAAAGCCAGTCGACTCAAGCCATCAAGACTCGTGAATGGACGCTGCGTTGCCCCAGGCGAGGCGGCCCCGAGCTCTATGTCCGACCCGATGACCGTTTTCAGGTGAACGACGTGGCCGATCGAGTTCCAGAAGTGGTCGTGGAACTCCAACAATCGGTCCGCCAGGAACTCGGCGGGGAAGCAACGGACTCTTAGCCTCGGCGAGTGACCGAGCGATCGAACTGGCAAGACGAATTCGCATTTCTCGACACTTACCCCACTCTCTCGAGGCTCGTCCCATGGCTCTCCATTCACGCGCCGAAATCCTCGATCGACTGCGAAGCAAAGTAGCGGCGGGGCGCCCCATCGTGGGAGGCGGCGCGGGTACGGGCATTAGCGCGAAGCTATCCGAGGCAGGCGGCATCGACCTGCTGGTCATTTATAACTCGGGCCGTTTTCGCATGGCCGGCCGAGGTTCGCTCGCCGGACTGATGCCCTACGGTGACGCCAATGGGATCGTGATGGAGATGGCATCGGAAGTGATTCCGGTGGTCACCAAAACGCCGGTCATCGCTGGCGTTTGTGGTACCGATCCCTTTCGCGTCATGCGGCTGTTCCTCAAGCAAATCGATGCGGCCGGATTCTCGGGCGTCCAAAACTTTCCCACGGTCGGCCTCATCGACGGCGTCTTTCGCCAAAACCTCGAGGAGACCGGGATGGGCTTTGGACTGGAGATCGATTTGATCAAACAGGCGCACGAGCTCGGTCTGCTCACGACTCCTTACTGCTTCGATCCCGACCAAGCCGCCGCGATGGCCGAGGCCGGCTGCGACGTGCTCATTCCCCACTTGGGACTCACGACCAAGGGGATGATCGGAGCGTCGACCGCCGTGACTCTCGAAGACGCGCCTCGACTCGTGCAGGCGATGGCCGACGCGGCCAAGCGAGTCAATAAGGACGTGCTGGTGCTATGCCATGGAGGCCCCATCGCCGAGCCAAGCGACGCGCAGTACGTGCTCGACCACACCGAGGGTGTCGTTGGGTTCTACGGAGCCAGTAGCATGGAGCGACTTCCGGTCGAACCGGCGATTCGAGATCGAGTGCGCGAATTCACGGAGCTGACGTTTCGCTCGTGAATGGACAAGATCCCTCGCTGACCGGGATGTTGATTTAGGCCCGACGGATGCGATTCGTGCCCAAGCAAAAGGCGATTCGGGT
>JAGQPS010000110.1 GCA_020426595.1 Planctomycetales bacterium
TCATTCCAACTCTCGCACAGGATTGACTTCATGATCTTTCGGAATCTCGTTTCGCACCTCCTCGCCAAAGGGCTTGTCTTCGGCATGGCGATTTGCCTTCCCGCCACGATCATCCAAGCGAGCGACCTCGCGCGAACTCGCGGCGACCGCAAGGCGGATGATGGATGCTCGGTCAACCAGGAAGCCGAGCGTCGAATGACCACGACCAAGTCATCAGCCCTAGTCAACGACGATCCCACCGTGCTCAACGTCAAGTCGGAAGACGTGGTACGGAACGAATCCAGCCAAACTCAGATTGGCTTCTCCCATACTCAGCTTTTTTACAGCTTGCCGGAGAGTCACTCGATCGTCGCGTTACGATTCAGCAACGAAGACCTTGAGTTCCCGGTGACCGGCAAGGTGCATCAGTTCGCTCCCGGCACGACCGCCGAGGATCTCGCCAAGTGGGTCAACAACCAGACTTCCGACGCGCTCTTTCCCGATGTGCCGGAACCGACAAACAGCGTTGATCTCCCGGCCGAGGCACTTAAGACGGTGTCGTCCGAATTCGTGGAAGAACAACGCGGAGGATTTCGCAACGAGATCTACCGCAAGTTCGTTGTCAACTTCGCCGTCAACAAGACCGAGCTAAGTGACGACCTTCGACTCTCGGCATTCAAGGACTCGGTCACGGTCTATGTGAAGCCTGGTGTCCAATAACGTGCGCGGCGGCCGCCGTCGTGAGTCACGACAATACCGCACCGCCAATTCAATCGAGGACCGAGGAGATGAGACAGCCAAACGGAGCGATGCATCGGCTTGGTTCAATTCTCTCGGCCTTGGTCCTCGTTGGATTGATGGGCCAGTCGCTGACCGCTCAGGAAGGGCGGCCGAATTTTTCTTGGGACCACGTTCCCATCTACGCCCATGTGGGTATCGGACGTGGGCTCGGCGCGGAGCAGTATCAGTTCCTCGCCGAACACTACGACTTCATCGTTTTCACTGGCGGTGAGTTCGACCGCGAGTATCGCGGCAATGATGCCCTAACCTTCGAGAGCATCGTCCAATCGGCGGCTGCCGAAGTCAAACGACATAACCCGCGTGCCAAGGTGCTGTTTTACTGGGCGGCGGATCTCGCCAAACCCCATAACAAACGATCCAACGCTCTCATACCGGAGAACGGTCGGTTCGAGGTCCAGCGAAACGCACGAACGACCGTGGATGTCTTCGACACGACGAATGCCGAATTACGGACTTGGTGGAGCGACGTCGCGGGGCGGGCGGTCCATGAGTATGGCTGCGATGGCATCTTTGTCGACGGAGCCACCGCGTTCACTCCCGGTTCGTTCTACGAACAGAAGCTCGGCACTCAGCGATGCGAAGAACTGGAACAGGGGATGTTCCAGATGCTTTCCGACGCCAAGCGAAAAATGGGAGCGGAGTCCATTATGTTGCTTAATCCTCTCCATGCTCCGCACGAAGGGCAGGAGCTGGAGGAGGCATTGGGGTGGCGTTATTTGCCATACGTCGACGGCGCGATGGTCGACGACTTCGATCGAGCCGCGAACCTGTTGGATAGGCGACAGAGCAAGGAATATATCGCCGGCACGATCCGCATCATGAGCGAAGCGGCCCAACGGGGTGAGATCGTCGTTTTCAAGGCTTGGCCCGGCTTTACGTGGTGGAGTGCTCCCGAGTTGATGGCCGAGCCTCACGCGAGGCAATACGAAGAGGCTGTCAACAATCTCGATTTTCCGCTCGCGTGTTTCCTAATCGGAGCGGGCGAGCATTGCTATTTCTGCTACTCCTGGGGTTGACTGCCGGAACACGGAGCGTTGGATCGATTCCCACAATTGGAACATCCGCTCGGTGCCCCATTGGGCGATGCGACTCAAGCAGGCTGGACGTTTCGCCGCGAGTTTGAACATGCCAACGTCTTCGTCGACCTCGAGCAGCGTCAGGGGAATATCGAATGGAAGTGACGTGGTCCCCCAAGCTCGGCTTCACGCTTCGGCGTCTCTTGTGGCTTGTGGCGATGTTCGCCCTCGTCAGCCTGATCGCGGTGTGGGTTCGTAACCAGCACTACTCGGAGCGCCGAGAGATCAATGCGGCGCTCGCCCAAATCCAAGGGCTTTCCAACGTGCGACTCCGCACACATCAAGAGGGAACGGAGCAGGTTGATTCCGTTGCTGTTTCACTTGCCGGCAAACCCGATTCCGTGATCGAGTTTGGCAACCTTCATGCGTTGGAACCATCGGGAACGTTCTTCGTGAGTCGGATAGGTCCCTGGACTTTCTCGGTCTCTGGCAAGAGACATCTTGGCGTGGTCGACGCCATGTCCGGCAAGTCGATCGAATCGGATTACCTCAGCGGTCACATTCCGTTCGGACCGACCAGTCCCTACGCCGACATGTTTCCGTTTGACGTCTCCTCTCCGCAATCACTCGTCGATCACTACGATGAAGTCCTCGACGCACTGAGCTCGTGGCCACGTGAGGATTCCCCCGGATCCGTCAAGCTCGTCGACGGAACCACACAGTGGTTCTTCGTGGAGAAAGCCACCGACGAGTCCGAGTAGGATTCCGACGGCGGTTGGACGGATAGACAACGTGGTCGATGCACACGTCGAAAGTACTTAGGCGAATCCATAGGAAACAAAGCCAATGAGCAAGCAGCGGTTCGAGAAAGTGATCGTCCAGTCCTTGGCGGTTTTGTTTCTCGTGATGTATGCGAGTTCGACCATTGGTTGCTTGCCTCTGGGCCAACGATTGCTCAATGTCGAAATCGAGGTGGACGGAGTCAAGCGATTCGAGGGCATCGTCGGGGTACCGGACAGCACCTCGAAGAAGGCGATGTGGAATAGCGTGGACGACGTTGAGTTTCGTGCGGTCACGCCGGACGACGCCGTTGATTTGGAAGGGGATGTGGTCGTTCGCATTCTCCATACTGGTAACGAATTGACGTCGTCCCGATGTGAGCAACTGCGCCTTTTGCCGGGCGACGCCAAGGGCACTTTCCTCCTGGATCGAGAGACCACCGCCCCGTTGCGAGATCGCTCCGTCGAGCATTAGCCGCTACGGCTCGACGTATCCCTTGGCCGATTTCTCGCTAACCAGCTTATCGGCGTACGCCTTCGCGGCTTGCGAGTCGGCGAAGGTCTTCGGCTTGGAAACTCCGTCACTCCCAATTCGGCCATATCGAACGGTCACCTCGAGATCCCGGACAGTCACCTCCCAGAACTTACTGGAACTCCCGTCCACCAACTCGAAGTATCGAGTCGTGCCTTGGCCGGATGAATCGCCCGCGCTGATAGCGGTTTGAGGCCTTGAACTCGCCGACTTTGGCCCCGGGGTTTTGTGAGGCGTAACCATGGGAGCCGTTGTGTTCGCTTCATCGCAAAGGCGCACGAACGATGGAAACCTCGGCACGCCGGCATCGGAAAGCTCTTGGTAGCGAAACGTAACAATGCTCCCGATCTCGGGAGGCGAACCACGCTGCGCGTCCGAGAAGCCCGTCCCAATCGAGAACTCCGTCCCGTCCTCCAGTCGCGCCACGACTGCCCCGAGACGCCCCTTGTGCTTGCCCTTTCCGGGTTGATGAGCGACCACGACCGCTTCGGCGTCGTGGAATGTCTTTACTTTGAGCAGTGTCGCCGATCGGCCCACTTCATAAATGGATTCGGGCTGGCGGAGCATGAGCCCCTCACCGCTGAGTGACTCGATGCGAGCCAGTTCCGCCTGCAAGTGCTCGACTCCTTGGCAGCGCACATGTTGGTGCAGCGCCGCGAAGGGTTGTTTGTTCGATCGCAGCAAATCACCTAGGAATGCGAGCCGCTCCTCGAAGCCACCCTGGCTCGCCGGCGCGTCAAAAACCAAGTAGCGAACTTCTCGCCAGTGATCGCTCTTGTCCTGACGTCTTACGACGCTGACGGTGCGCTGGAACTTCTTGCGGTCAATCCACAGCTCACCATCCAGCGGTGTATCGGGAAGTCCGTCAACGAACCAATCCGGCGCGTGGTACTCGTTTCCTTGGCGGGAGATGAATCGCTTGCCATCCCAGTACGCTCGGACTCCATCGAGTTTTTCACTCATCCACCAATCCGAAAGATCGGTCGCGTTGTCCCAGGATTGAGCCAGCAAAAGTGGCGGCCCTTCCTTGTCGGCCGCGGCCGTTCTCGCCTTGGTCGGAAGTTCTCCGCCAACTCGTGCCAGTTCCGCGGCATCACCGCGCAGTTTACGGAGGTGTTTACAGGTCCGACGTTCGATCTCGACGGATTGGTTGCGCCAAGCGGGGCAAGTGCATGAGTACACACCGCCGACGTTCTTGAGTACATAAGGCTTGGCCGAGGAACCCTTGACTTCCACACTTTCGCCATCAGCAAGATCGGACATGACGGGCTCCTATTCAGGATGGTGATTCGGCTGTTTTGTACCATCCGTCATTGGGTGAGATAACAGGTCCACCCATATTCTCGCCGGAACTGTCCCTAGACCCTACTAAGAGCTTGCCGACCATGGCAAACTGGCCACAACCCTATGTGTTCACGGTCGGTTGAGTGTTGTTCCTATTGGCAAGCTCCCTATGAATGTTCCCGCCTACCAGCCTCGGGATCGACGACCGATTAAGAGTCGCCAAACGCGTTGGGCGGAGGCGATCGCCAAGTCGTTGGCGACACGAGGCGTTTCTCCGAATGGAATCTCGATCGCCGGGCTTCTGTTCGCCCTCTGCGCCGGCATGTGCTTCGCCTTGACCGATGGTTCGTCGGAGCTCGTGGCGCGCGGGCTTTGGCTCGCGGGAGCGGCGTTCTGCCAGCTTCGGCTTCTCTGCAATCTCTTCGACGGCATGGTAGCCATCGAGCGCGAGATCGCATCCCCACAAGGCGAGATATACAATGAGGTTCCTGACCGGTTGGCGGATGCGGCGATCTTCATCGGACTCGGTCACGCCGTGGGGAGTGACTTGTCGCTTGGTTATGGAGCCGCACTGGTCGCCCTATTCGTCGCCTACGTCCGAGTCGCGATGAAGTCGATCGGCGCGCCAAGCGATTTCGGTGGTCCGATGGCCAAGCAACATCGAATGGCCGTCGTCACTGTTCTTGCCTGTTACCTGTCCATCTCCCCCATCGCATGGCGTTTCGCCTGGAGCGAGGTTCGCGTCGTACTCGTGACGATCATCGTGGGAGGCGCGATTACCGCTTGGTTGCGACTTCGAAAGGCATTCCGCTACTTTGAGAACTCGATCCCATGACACCCATGGAGCGGTTGTTTGATCCAAGTCAGGCCTTGGCGGACGCGGTGACCCTGGGGATGGTGTTGGGGATCTCCGTCGTTCTGGTCTCCGCTTCGTTGATCGTTCGATTCCTCGAACTGGTCGACCTGATCAACTCGCGGACTCGTCGTGATTTATTAGCCCGCGAACGGGCTTGGTACCTCATCGCGCTGGCCGTCGTTCTACCGATTCTCGCGGGGGCCGCCTGGGTTTGCCTCGCGTTGCTCCTCTTGGCGCTCCTCTGTTTTCGCGAGTTCGCGCGGGCTGCCAAACTGTCCGAATCTAAAACCGCCATGGGCTCCGTCGTCGCCGCGACGCTGCTCACGTTCGCGGCGGTCATCGATCACTGGCAGGAACTGTTCTCCGCGTCATTCGTGATCGGTGTCGCTGTGATTACCGTTTCGTGCCTCTTGGTCGATCAGCCGCATGGGTATCTACGTCGCATTGGGTTGTCACTGCTTGGCTATTTTCTGTTCTGCGCGAGCCTCGCGCATTTGGCGTACTTCTCGAACGGCGAGCATTTTCGGCCCATCCTGTTGTGGCTGTTGCTGTGCACGGAACTCAACGATGTTTTCGCCTTCACGTGGGGAAAAGTGTTGGGACATCGAAAGTTGATGCCGAACACCAGCCCCAACAAGACGTGGGGTGGAGCACTGGGAGCGATCGTGTGCACGACCCTTTTCGCCGCCTTGGGTGGCCACTACGTGTTTGGTTCCACACCACTCTCCCACCCCATTCACCTCATCGCCATGGGACTCCTGATCAGCGTGCTGGGGCAATTGGGCGACTTGCTGGTCTCCGCGATCAAACGGGACTTAGGACTAAAAGACATGTCGTCGGTAGTGCAAGGGCATGGCGGTTTGTTGGACCGATTTGACAGTTTGATACTCGTGGCCCCAGGGATTTTCTATTACGTGTGGTTCTTCTTCCCGGGTGGAGTCGGCGTAGGGCAAGTCGAGCGCATCTTCACGAGTGGATGAGCGACGGAATCGCATCGCTTCAAGGAGTTTCAAGACTCGGGGAATCTCGATGCTGTTGTCGGGCGGATCACCTCGCATGGGTAAGCCAAGAAATAAGCCAAGCGTGATGACAGGGAAAAGCGGTTTCGCCGTGACCGGGGAGCCGCTCGATGCGTCAACTCGCTAGGATGAAGGCTCACACTTTCCGCGGAGGAGTACGCGATGAGCGGCGACTGGAAACGACCTTGGGGAGATGACCCGCGTATTGCTCGGGCGCTGGAGCTATTGCAGCAAGTCGCGACCGACCAACAACAGGATCTGCAACGCGTTCAACCCGCCGATCCGCGGCGCGTCTCGGCCTATGACGAGCGTCTAAAGCAATTCGCCGAACTTCGCGGCGGTGGGCTCTATTATCCGTACTTGGCCACCGGACGCGGTAACGGGCCTTGGGTGGAACTGGGCGATGGGAGTGTCAAACTCGACTTCATCTCGGGCATCGGAGTTCACGGCGCGGGACACGGCGATGCGGGCTTACGCGCGGCGGGTATCGAAGCGGCGATGCTGGACACCGTCATGCAAGGCAACCTGCAACAGTTCGACGTCGCGGTTGACCTCTGTCAACGACTCGTCGATCTGGCCTGCGAATCGGGAGCCGACCTGCGGCACGTAACCCTCTCGACCAGCGGCGCGATGGCCAACGAAAACGCGCTCAAGCTGGCGTTTCATCACGGACCAGGACGTCCACGCCTTGTCGCCTTCGAGCATTGCTTCGCGGGACGGACATTGGCGTTGAGTCAATTGACCGACAAGGCGGCGTATCGAGTCGGACTCCCGCCCACTCTTTCCGTCGATTATCTCCCCTTCTTCGACACGAACGATCCGGCGGGCTCGACCGGCAGAACACTCGCGGCGCTGGAAACGATCGTGGCTCGTTATCCCCAACAGCATGCGGCGATCTGGGTTGAGTTGATTCAGGGGGAGGGAGGCTACAACGTCGGCGACACGAATTTTCTTCGGCTTCTAAGCCAACGAGCTCGCGACGCGGGGATGGTGGTGATCTTCGATGAGGTGCAGACGTTTGGACGCACCACTCGTCCCTTCGCCTTCCAACATTTCGGTCTCGATGACTTGGTCGACGTGGTCACGATCGGCAAGATCTCCCAAGCGTGCGCCACGCTTTACCGGCCAGCATTCAAACCTGGCCCCGGCTTGATCAGTCAGACCTTTACCGCCGGGACGTGGGAGATCCTCGCGGCTCTCGAGATACTCGATCGATTCGATTCGATCGGTTCGTTTGGCGCGGGCGGTCGTAATCAACGGATTCACGAACGTTTCTCCAGTGGTCTCGAGAAGTTGGCCGAGCAATATCCGGGGTCGATCTCGGGACCCTGGGGAATCGGCGGCATGCTGGCCCTGACTCCGCTCGACGGAAGCGCGGCGGTCGCGAAACGCTTGGCCGAACTTTGCTTCGAGGAGGGGCTGATGGGTTTCGTGGCGGGCGCGGAGCCGACTCGCTTGCGGTTCCTCCCTCCCCTGCTGGTTGTCACCGACGAACAAATCGACGAAGCGTTGCGGCTGTTGGAACAAGCGCTCGTCCGATTGTTGGCCGAGCAAAAGAAGTAAGCGGCTCGCAGACCGTTTCCGCAACGAGAAGGAACCCGGCTCCATGCTAGTGATCCGCACCGCGACGCTCGACGACCTCGACCCGCTCTACGACTTGATCGCCGCGTCGACCTACGGATTGACGACGCTCAAGATCTCGAAGGATCAGCTCCAAGAGCGACTCGAGGAAAGCGAGTTTGCCTTTCGCCGCAAACCGAAACGTCCCTCGGGACAACCGTACGTCTTCGTCATGGAGGACCAAACGCTCGGCAAACTGGTCGGCACGTGCGCGATCTACTCGAAAGTCGGGGGCTTCGAGCCGTTCTACTCGTACCGCATTGAAACGACCTTGCAGTCGAGTGAGGCACTCAATGTCACCAAGGAAGTCGCCGTTCTGCATTTGGTCAAGGAGCACGATGGCCCCACCGAGATCGGCAGCCTGTACCTCGACCCCAACTATCGCGGAAGCGGCCACGGGCGCCTGTTGTCACTTTGTCGATTCTTGTTCATCGCCGCTTTCCCCGATCGGTTCGACAAGGAAGTCATCGCCGAAATGCGAGGGGTCGTCGACGCGGAAGGCAAGAGTCCGTTTTGGGAGGCGATCGGTCGCCACTTCTTTGACGTTGAGTTCCCCAAAGCCGAGACCATGACCACGGTCTCGAAGAACTTCATCGCCGACCTCATGCCCAAGCATCCGCTATACGTGACGCTATTGCCTCCCGCCGCCCAAGCCACCATCGGCAGGGTACATCCGCAAACCGAACCCGCGTTGGCGTTGCTCAAGCAGGAGGGATTCGAACATCGCAACTTGATCGACATCTTTGATGGAGGTCCGGTGGTTCACTGTGCTCGAGATCGAATTCGGTCCGTGCGCGACAGTGGAGTTGGCAGGGTCGAGAAGATCGAGGAAGCGGTGGAATCCGAACCGTTCCTCGTCGCCAACCAACGTGACGCCGGCTTTCGGTGCTGTCTCGGTACGCTCCAATTGCTGACGACCGATCCGCCTTCCTCGCGCGACGTCGAGGCGGGAGCCTCCGTGGCGATCGACCGAGTCACGGCGTTGAGTCTCGGGATTAAAATTGGCGATTCGGTGCGCTACGTGACGCCCAAGGCGACTTAACAGCAAGACAATGGGTGCCACGTCCGCGGCGCGCCGTCGACCAAGCAGCCCATCGTCGATCAAGGTGATGCTCGAGTCGGCAATTCGCGTCGACATTCGCGATCGGCGACCGCGGCGGTTATCTAGCTCGCCCAGTCCAAGGGCACAGGGAGGACTCAATGGGACATCGTGATCTGTTCATCAACGGCGCTTGGGTAACGGGCGACGGACCGGCCTTGCATTCCCGAGGCCCCAACGGTGATGACCTGGTTTGGTCTGGGACCGAGGCCTTGCCCGGTGAGATCGACTTGGCCGTCGACTCGGCACGACGAGCCTTTGGTGGCTGGAGCCAGACGTCGTTCGAACAACGCATCGAAATCGCCAGACGATTCGCCGAACGAATCAAACGTCACTCCTCGGTCTTCGCCCGGCTCATAAGCCGCGAGATGGGCAAGCCGCTGTGGGAAGCGTATACCGAAGTCGCCGCGGTCGCCGGCAAGGTCGACGTGACGATCGACGCCTATCGCACGCGTTGTGGCTCCGCGGAAGAGCTGAACAACGACGTGCGCGGCGAGACGTGGTACCGGCCGCTCGGAGCGCTCGGCGTTCTGGGACCGTTCAATCTGCCGGCTCACCTGCCCAACGGCCAAATCGTTCCCGCGCTTCTGGCTGGCAATACGATCGTCTTCAAACCGAGTGAGCTGACTCCCGCGGTCGGAGAGATGTTGGTCGACCAATGGCGCGAGGCCGACCTGCCCGCGGGCGTGATCAACTTGGTGCAAGGCGGTCCCAAGTCGGCCGAACACTTGGCCCGACATCCTCAACTCGATGGCTTGCTGTTCACCGGCTCGTACCGAGTCGGTTTGGAACTGTCGAAGTGGTATGGCGCCTTTCCCGAAAAGATGTTGGCCCTGGAAATGGGAGGCAACAATCCGTTGGTCGTCGATCGAGTACGCGACCTCGACGCCGCCGCCTTGCTGGTTGTTCAAAGTGCCTACATCACCAGCGGTCAGCGTTGCACGTGCGCTCGACGGCTGATCGTCGTCGACAGTCCGGAAAGCGACGAGTTTCTCGAGGTGTTGGGACGTTGGATTGATCGCATCGACGTCGGACTCTTCGACCAAGAGCCGGAACCGTTCCTCGGGCCCGTTGTTTCGCTCGGCGCCGCCGAACGACTATTGGCCGCGCAGTCCCGACTGATCGAACAGGGAGCACGGTCATTGCGTGTCATGCGTCAAGTCGGCGTGCATCCCGCTGTTCTAGCTCCAGGCCTGATCGATGTCACCGACGTGCCTCATCGCCTTGATGAAGAATGGTTCGGCCCCTTGTTGCAGGTGATCCGTGTCTCGAGTTGGGAGGCCGCGTTGGACGAAGCCAATCGGACTCGCTTCGGGTTGGCGGCGGGGTTGTTAAGCGATGATGCCAACCGTTTTCAGGAGTTTCGCCGGCGCGTGCGGGCTGGCGTTTTGAATTGGAATCGAGCGACGACGGGAGCCAGCGCCCGCATGCCATTTGGTGGACTCGGAGCCAGCGGCAACCATCGCCCGGCCGGGTATCACGCGGTCGACTTCTGTGCTGACGCGGTCGCCAGTTCCCAATCGGAGACCCTGACGTTGCCCCAGAAGCTCCCCACCGGCATTCGGGCGGCGAACTAGCCATGGGTGATGCCGCGAGGATGTTGGCACGCCAAGACGCGAAGACGCCAAGTCGGACTCGGTGCCCGTCGCGCGTGAGTGTCGTTGGATTCCAGTCGGCGATGGGATTTTGATGGCCGAGCGGATTGAGCCGCGATTCTCGCGTGAGCATGATAAAGCGTCGCTTGCGGGTGAACCTTTCATCCGCGGCTCTCATCCGTATGAGTAGACGCGCTGTTCTCGTCGGTTACTCGTGGCAAGGATTCAATCATGCTCGGATTCCGTTACGTCAAGGTGCCGCCGACGATTCACGTCATGCAGTATCGCGGCGGCAAGGTCGTTCGCTCCGGCGCCGGGCTTTCGTTCTTCTATTTTGCTCCCACCGCGACGCTCGTGCAGATCCCCGTCGCCAGTATCGATGTCCCCTTCGTGTTCAACGAGGTCACGGCGGACTTCCAAGACGCGACGATCCAAGGCGAGCTCACGTACCGAGTGGTCAATCCCGGTTTGCTCGCTTCATTGCTTGACTACAGCGTGACGAACCAAGGCCGCTACCGGACCGATGACCCCACGAAGCTCGCCGATCGCTTGATCCATGTGACTCAAATCCTCACGCGTGCGTTCACGCAGCGCAGCACACTGAGGAATCTACTCGTCAGTAGCGACGAATTGGTGCGAGCCGTCACGGCTGGAGTTCAATCCTCGACCGCCGTGGAGATGCTGGGGGTCGAGATCCTGGAGCTGTCGATTCTCTCCATCAAGGCAACGCCGGAAATGGCGAAGGCACTGCAGGCCGAGGCTCGCGAAAAGCTGCTGCTCGAAGCGGATGAAGCCATCTACGCACGGCGCAATACCGCGGTCGAACTCGAGCGACAAATCAAGGAGAACGAACTCACCACGGAGATCGCGATCGAGCAGAAGCAACGGCAAGTGCGCGAGACGAAACTGCGGGCCGATATCGCCATCGAGCAGGAACGTACCGATCTGGTCAATCAGCGGATTGAGAACGAAGCCAAGGAATCGCAGGCCAAGGCCGAAGCGCTGCGTGCCATGCTCGAGCCGATCAAGGGAGTCGACTGGCGCACGTTGCTCGCCGTTCAACAAGGCGGATTGGATGCCCGTCAGATGATCGCGATGGCGTTTCGTGATCTCGCGGACAACGCCGAGAAGGTCGGGCAACTCAACATCTCGCCCGACCTCCTCGCGACATTGCTCGAGGGGGAGGGAAGTGGAAACACGGCCCCCAATGAGTCTGGCCCTAAACGCCGCGGCTCCAATCGATAGTCCGTTTCCTTCGATCGCCGTCGAACGCCGGACGCGATCCTCGAAGATGGTTCTGGCTCGGGAAAGTTGGCGGGAGCGCCCATGCAACAAGGTCAACCGATCATCGCCGTGGTGACTCGCGATACGCGTTTGGCGGCATTGAAGGCTCGTTGGGCGACCGCCAACCAAGCCCTGTTCCGCTTGGAGCAAGCCGCCCTGCACGAAGCGGCTCTGCGAAAAAGCAAACGATCGAGCCGTTCGAAGAATGACGACTTCGACACGGCTACCGAGGCCGACGAAGAGGCGGCCGACATGTTGGCCGAGCAGGAGGAGTACGCGGACGAGGACGAAGCGTACCAACGATCGCTGCAGGCTCTGCTCAAACAAATCGACTTGGGTTACCCGATCCGGACGGTGGATCGAAGCTTCCTACCCAACTTCGATTTCGGCCGATGCGTCGCCGTGCTTGTGATTGGTCCCGATGGCTTGGTCGCGAACACCGCGAAATACGTCGGCGATGTTCCGATCATCGGCATCAATCCCGATCCCGTACGCAACGACGGAATCTTGCTCCCCTTCTCGGTTGGCGAAGCACGGAGCATTCTTCAGACGACGATCGCGCGGCGAGCCAAGACGCGCGACGTCACATTGGCCGAGGCGAACACGAACGACGGCCAGCGCATGTTGGCCTTCAACGACTTCTACATCGGAGCCAGCACGCACATCTCGGCCCGCTACACGCTCGAGGCGGGCTCTCGGATGGAGTCTCAATCGTCAAGCGGCATTCTGATCTCGACCGGAGCCGGCTCAACGGGCTGGCTTTCCTCGCTGTTCAACATGGCGGCGGGATTCAGCCGCAGTTTCGGCGGATCGGTCGCCGAGCCAGTCAAACTCGACTGGAGCGACCGAAGATTGATCTGGGCGGTGCGCGAGCCGTTCGTGAGTCGGCATAGCCATGCGAGTCTCGTCGCCGGCACATTGGCCGAATCCGAGGAACTCGTGATCGGCTCGCAAATGCCGATGGGCGGCGTGATCTTCTCGGACGGAGTCGAAGCCGATTTCCTCGAGTTCAGCAGCGGCACAATCGCCCGCATCAGCGTATCGCGCCAAAGCGCTCGCCTCGTGGTTTGAGAACGCCAGCCGCGGATCGCTGGTTTATTCGCGGGCATTTCTGTTTCACGCAATGGCGCAAAGACGCTAAGCGGAATTCCTTTGCGTCTTAGCGCCTTTGCGTGAGAAATAGGTGTGACTTATTCTTCGGCCCAAATGAGACACGCCCTCGGACAGGCGAGCTGTACGAGGGCGCGTGGTTGTCTAGGCGATGTTCGCGGCGACTGGGATGTTAGTCCCAGGAGAGGACCGAGCCTTGTTGGTACTCGGTGACGCGAGTCTCGAAGAAGTTCTTTTCCTTCGCCAAGTCGGTCATCTCGCTCATCCATGGGAACGGATTCTTCGATCCGTAGAGGACGGGCAACCCAATGCGCTCGAGCCGGCGGTCGGCGATGTACTGCACGTACTCGCGGAAGCCGTCGCTGTTGAGACCGAGGATACCGTTGGGGAGGCAATCCTTGGCGTAGGCGATCTCCAGCTCCACCGCCTCGCGGATCTTCTCCACCATCTGGTTTTGGAACTCCGGCGACCAGAGTTCCGGATTCTCTTGCCTGATGCCGTTGATCAGATCGACACCAAAGCTCAAGTGAATCGACTCGTCCCGCATGATGTACTGGAACTGCTCGCCAATGCCGGTCATCAGGTTGCGGCGATGCAGCGAGAAGATCATGGCGAAGCCGGTGTAGAAGAAGATGCCTTCCATGATCACGTAGTAACCGATGAGGTTCTTGAGGAACGCTTGGGCTCCCTCGAACGTATCGGTCGTGAAATCATCGTCGAGCACCTCGCGGGTCAGTTCCATCTCGAACTGATCCTTGCGAGCGATCGCCGGGATCTCGTTGTACATGTTGAAGACTTCGCTCTCGTCCAAACCGAGACTCTCCACCACGTACAGGAACGTGTGCGTGTGGATCGCCTCCTCGAACGCCTGTCGCAACAGGTATTGGCGACATTCCGCGTTGGTGACGAACTTGAAGATCGCCAACACGAGGTTGTTGCCCACGAGACTCTCGGCGGTCGCGAAGAAACCGAGATTGCGCATCACGAGCAGTCGTTCGTCGGCCGTCAGCTGATTCGACCGCCAAATCTCGATGTCCTTGTTCATCGGGACTTCGCTGGGCATCCAGTGATTGGCGCAGCCGTTCTCGTAGTGCTTCCAAGCCCACTTGTACTTGAGAGGCATCAACTGATTGACGTCGACCTGGTTGCAGTTGATCAGCCGCTTGTCATCAGCGCTGAACCGACCGGCTTTCCCGATCAGACTCCGTCCATTCTCTCTCACCGTCGACATAACACCGTCCTCTTTCGAGCAGTCTGTTTCAAGGTCGCGCGACGACCATATCGCGCGGCGGTGGCCACCGAGACCCACCACGCTGATTCGGGCGATTGGACGATCGCCAGAAAATTAGCGGGCCTCGGGTTTGGGAATAAGGCGAAGATCGATCTTGACCTTCGCGGCTCGACAAGACTTCCCAACCTTGTCGAACCCTGAGGTCGGTCACAAGCCATTTCTCGACGCCGAAAGAATCGAGTTGGCCGTGCCTCGCGATTCCCCCTCCCCTTCCCGCGACTTGGGAGACGCGGTGGATCGGAGCGAATCGCCGAGGGTCGCCGAGCGTTCCCGGCAACCCTCGCGAATTCATCCAACTACAATCCGCGAACTATTGGCAGGCTTCACAATCCTCGCCGAGATTGCAAACCGGCGCGGCCGGAGCCGCCTCCGTGGCTTGCCCGCCGCTCCGCATCCACGGACGAACCTCGTCGTCATCGGTGACGCGAACCGTCGTCGGCTCGATCGAGGTCGCCGCCAGCGTGCGCAGGTAGTAGGTCGTCTTCAGACCCTTGCGCCACGCGAGGCGATACATCTCGTCGAGCTTACGTCCGTTGGGATCGAGCAGGTACAGGTTGAGCGACTGGCCCATATCGAGCCACTTTTGGCGGCGAGCCGCGCACTCGATGAGCCACTTCGGCTCGATCTCGAAGCTCGTCGCATAGCGACCCTTGA
>JAGQPS010000111.1 GCA_020426595.1 Planctomycetales bacterium
CTGGGCTCACCGCCATGACCTGTGGGTGGGAGTCGACAATACGTTCGCGACTCCCGTGCTCACTCGGCCACTGGAGTTTGGCGCCGACATCGTCATGCACTCGGCCACCAAGTACATGGGCGGACATAGCGACGCGTTGGGAGGAGTGCTCGTCGTGCGCGACGCCGAGTTGCATCAGCGGTTGCACTACCTGCAGAACGCGGTGGGCAATGTGCTCGGTCCATGGGACTGTTATTTGATCCAGCGAGGTCTCAAGACTCTTGAACTGCGCGTGCGCGAGCAATGCCGCACGGCTCAGGCAATCGCCGAGTTCTTAGTCGACCATCCCCGCGTCGAACGCGTGCTCTATCCCGGCTTGGCGAGTCATCCTGGGCACGAAATCGCGACTCGGCAAATGAACGGCGGCTTTGGAGCGATGATGAGCTTTGAAGTCGCCGGCGGATTCGCCGAGGCCAAGCGAGTCGTCGAATCGACTCGTCTCTTCCAGCTCGCCGTGAGTCTGGGAGCGGTCGAGAGTTTGATCGAGCAGCCGGCGTCGATGTCTCACGCGAGTTACGATCGGGCCGATCGACTCAAGCATGGGATCTCCGACGCGCTCGTCCGCCTCAGCGTCGGTCTCGAGTCGTTCGAGGATTTGCGTGACGACTTGGCGGCGGCGCTCGGTTAGGATCCAGCGACTGGACAACTGGCCGCCCCGTGCGGCGAACTCGTGCTTCCCGAGCCCCTGTCCCTTCCGGAGAGATTCAGATGATTGCCGCGCGCCGTTTTCTCGGTTCCGGGATGGTCGCCTTGGTCATGTGTCTTGGCGGTATGTCGAGTGGTTGGTCGCAGGAGGCTCCGGCGACGGTCGCTCCACCCGCGCCACAACGCCCGAACATCGTGTTCGTGTTGGCGGATGACCTTGGCTACAACGACTGTAGTTTTGGAGGCGAGAGTCGCTACCGCACCGAGAATCTCGAGCAGCTGGCCAAGCAGGCGACGATCTTGCGATCACTCTATGTCCAGCCGGTTTGCACGCCGACTCGGGCGGCGCTGATGAGCGGCCGCTATCCGATGCGGTACGGTCTGCAAGTCGGAGTCATCCGACCGGACTTCACGTTTAGTCTCGACTTGGCCGAACGCACGTTGGCCGAGGAGCTGCACGACCTGGGATACCATACGTCGATCGTCGGCAAATGGCATCTCGGTTGGTCGCGTCCCGAGATGCTGCCGCTTGCTCGCGGTTTCGATAACCAATACGGCATGCTGACGACCGGCGCCATCGACTACTACACGCATCGACGAGCCGAGGTTGGGATCGATTGGTATCGCGAACAAGAGGTGTTGGACGAGCCTGGGTATTCGACCGACTTGATCGCGGACGAGGCGAGCCGTCAGGTGCGGGCTCACGATTTCTCGGCCCAGCCGCTGTTCCTCTACGTCGCGTTCAACGCGCCTCACTCGCCGTATCAAACTCCGGAGGAAGACGATCCGGGATTGCCGGACACCTTGCCTCAGTCTCGACGTGATTTCGCTCGCATGGTCCGAGCCTTGGATCGAGGCGTCGGCCGGCTCGTCGCGGCTCTCGAGGAACAGGGCGTGATGGACAACACGATCATTGTCTTCTCGAGTGACAATGGTGGTGTGGCTCCTCGGCAGCGAGCCGACAATCGACCGTTCCGTGATGGCAAGGGATCGGTTTACGAAGGGGGCGTTCGTTCCAATGGCTTCATTTGGTATCCGGGGAAGATCGAAGCCCGGCAAGTCGAGCTGCCGATGCACACCGTCGATTGGTATCCGACGCTCGTGCATGCGGCCGGCGGCGAGGTGCACAAGGACAATCTCGATGGGATCAATCAATGGGAGCGTCTCACCGGAGCGGCCCCGGCGGAGGATCCCGATCGCGTGATCCTCCTCAACACCGCCCCGCGGGCGAGTGCCCTCAGGCAGGGACCGTGGAAGCTGGTTCGCACGCGCACGCCGGCTGGCGAGACCACCACGAGCTTGTATCACTTGCCGAGCGACGTTGGCGAGACGACCGATGTCGCGGCGGAACATGCCGCCGATTTCGAGCGACTCAGCGCGGAACTCGATCGCTTCGAGTCCGAACAAGCCACGCCGCTCGTGCAACAGCAATGAGTGGAGCGAATGCTCGACACCGAGTCGGATCAACACCGAGTCGGCCCAACATTGGGGCGGCAACGCGGGCCGGCTCGGCTAATTCCGGCAACCCGACTCGGCTTATTCGGGGAGCTTGGCGTTGTGATAGATTTCCTGAACATCCTCGCATTCGTTGAGCATGTTCATGAACTTCTCGAACATCGGCATGTCGTCCGCCGAGATCTCGGTCATCGTTTGCGGATGGTAGGCGATTTCCTGGACGTCGAGGTCGAGGTCGGGAAACGCGGCGGACAATGCCGTCTTGGCTTTGTTGAATTCGTTGGCCGGCGCGAACAGAGTGACTCGGCCGTCCTTCACCTCGACATCATCCACGTCGACTTCGGCTTCAAGCATCGCTTCCAGGACGGCATCGCCATCGGTCCCCGCGAACGAGAAGATCGCAAGGTGATCGAACATGTGCATGACCGAGCCGCTGGTACCGAGCTTGGAATCGGTCTTCGTAAAGCAGTTCCGCACATCGGTGATCGTTCGATTGTTGTTGTCGGTCAAGCAGTCGATGATCACCATGCAGCCACCGGGGCCGCGACCTTCGTAACGCAGCGGAGCATAGTCCTCGCCCGACGCGCCCTTGGCCTTTTCGATCGCCTTGTCGATCACGTGGCTCGGGACCTGGTCCTTCTTGGCTCGGTCGATCGTGGCCTTGAGCGCGGGATTGCTCTCGGGGTCCGGGACACCGTTCTTGGCCGCGACGTACAGCAGCTTGCCGTACTTGGAGTAGACCTTGGACTTCGCGGCCGCGGTCTTGAAGATGGAGGCCTTGCGGTTTTCGAAACTACGTCCCATACCCGTGTCATCCGTTCGCTGTGATCCGTCGCTTGCCAACTGAAACGGGCGGATCGAAGCTCGTTCGACCCGCCCGCCATATCGTACCAAACCGCCCCGGCCTCTGGGGAGCGGTCTTTCAAGCGATCCGCCCGGCCTATTTTTCGCCCATCAGCTGCTGCTGAAGGAACCGAAAGGCCAGGGCCGACATGTAGGCTCGCTGCTGATTATTAGCCGCTCCTCCATGCCCTCCCTCGATGTTCTCGTAGTACAGCACCGAGTGCCCCTGATTGAACATCCTGGCCATCATCTTTCGAGCGTGTCCCGGGTGGACTCGGTCATCACGAGTCGACGTCGTGAAGAACACCGTCGGATACTCCTTATCCGCACGGACCATTTGGTAGGGGGAGTAGGTTTGGATGAACTCCCATTGTTCGGCGTCGTCGGGGTCGCCGTATTCAGCCATCCAGCTCGCGCCAGCCAGCAATCGGTGGTACCGCTTCATGTCGAGCAGAGGCACCTGGCAGACGGCGGCGGCGAACAGATCGGGGTATCTCGTCACCATGTTGCCAACGAGCAAACCACCGTTCGAACCACCTTGGATACCGAGTCGTTCCGACGTCGTGACGCCTCGCTTGATCAGGTCCTGACCGACGGCGGCGAAGTCCTCGTAAGCGCGGAGACGATTCGCCTTGAGAGCCGCTTGATGCCAGCGAGGCCCATATTCTCCGCCGCCGCGAATGTTCGCCACGACATAAACTCCACCCTGCAGCAACCAGGCTCGTCCGACCGACGCGCTGTAAGACGGAGTCAACGAGATCTCAAAGCCGCCGTAACCATACAGCAGCGTCGGGTTGTCGCCATTGAGCTCCACATCCTCGCGGGCGACCATGAAATAAGGGACCTGAGTCCCATCGGCGCTGGTGGCGAAATGCTGTGAAATCGCCAGGCCTTCGGCGTCGAAAAATGCGGGCAGGCTCTTGAGCTTCTCGGGCTGCTCGCCAATCTCGCCATAAAACAGCGAGGTGGGAGTCAGATAGTCGGTCACGGTCATCCAGTAGGCGTTCGACTCGTCCGAATCGACAGCTCCGGCCGAAACGGTTCCGAAGTCGGGCGCGCCCACGAGCGGCTCGCGTCGCCAGCCCGAACTGGTCGCGGTGACGACATACAGCCGGTTCTTGACGTCTTCCATGACGTTCAGGATGAAGTGGTCCTTGGTGGCCGAGTAGCCCGCCAGAGACGTTCGTTCCGTCGGCTCGAACAAGACATCGAACTTGCGACCACCTTGCATGAAGGCATCGAAGTTCGTCGCCAATAACGAGCCTGCCGCGTAGGTCGTCCCTTCGACTTCCCAAGGTTCGCGCAGTTCGAGCATCAAGTATTGCCGGACGACGTCCTTGTTGGCCGAGTTCGGCACGTCGACTTGAACGAGTTCGCCCGAGTCGTTGATCCAGTAGAGTTCATCGTTGTAGAAGGCGAGGGCGCGGTACACGAACTCACGCTCGAATCCTGGCGAGTCGTCGTGGTAGGCGCCGACTCGCATGTCGTCCATCGTTCCTTCGTAGATCACGTCGGCGTCCGCCATCGGCGTTCCACGAGTCCATCGCTTGACGACTCGGGGATAGCCGCTATCGGTCATCGAGCCAGGGCCAAAGTCGGTGGCGACGTAGACATGGTCGAGATCGATCCAACTGATCGAGCCCTTGGCTTCCTCGCGTTGAAATCCGTCGGCGACGAACGAGCGACTCGGCAAATCAAACTCCCGAGTCACCGTGGCGTCGGCCCCACCGCGCGAGAGGGAAATAAGCCATCGGTCATAGTTGGGTTTGAGGCCGCTAGCGCCGGACCAGACCCAGTTCTCGCCTTCGGCTTCCGAGACGGCGTCGAGGTCAAGCAGGATCTCCCAATCCGGCGACTCCTTACGGTACTCCTCGAGCGTCGTGCGGCGCCAGATGCCGCGTGGATGTTCCTTGTCTCGCCAGAAGTTGTAGTACCAGTCTCCGCGCTTGGAGACCGAGGGGATGCGGGCATCGGAATCGAGGATGGCAAGCAGTTCGGATTCGAGTTCGGCGAATGCGTCGTCGACCAGTTCCGCTTGAGCCTCGCCATTGCGGGCTCGCACCCAATCCAAGGCTCGCTCGTCCTCGACTCCCTCGAGCCACAAATAAGGATCTTCGTCAGCGCTCACATCCGAGAGCCTTGGGCCATCGCCCGAGGTTGAGTCTTGCGAAAAAGCGGACGAGGAAGTCATGACCACCAATCCAACGATACAAAGCCAACGGCTGAGAAATGCCATACTGCGTCTCCTGTACGAGCCCCAAAGCAACGACGCCGAGCGACGCCACAACGGACTCGATCAGCATATCCGGCGATCAGTCCACGAACACCCCAGCGGTCATGATCCGAGAGCAAGCAAACAACCCACCAAGCGGCAGGCGTCGCCCCAAGGCCACATCGTGTCGAACCGCCACGAATCGGACGTATTTCAACAGCCCACCCCATTCCCGTCTCCTGCTCCCCTGCTCCCCTGCTCTACTGCTCTCCAGGACTCACCCCGCGCTGTGTTCGACGAAATCGAGCAGCGTGCGGACGAAGATTCCGCTGGCTCCCCCATCGATCCAAGCCTTGCTCGAATCGGCATAGGCGGGACCGGCGATATCGAGATGGACCCACGGTCGTTTCTGGACGAATTCCTCGAGGAACTTAGCGGCGGTAATCGCGCCTCCCCAGCGACCGTTGCCGACGTTCTTGATGTCGGCCAAGGGGCTCGTGATTTGCTCGCCATACTCCGCGAACATCGGGAGCTCCCACAAAGGCTCGCCGCAACGGGCCGCGGATTCCTTAACCTCGGAGGCGAGGGAATCATTGTTGGTCATGAGTCCGGCGACATCGTTGCCGAGCGCGACCATGCAGGCTCCGGTCAAGGTCGCCAAGTCGATGATGCGTTCGGCCCCCAGCGAGCAGGCGACGTCCAGGCAGTCGGCCAGCACGAGTCGACCTTCGGCGTCGGTATTGAGGACTTCGATCGTCTTGCCGCTACGAGCTCGCAAGACATCGCCGAGTTTGTAGGCGCCTCCGCTAACCATGTTCTCCACGAGTCCACAGATGCCGATCACGTTGGCTTTCGGCTGGGCCAAGGCGATGGCTCGCATCGCACCCAGCACCGTGGCGGCTCCCGCCATGTCGCACTTCATGTCCTTCATGCCGTCGCTTGGCTTGAGCGAGTAGCCCCCGGAGTCAAACGTGACTCCCTTGCCGACCAGCGCGGTCCAAGGGGTTGATTCCGAGGCTCCTTGATAGCGCAAGATGACGAGCCGAGGGGGATTGATCGAACCTTGTGCGACGGCCAAAAGGGAGCCACAGCGTTCAGCCTCGAGCCGCTTCTGGTCCCAAATTTCGATGCCCAGCCCAACTTCGTCGGCGACTTCCTGGGCGGTCGACGCGAACGATTCGGGGAAGACATGATTGGGAGGGAGATTGACGAGTTTGCGAGTCAGATTGATGCTCTCGCCGAGTTGTCGCCCCCGAGCAAGGTCGAGCTCGCCCGCTCCCGACCAACGAATCTCGGCCAGTGGATTGAGCTTTTGTTTCGCGCGCAGGAGATCTTGTCCGACGCATCCCACCATGGCTCCGGCGATGCCACTCGCGGCATGACCCGACGGGAAGTGAAATCCGACTCGCATTCCCGGTTTAGTGGCGAGAGCCTTCGCGGCGGTCGCCGCGGCACGGAAGTAGCCGGGCGCCGAGGCGTCGGCGGAGGGGCCCAGGCCAACAAGCACCGCCCAGCGGGCTCGAGCCGACGGAGGCAAGGGGAACTTGACCAGCTCGTTGGCATCCCCGGAGAAATCCCCATGTTCACGCAAGCGACGAATGACTTGCCCCGACAGCTCGTCCAGCGCCGACAAGGCCGAGTGCTGGCTTTGGTCCGATGTTTGACCGGCGGAGCCGTCGTCGGCGGTGACGCCAATCACGAGGGCATCAACATCTTGTTCGGTGGGATTCGAGGCACTGGCGACGAGGTGCATGGGATTCTCCAATCTGCCCAGCGAGTCAATCATGGCACGAAGCACTCATTGTGCCATGTTGCTCGCGGGTCGGGGCAGCCCCCTGGTGATAAAGCTGGGGAAGGCTAAGGTGCGCTCATCCGACCGTTGGTGAATAGGCTCCCGTACACCTTTTGCTGGCGAGACCGGTATCGAACGACGCCCCCATGGTCGGCGGAATCCGGATAGGCTGGAGGCAAAGGAGAGGATTCGACATGACGTACCGCTCGATGGCTCAATGCGTGGCCGACCTCGAGAAGCATGGGCATCTCGTTCGTGTTTCAAGCCGCGTCGACGCGCATCTCGAGGCGGCCGAGATCCAGCGTCGTGTTCATGCGTCTGGCGGGCCAGCGATCCTGTTTGACAACGTCGAGGACTGCCGCTTTCCCATGGTCTCGAACTTGTTCGGGTCCCTGGACCGTGCGCGTTGGATCTTCCGGCACACGATTGATCAAGTGCGGCGCGCGATCGAGATCAAGATCGATCCGGCGGCCGCGGCGCGCAAGCCGCTGCGCTATTGGAAGGCTCCGCTCATCCTCTGGAGCATGCAACCCAAACGAGTTCGGCGTGGAGCGGTGCAACGACATCAGTGCCGCATCAGTGACTTGCCTCAGCTCAAGAGTTGGCCGGACGACGGTGGTCCGTTCATCACCCTGCCTCTGGTCTACACCGAGTCGCCCAACAAGCCTGGGTGGCAAGGCTCGAATCTCGGCATGTACCGCGTGCAGCTGTCGGGCAATGACTATCGAGCCGACGAGGAGATTGGCCTGCACTATCAAGTGCATCGAGGCATCGGAGTCCATCATCGGCAGGCACTCGAACGCGACGAGCCGCTGCGGGTCGCGGTGTTCGTTGGAGGTTCGCCAGCCATGACGGTCTCGGCCGTGATGCCGCTCCCCGAAGGCATGCCCGAACTCACTTTCGCGGGTGCCTTGGCCGGACATCGCATTCCGATCATCACGCGAACGGGCCAAGTCGGAGTCTACGCCGATGCGGACTTCGCCATCGTTGGCACGATCGATCCGCGAGCGACCAAACCCGAGGGACCGTTTGGTGATCATCTCGGATATTACAGCCTGACGCATCCCTTCCCTGTGATGAAGGTCGAGCAGGTTTGGCATCGCGAGGGAGCGATCTGGCCGTTCACCGTCGTGGGCCGACCGCCACAAGAGGACACGACTTTCGGACAGCTCATTCATGAGCTCACGGGGCCCGTCATCCCGACCGTGCTGCCTGGCGTGCGAAGCGTTCACGCGGTCGACGCCTCCGGAGTGCATCCGTTGCTGTTGGCGGTGGGGAGCGAACGCTATGTTCCATTCGCCCAACAAAATCGACCCATGGAGCTACTCACTCAGGCCAACGCGATCCTTGGACAGGGACAGATGTCGCTCGCCAAGTATCTGTTGATCTGCGACGGCAACGATGATCGTGGTCTCGACGCGCACCATATCGAGCCCTTTCTCAAGCACTGGTTGTCGCGCATTGATTGGACGAATGACGTTCATTTTCAAACGCGAACCACGATCGATACGCTTGACTATTCGGGCGAAGGGCTCAACGAGGGCTCCAAGGTCGTGATGGCGGCGCGAGGCGAGGCGCGGTTTGAGCTGGCGACCGACCTCACGGGGCTTGCCGGGCTGCCGGCTGGATTCTCGAATCCGGCTGTTTGCTTGCCGGGAGTCGTCGCGATTCAGGCCCCACGTTGCTCGCTCGCCGATCAACGACGGCAACTGAGAGAATTCTGCGCGGCGATACCACCGGAACATGGGCTCAATCGTTTTCGCATGATCGTTCTGGTCGACGACAGCGAGTTCACGGCTCGCTCGCTTAACAATTGGCTCTGGGTGACCTTCACGCGGAGCAATCCGGCTCTTGATATTGATGGCGTGAGTGCCGAGCTTCAGGACAAGCACTGGGGATGTCGTGGGCCGCTGGTGATCGACGCCCGCATCAAGCCTCATCACGCGCCTCCACTGATCGAGGATCCCGCGATCACTCAGCGAGTCGATGCGCTGGCGGCGAGCGGCGGACCGTTGTCGCGGTGGCTGTGAACTTGGTGGCTGGAAGTGGCGGCTGTGAGTCAGCGGCTTACGGCGAGTCTTCCATGAAGACTGCGGCTCGTATCGGTCGTGGCGCCCGCTCCTGCCTGGCGAGCCGGTATCAATTCGTTTGGCCAAGTCGCCGATCAAACGGCAAACCCAAACCGCACTGTTTCGTGCGTTGCCGCGCGCCTGGGAACGTCTCATGACAACCAGGCATCCCATGGGTGGGCGGTAACCGAGTCCCGAGCGATCGATGTCGCCGCGCCCCGTTAGATCGCTTACGACGTAAGGAAATGTCGATGACGCAAGATCCCCACCAGGCTCGAATTGACGCGATTCTGCGAAGCCCGAGCTATCGCCTGGCTTATCTCGATACCGATTTCATCCGCCGGCCCGACCTGCGGCCTCTGCGACTCGAGCTCGAATTGCTCAAGCCAGAAATCATGCTCGAGGAACAAGGGGTCCACTCGACCATCGTCGTGTTTGGCGGGACCCAGGTGCTCGAGAAACAAGAAGCCGAACGGAAGGTCGCGGCGGCTCGCGAGCATCTGGACAAGAACCCGGACGACCCGCAAGCTCGGCGCGAGCTGTTCCGCGCCGAGAACGTTCTCGACAATTCTCACTACTACGATGACTGCCGAAACTTCGCTCGCATCGTCTCCTCGTATCGCAACGCGGCTGGCGAAAACGAGTACTACATCGTGACGGGCGGCGGTCCAGGCATCATGGAAGCGGCGAATCGAGGAGCCCACGAGGTCGGCGCCCCGAGCGTAGGGCTCAACATCACCCTCCCCTTCGAGCAGGTCCCCAACGAGTACATCACGCCGAGTCTCTGCTTTCAGTTCAACTACTTCTCATTGCGGAAAATGCACTTCATGTTCCGCGCCAAGGCGTTGGTCTGCTTCCCCGGAGGCTATGGCACGCTGGACGAACTGTTCACGACTCTCACGCTCCGTCAGACGCAGCGCATGCAGGTCATTCCCATCATCCTGTACGGCACCGAGTACTGGACTCGCATCATCGACTTCCAGGTGCTCGCGGACGAGGGTGTGATCAAGGACGAGCACCTCGACCTGTTCAACTACGTCGATTCGCCCGAGGAAGCGTGGGAGCTGATCGCCAACTTCCACAAACACTAGACCGTTTGGCCGTGGCATTCGCGTGGCGAGAGCAACGTGACGTCAGAAGGCACGAGCTTCCGTGTCGTACCAGCGCTTCGCCTTGGTGCGGGGCAGCAAGTGAGCGAACTAGCGGTCCGAGTCGTCCGCCGATGGTTCGCTTCCATCGACGGCCGGAGCGACGGTCGATTCCTTGCGAGCGATTCCCAGAACTTCCGGAAGCTTCTCGGCCAAATCCTCGGCTCGCACATCGAACGCGATGACGTTGCCTTCCTGATCGAGCAACATGGTCGTCGGGAGCGCCTTGATGCCGTAGTAAACCGCCATGGGATGATCCCAACCGGTGCCATCCTGGAAGAGACAGATCCAAGGTACTTCCTCGTTCTCGATGAACTCCTCGACTCGAATCCGATCGGCGTCTAGGCTCACCGCGACAATCTCGAATCCGTCGCTCTTGTAGAGCTGGTGGAGGTCCGCGAGACGCGGGATCTCACGCACGCACGGACCGCACCATGTGGCCCAGAAATCGACCAGCACGACCTTGCCTTGCAAGGTCGCCGGATCGAACGGCTGGCCATCGAGCGTTTGCCCTCGGAACTCCAGCCGAGTTCCCATCAGGTCCATCCGACGCACCGTACCCAACATGCGTTTGCCGAGAGTCGCGATGTCGGGTGTGATCGAGTCTTGCAGTCGCGAGCCAAACGTCGTGTAGGCGCTGCGCGCGAGTTCCTCCTCGCCGAGGGCGGCGAGCGATTCCGCAAGCTGCTCGGCGAGTCCCGCATCGTCGGCCAACCGCGGATGATCGGTCAAACGAGCCGCCACACGATCGACCAAGGCGACTCGTTCATCGTGGCTCGCTTGACGCACGCCGAGAACGGCCGCGACAAACGTGAGAAACTCCGCCTGGGTATACGCCGGGCTGGCGGGATCGGGATCGAGTTCCATGATCCGATTCGCCACGGTGTTCAACGCGATGGGGAGCTTGAGCAGATGCTCCTCGTACTCTTCCAGATCTTGTGGTTGGATCGACGAGAGCCGCCCAATGAAAAGCTGCAACTCGAGAATGTCCTCGGTCACCGGGACCTCGTACGGATCGTCCGATTGACCATCGGCTCGACGCAGTTCCGCTTCGACTTGTCCGAAGCTGGTGGACGATAGGGCCGCCCAACAAAATCCGGCAAGGAACAAACAACCGAACATCGCGGTCGCGTACTTTCGCTGATCAATCATCTTCATACCGCGGTTCCCGATTGCGACTCTCGAATTGCCTTAACCAAGACCGGTGGTTCGGTCATGTCCCGAATTCACCCGCCGCCCGATTGTAGGAAAGAACCGCAGTGGAAGGCCACAGCGATTTAGAGCGGTAAAAGTCCGGCTCAAATGCAAGCAAACAGGAAGGCCGGGTGGGATACGGGCCAAGCTGCGAGGCCTCGGGCATCCCATGTCCAGTCAACTTCCCTGGGGACTCGAGGGCGTCTGTTGGTTGGACGCGGCGAAAGGTGACATGCCGCGGAAGCAGCGGAAGGTTAGTTTTCCGCTCCGCCTTCCGTCGATTCCTCTCCCTCCGAGCGCAGCGGACGAATCGTCATGCCATCGGAAGCCCGAAGATCGATTTCGTAGGTGATGCCAGGGCGAGCCTTGACGTAGTTCACCTGCCCGTGGCTCGCGCGAATACCGAGCTCGAAGGCTCGATCCGGATTGGCGGAGATTTCCCAGAAGTCGGTCCAGATCTTCTGCTCGAACTCCGAGACTCTTCCTCCGCTTCCGTAGGCTTGGGGACGCGAGTTCTCTTCCTCGAGCGCGTGCGCGGCTTGGGGCCCGTCGAGATTGCCGTAGATGCTCTTAAAGACGCAGAGACTCGTGCCTCGCAGCAGGTCGGCTTCCTCGATGTACTTGTCATCGAACTTCACGATCCACGAATCGACGCGAATCTCGTCGCCGTTGAGGCGGAAACGTCGAGGCTCGCCAAGCACTTCACCGGCGGGACCGATTTCCTGGAATTCGACATCCGAGAACGATGAGTTGTCCTCGACGTTCGTACCGACGTTCAGCACTTTGACTCGAGCCAGACGGCGGTCGACCTTGAGCAGGCGTCGGGCCGTTTCCAAACGCTCGTTCTCGACGTTGAGTTCCGTGATCTCCGTGGCCTGGGCGGTGATCGTTTCCTCCTGCTGGTCGATCACCATTTGCTTGGCGTTGACCTCGGCGCGGGCGTCGGCGAGCGCCTCCCCCTTCGCCTCGAGCTCTCGTTTGACCTCCTCGAGTTGCTCGTCCATGGCTCGCTTCGCATCGAGCTGGGGCTTGATCAAATGGACGTAGCCCTGATAGCCACCGAAGCCGAGCCCGCCGAGGACCAATGTCGCCAGAATCGTGCGGAGAAAGCTGTTAAACGTTGAAACCGATTCGGTCACGCTACCCATGGCGGCGAATTCTCCTCGAAAAGTCTCGCGTGCGGCTTTCGCCCCGAACAGAAAAGAGGGCCCTACCCATGCTAGGACGAGAAGTGCCGCCAAGCACTGGCAAATCTCGTTCCTTTGACTGGGGCCGAGCCAAGCTCCCAGCCAGTGTGTTGGGGGTGCGACCCACCCTCGGTAATGCCACGCCGCCTCGAGTCTCCGGAAGGGGAGACCCAGGCTGACAAAGGGGCGTTTGGGTCGTCGCACCGTCGAGCGATCGTAACGCCTCGCGATCCGGTCGTCGATGCGGAATGCGAAAAGGCGGCTGGAGGCTCACCTCGACTCTTTCCCGAGCGCCGGGGCAATCAGATCAATTCGCTCGGAACTTCGCCACCTTGCACCAATTTCGTGGGACGGCCGGAATGGTCGATCACCACGTCATCCGGGGATAGACCGATCGAGCGGTAAATGATGGCGTTGAAATCGGCGGGAGTCACAGGGCGGCTCGTTGGGTACTCGGCCTTGTCGTTGGTGCTTCCGACGACTTGGCCATGCCGGTATCCCCCTCCGGCGAACAGGATGCTTTGAGCCTGAGGCCAGTGGTCTCGACCCGCATCCTTGTTGATTCGAGGAGTACGGCCGAATTCGCCAGCGGTAATCACCAAGGTGTCGTCAAGCAAACCACGATCGGCGAGGTCTTGGATCAGCACGCCAACCGCTCGGTCGTGGCGCACGAGTTTGTCGTTGAGCGCGCGTTCGATGTTGCCATGGTCGTCCCAATACCCGGTGTTGAGCGTCACGAAGCGAACGCCCGCCTCGACCAATCGCCTCGCCAGCAACGCCTGCTCACCCCATCCCGGCCCGTACAACTCACGAACCTTTGGATCCTCCAGTTCGAGATTGAAGGCGTCTCTAGCCCGTCCACTAAGCACGATTTCCTGGGCCTGGCGATTCATGTCGTCCATGGCGGCGAAAGTCGGGGAACGGTCGAGGTCGTGTCGCAACCGGTCGAACTGCTCCAGCAGACTGACGCGATTCATGACTCGTTCCGCCGATAGACCGTCGACCAACGTGAAGCTGTCGTCGCTACCAGTCGGCAAACGTCCGGCTTCATTGCCATAGCTAAAGTCGCCGGTAAAGAACGGATTGTGGGCGACGCCCAAGAACGAAGCGCCGTGAAATCCGAATCCGCCATCGTTGATATTGACCGTCGCGGGGACGCCGGACTGACGCGGCCCGAGCATGTACGAAGCGACGGCTCCCATGCCTGGATTACGCGGTCGCCGATCGGCACCGGTCGCGCCGAGGTAACCGGTCAGCATCCAATGGGCCGCCGCCCAGTGGTCGCCGTTATTGTGTGTAAAGCCACGAAACACCGTGCACTTGTCCATCACCTTCGCGTGATAAGGCATCAGTTCGCCAATGCGAATGCCCGGTACCGTGGTCTCGATCGACTGATACGGCCCTCGATACTCCGCCGGCGCGTCGGGCTTCATGTCGAACGTATCGAGCTGCGAGGGACCGCCATGTTGCCAAATCAAAATGACGGAGCGATGCGAATGCTTTCTCGATTCGCCCACGTTCCCTTCCTGGGCCCGCAACGCACCGGCCAGAGTCAATCCACCCACGCCCAACGCGCCGACCTGGATGAATCGCCGACGTGAAACTCGATCGCAAGTCCGTTGACGCGAGAGTCCTTCAATTCGCAGCATCTGTCGAGCGCTCCGGAAAATCACAAGGCGGGGAGAGGCTCGCTCCGGTGGGAGCCTCTGATCTAGGCGGGATGATCGAGCAAAATCTCGGCCTCGACCACTCACCCTATTCTACGCCGAACCAATTTCTTGAAGCAACAGAGTCTCCCGGTGGGAGGGGCCGAGTCCCACTGGTGACGGCCGCGAATCCGCGCCATGTGGAAAGGTCAACCGCGCGCTTACCTTCCAGGTCGGTTGGCGCGGACGTGGCGTTTGCGGAATCTCGCTCGACGCAGCGGTTGGTGGCGTGGCGAGTTGGTGGCTTGTTTGAGAAGTCGAAGAATCCCTCGCTCACGCTCTTAGATGTTGCGCTTTCACGGTTGGAGTTGGACGGAAGTGTTGGTGGCGTAACGAGTTGATGGCTGGTTTGAGAATGCGAAGAATCCCTCGCTGACGCTTTTAGGTGTTGCGCTTTCTTGGGTGGCGCGAAGCGAAAGTATTGGTGTCGAAACGAG
>JAGQPS010000112.1 GCA_020426595.1 Planctomycetales bacterium
TACGGTACACGCGGCCCAACTCGAACACCCGTTCCATCCCGCCGACCATCAGTCGCTTGAGATGCAACTCGAGCGCGATCCGCATGAACAAGTTCAAGTCCAGGGCGTTGTGATGGGTCGTGAAGGGGCGAGCCGCGGCGCCACCCGCGATCGAGTGCAGGGTCGGTCCCTCGATCTCGACGAATTCTTGCCGATGCAGCGTCTCGCGGATGCTGCGCACGATCGCGCTACGAGCCATGAAGCGATCGCGGACTCCCTCGTTGTAGGCCAAGTCGACGTAGCGCTGACGCTGTCGCAGCTCGGGATCCACCAACCCTTGATGCTTGGCCGGAGGAGGATCGATCGACTTGCCGAGGAAATGGACTCGCTCGGCGAAAATGGACAACTCGCCGGTCTTCGTGACGCGAAGTTCGCCATCCACTCCCAACAAGTCACCCAGATCCACACACTCCAGGATCGCCCAGTTTTCGTCGCCGACTTGGCCACGTCCGATGAATAGCTGGATGCGGCCGGTCCAATCCTCGATGTCGATGAACCGGAGCTTTCCCTTGTCGCGATGCAGCATGATCCGGCCGGCGGCTCGGACCTTGGGCCCACGCAGTTCGCCCGCTCCTTGATCAGAGAGCCACTGTCGAAAGGTCGCGGAGTCAAGCGGATCGGGCAAGTCTCGCGTCTCCCCCGACTCGGCGTGGAACTTGATTTGTCCCAGCTGCTCGCGGATCGACCCGATCCATTGACGATCGTCGAAGCGATGGCCGAATGGATCGATGCCTAGCTCGACGAGCCGTTGGAGCTTCTGTCGGCGGGCGGCTTCGATGAAGGAAGGATCCTCGTTCAACTCCGTGTCGCTCATCGGATACCGATCCTTCCCATGTACGCGGTCGAGTTACTAATCATGAACAACCGGGAGTGGTCCCGGCGTCGAATGTCCAGGAGCCACCCCGCCAGCGGCGAAAGCGGCTGGCGAAACTCCGGATTCTAGTGGAGCCCTTACAAGGGTCAACCGACCGCGGCCGAACGGCCCGAGTCGGCTTGTCCGTCAAGTCCGGTGGACCGCGCGCTCGTCCAAGGCCAAAGCCGCGGTGGTTAGGGAGCTTCGCTGGAAGTCGCGGCGGGAGGGGGGGCGGCTTTCTCGGTGCCCCCCGCCGCATCCGGCTGCTCTGGCGGAAAAAAGATGAGTGAGAGAGTCATCAACGCGAGTCCGGCCGTACCCAGCGCCAGCAACAGCGCGAGCGCCGCCATGGCGAGGACCGGGCCCTCCCTCGGCTCGCGCGTTTCAGCGGACGGCTTCGTCTCTTTCGATTCGGTTTCCGTTTTGGTCATCGCTCGGCCCCGGTCCCTTCGTTGATCAAGGAACACTTGAGGAACTCCATCGTTTCCCCCACGGGAACATGCGGTTCAAAACCTAGTCGCCCATAGAGTCGGCGGGCGTGAACGTTGTCGGATCGAACCTCCAGCGTCACGCGCCCAAACCCTTGTCGCCGAGACCAATCGACCGCCGTCTCAAGCAAACGCCGACCGATCCCTTGTCCCTGGCAGGAAGGCGTGACCGCCAGATCATGAACGTTGAGCAACGGGAGGCCGTCGAAGGTCGAATAACCGATGAACGCGTTGAGCAATCCAACCGGTCGCTGATCGAGCCACGCCAGCCAACCACGATACTGGGAGTGAGACCGCAAATCGCCGAGCAGGTTCGCGCGAACCCGCGTGGCCAACGCTTCGCCACCGCCGATCTCGGACGCCGCGTACTCGTCGAGCAACTCCAGGAGAGCCGCGCCTTGAGTGTCGTCGTCCAGGTCAATCGCCCGAATCATGACGGGCGAGTCGGAGGAGTTCATGAGGCCGTGTTCGCGTTGGAAGACTTGGGGGCAACCACTTCACTATCGAACTCTCGCCACTTCATCGCCCGCCGCATGGGCTCGATCCGCAAGACGACTTCGCCATTGAGAAAGATGCGGACCGTCCCACTCGACTCGCTGACCACGACACTGACGGCGGAGGTATTGCGAGTAATCGCCGCGGCGGCCCAATGCCGAGCACCGAGCCCCGTGGTGAGCGTGATCTCGACCGGAGCCGTATCGATAATACGGCACGAACCCTCGACGACGCCGTCGTTGGCGACAACGAACGCTCCATCGAGCTGAGCCAATTCCTTCAGGCCTTCGCGGACCTTGCTATCGAAGAGGTTGCGATCCTTGCGGGGGTACCCCTTCACGAAGTCGAAACAAGCATTGTGGCTTTGTTGAATCACCTTGCGATGATCCCCCACCACGAACAAGGCGCCCACCGGCTTGCCTTCACGTCCCTCGCGACCGATCTCCACCGCCAAGTCCACGACGCTCTTGAGCGTTTCGAGAGGCACTTGGGTTTCGAGCCGTTGGAGATCGCGAGCGGTCAGCCGCCCCAGGTGCTCGGTCAAGCGAATCGAGCTGATCGAATCCACCTTGTCGTCATCGAACGCGGAATAGACGGCGACGACATTCGCGCCTGGCTTGAGGAATTCGTCGGCGACACTTTCGAGCAAGGCTTGGGTCAATCGTTCGTTCACCGCCGCGTCGTCGAGCGTCATCTTCAGTTGCACGGCCGCGATTTGGCGAGCTTGTGCTTCGGCCAGTAGTTTCTCGTCGCTCGTCGCGACCAAGATGCGGGGCAACGACTCCAAGGCCAACAGCTCATCAAAGACGACTTCGTCATCGAGCAATAGCAACAGCGCATCGGCCTCGGACCAGCGAGCGATCGCGGCGGCGGCCGGGACGAAGCCCATCAAGGATGTATGGAACTTGCTCGCCGCCATCGAAGTGGCATCCTCTCCAGTGGCTCAATCGACCGACCGCGGAGGGTCAACCCGTGGACCGCCACGGATCAACACCAAGGCTCATTACGAGGGGAGGGCGTCGCCCCCATGAGGAAGGACCGCAAGGGCACTTAACAAAGTGGCTTGCGGCAAAAACGAGTCTTTGACTGACACGTGGCCAGCATCCTAGAGCCTTCCCAGGCCGGGGGCAACCTCGGGGCCGAGCGGATTCGATGCGCTTTCGGCGGGCCGAGCCTCGTTCGGCCACTCGGAGCTGCCCGACATTCATCGAGAGGGCCATGGCCGAGGAAAGGTTCGCGCCGCCGAAGCCGCGACTCCGCTCCACCGGACTCGAGAATGGTCCGGTTCGTTCCCCACGAGGCGCCCGAGATTGGGGGCTCGCTCAGCCGGTCATTGGCCCGGCGCGGAGTGATCACGGCGCGGTGTTTCTCGCCGCGCGATTCAGTGGCCCGTGGAGCCGCGGCAGGCGGCGGTCTCGGCGATCACGCGTTCTTGACTACCACTCGGCCCGAGGGCCACCTTGGCCTAGGGGAGCTCCAAAGACTCGTTGGTCATAGAGATTCAACGCATGCAGCGCGTGCCCCTTGGGGCCGATCTCCCACTTCGTGGCTCGCTCGTCCCACATGAGCTGAGCCAGATAGTTGACCGTGCGCACGACTTCGGGTGACCGCAAACGCTCCTCGGGGAGCGAGTAAATCATCCACTCGAGAATGTGGCCGGTCGTTTGAATGCGCCGCTGCGAATCCTCACGAGCCTCGCGTCGCTCCAACCACTTGGTCGAGAAACTCCCGTCGGGGTTTTGGAGCGACATCGCGTACTGCTGATAATCGCGCAAGTATTGGTCGGCTCGTTCCCATTCGCCGGTCAGGGGAAGCCCGGCCAGGCGTCGATAGCGGACCGCGTAGGTCAGTCCCATGAGCCGGTGAGTGCCACCGCAGGCGGCCCCCATGATCGGCTGTTTGATCTCTTCCTGGATCAGGCGTTCGATGTCCCAAGCCTCGCCGGTGTCGGCGACCCAAGCCGCGTCCGGCGGCAGATAGTGACTGAAGGCGATCAGCTTGAACGTCAGTTCGGTGCCGGCCTTGCAAGTGCGTTGCTCGTATTCGATGAGATCCTGGACCGTGAACTCGCTGCCGTCGACTCGCAGCTCAAAGTCGGCGGGAACGTAGCACTGGGCGAGCATGGCGAGCAATTGGCCTTCGTGTCCCTGCAAACCGGGCCCTTCAGCGACGTTCAGTTCGCCCCCTCGAGCCGACATGAGTCGTTGGTTGCGGCAGTTGCCATTCCAGCAGAGCCAGCCAATCGCGTTGACTCGCCGGCGCCCCGCGATGATCTCGGTGTCGGCCCCGAAAGCGATCAACGCATGCATGACTCCCCACGGACTGTACTCCGCGGTCGATTCGGGGCGTTGGTGGTAATGCATGAGCGTGCGGCGAACGCGCGCCTTGAGACTCTCGAGCCGCTCCATTTCGATCGGTTCGCCGAGGTATTCGTAACCTTCGTTCGGCCAAACGTTGACGTCCGGCAAGCTCGAAGGCCGCTCGAAGGCACGTGGCGGATCGTCCTCGCGGCCTTGATCCAGATGACGCGACGCGACGCGAGGCGAGAGTTCATTGCGCGGCCGCGTCGCACTGCGATAACCGCCGAGACCATCCGCGGACTCTTGCGGCAACTCGGCGAGCGGATCCACGATCACGGTCGCTCGCGGGCTCGGCTCGGCGCCTCCCCGCGGTGCGGTGGCTGGCTCCTCACGTTCCGGCTCGTCGGCGCCCGCGGCAGCGCTGGGCGTCTCGGCGCGAGGCACGATCGTCACGCCCGGCGTTTCGCTCGACGAATTGGCGGGGGGTGAAAAGATCAACCGCGCGCTGACGCGAGGCGCCGCGCCGCTTTCCGTCGCTCCTTGCGATGGCGTGGAGGGCGCCGGCGCGGAGGGGGAGGGGGCGGGGGGCGATTCGGGGTCTTGGGCTTGGGTGGGAACCGAAACCAAAGAGATCACTGCGAGACTCATCCAAAACGCAGTGGCTAGCTGTCGGAGCATAATGCCAACCTTGGGGCCGTTCGAGGATGCTTGGCCGGTGGGAGCGGGGACCGGATGGTCCTCGTATCGTCCGATCCAACCGGCAAGTCCAGCGAAGTCCAACCTTAAGAAAGAGTCATCCAGGGCGACGTGCCCCAACCAGTTTGCCCAACTCACCCTGAGTCGTCGTTCAACCGATCGGGTACGGCTCGACGAGTTGACGGAATCGCGTGATGGCTGCACGAGTCGGCCCCTGATCACTTCGTCGCGCGACGCGCTGACGGAGGTCCGTCAATTCAAGCGGGGGCGCGTTGGGTCCAGATCCGAGACTCCGCCGTGTCGACCGCATGACGCGTCGGTCCGCGTGACGGAGCATCGGTGACCGTGGGCGGCTCACTTCCAGGGATTGGTGATCCATCGAGCGAAGCGAGTCGACGGGGAAGAGCCGGGGATTTCTCCGTTGGCATAGGCCCGCCAACGATCAGCGTCGCTACCGAAATCCTCGCCGGTAGCCGATCTCAGACTCTCCACCACGCGATATTGCAGCGCGGGACTCCGTTCATCCAACGATCCGACCAGAGCCTGAACCGCCGTCTCGTCCTTGAATTCCCCGAGTCCGCGGGCCGCGGCCAATTGAACGTCTCGGTCGGTGTCGGAGTTAAGGACCATGGCCAATTGATTGATCGCATCGGCCGCCTGTGTGTCGGCCAATGCCGCGCAAACCGCGATCCGCACCTCGGGATCGGAGTCTTGCATCCCCTCGGCCAAGGCGGCGACGGCACGCGGATGTCGCGACCGGCCCAAAGCGCGAGCGGCTTCGATCCGAGCGAGCGACGAATCATCCTCGCGGAGGATCTCCGCGAGGCGTCCGACGGCTTGCTCCGATTCCAAATGCTGAGTCCGAGCGGCGGCTCTTCCCAACGATCGGATCGTGGATCGCTTCGCCTCGAGCGATAGCGCGATCTGATTCTCTTCCTGCCATTTGCTGCGCACCCAAGGGGCGTAGCGACCGGTTCGCCAAAGCGGGCCTTCCGCGCACCCGACCATGGCAAGAGTCAGCGCGCCCAGCAACAAAATGCGGCGATTCATGGGCGATCCAATGTAAAGGAGCGTATGCGGTGTGGCCGAGCATGCTCGCCTTCAAGAAGTCGAGCCGCCGTCGTGGGGACGAACCGTAGCAAACGCGGTGGCGGGCACCAAGATCGAATTCGCGCCACGATCGCGTTGGACACCAACTTGCCTTCGACCGTCGACCTTCCCACGCCGCCAAGGGAGCGGAATCTGGTCTTGGGTTGTTCCCCTTGCTAACCCGCGCGTCGTTGTCGCTCTTCCTGGGTCTCGCGACCGGGCACCAAGCTGACCTCGCTGGAACCTGGCTCGTCGACGCCCACCACACGTGGCAGCGGAATCGAGAGCGGACCACGCACGGGGAGCGACTTGCCGTACCAAGCATGTTCGTTGATTTCAGCCAAGACGCGTTCCGCCACTTCGAGTGCTCGAGCCCCTTCGACTCCACTCACTCGCGGAGCGTGGCGCGTTTCGATCGCCCGCACGAAATCGCGTTGCTCATCGAGAATCGCGTTGGCTTCGGGAGCGGTCTCCTCGACGATCGGCAGCCACTGCGTGAATAGGTCGGCGCGAACCTGATTGCGTTGTTCTTGGGTTTGCCCCAGGAAATCGACGGCCCGCGACAACATGTCGCCTTGAGGCGCGACGCTCTTGACCAGGCGGCTCGTCAAGTCGGCCTGCACGTAACCGTTGTCCGCGAAGACTTGGACGCTCCGTTCCCGCACGAAACTGCAACGCGATACTTCGAGGTTGGCGACCGTACCGTTCTCGAATTCCAAGCGGGCGTGGGCGATGTCCTCGTGCTCGCCCATCACCGAGATGCCGACCGCATCGACCTGGGCGACTGGCGAGTCGACGAGCGAGAGCACCAAATCGAGATCATGAATCATCAGGTCGAGCACGACTCCGACATCGGTCGAGCGGAACGTGTATTCGCTGAAGCGCCGAGTCTGAATGAACTTGGCTCGATTGACGCGTTCCGTCAGCAAACAGAAGGCGGGATTGAATCGCTCGACATGGCCGACTTGAAGCACCGCCTCGTGTCGACGAGCGGTCTCGACGAGCTCGCGAGCCTGCCCGCTGTCGACCGTGATCGGCTTCTCCATGAGCACATGGATTCCCTGGCTCAGCAGCTGCTGTCCCAGGTCGTGGTGCAGCGCCGTGGGAGCGGCGACGATGGCCGCTTGAGGACTGCGAGGCAGCTCGGCCAACGAACCGTAACCCGCCACCGGCACTTGTGAACAAACACGTTCCCGAGCCGCCGCCGACGGGTCGACGATTCCGAGCAAGTCGATCCGGTCGAGGGAGTTGGCGAGACGGGCATGAATCGTGCCAAGATGTCCTGCGCCGATGACGACGGTGGGAATTCGAGTCACGCGACCTTCCTCCGATCCCGGCCGCGACCATGGCGTCCGAGCATTTGATTTTCGATGAAACCGAACAGGTGGGCGACCTGCGGGACGAGCGTATCGTTCGCCTTCATGATCTCGCGGGCGTTCTCCACACCCACGCGCGATCGATACAACAAGCGATGAGCCTCACTTAGGGCTCGAATCACCTCGGGTGGAAACCCATTTCGTTTGAGAGCCACGACGTTCACGCAGCGCGGACGCGTGGGGATACCCTCGACCAGCATGTACGGAGGCACATCGTGAATGACTCGGCTCAAGCCACCGATGAAGCTGAAGCTGCCGATCGACGTGAAGTGGTGGACCGCGACCGCTCCACTCAGCGTCGCATTGTCCTGCACGTGACAATGACCGCCGAGCATCGTGCCATTGGCCATGATGACTCGGTCACCCAGTTTGCAATCGTGCGCGATATGGACATTGGCCATCAGGAAGCAATGGCTACCCAACTTCGTGATGCCATCTTCCTTCTCGGAAGCCCGATTGATCGTCACGCATTCGCGAATGACGTTGTTGTCGCCCAGCATCACGCAGGTCCGCGTGCCGTGATAGCTCACGTCCTGAGGCTCGCCACCGATCACCGCGCCGGGGTGCACGTGATTGTTCACCCCCATGATGACTCGACCCTTGATGATCACGTTGCTTTCCAGCACGCAGCCATCGCCGATCTTGGCGTCGGGACCGACGACACAGAATGGGCCGATCGAAACATCCTCACCGATCTCGGCTCGAGGATCGACGGACGCCAAATTTGAAATTCGAGTTGCCATGGATTGGATTCCGGTGACTTCCTTGACCCGGTGATCGAAGTCCTGGTTGCCGCCCAGGACTCGGTCGTTCAGTCGTTCGCTCGTCGGTTTCCGTTGGAAAACCTTGAGTCGACGACCACTCCTTCCTTGCTCAAGCGATCTTCCTGATCGCTTCCCGCTCGGTCGCTTGCTCTGGCTCCTCGGCCGATACCGGCACGGGAACCGCTTCGATGAGGTCAGCGTGATGGATGAGCTTGCGCACCATCTCGGCGTTCATCCGATGCCCCGTTCGATGAGCCGTGAAGCGGCCCACCAATTGGCATCCCGCGAGAGCCAAATCGCCGATCAAGTCGAGCGTCTTGTGACGAACGCACTCGTCGGCGAACCGCAACGAATTCTCCATCGGTCCTTGGTCGTCAAAGACCAAGATGTCCTGCAAGCTGACGTGTCGCCCTAGCCCTTGTTGTCGTAGCCACTGCGCTTCTCGTTCGAGAAGAAACGTGCGCGCGGAGGCGAGTTCTCGTTCAAAGCTGTCGGCGTTCACCGTCAGTCCAAAGGTCTGCCGACCGATGACCGGCGTCTCGGAATAGTCGAGTTGATACTCGACGTGGTATTCGCCCGCGTTCGCCGGTTCGGCTTGCAGCCAACTGGCATCGTCACCCAGGCGAACCGAACTGTTGACGATCAACATCGGACGAGTCAATTGCTGGCGTTCGACCCCCGCTTCTTGGAGAGCTTGGGTGAACGCGAGACTGGAACCATCCATGCCAGGCATTTCGGCTCGGTTGACTCGAATCTCGCAATTGTCGATCCCCGCCGCGCTCAGCGCCGCCAGGATGTGCTCGACCATTTCGACCGAAGCGGTTCCTTGAGCCAGCACCGTGCGTAGCGGCACTTCGATCCGATTGCCCACGCATACGGGAATGCGCGGCTGAGCGGGAAGATCGGTGCGCACGAAAACATGACCGGTTCCCGGGGCGGCTGGGTGAAACTGAACTTCCACCTCCAAACCACTCCAGTAACCCCAGCCACGCACGCTTACCGGTCGAGCGAGCGTTTTCTGGGGAGTCAATTCAGGTGTGCGGGCTGCTGTCATGGGGCTCAACTTCAGAAGCGGTATCCAGCTCAAGATCCAGCGAGAAACGAGAGGCGAATCGCCATTAACGGTTCGGCGGGCCAGTGCGGTTGGCGGTCGATTCAACCGCTTGTCCAGCATTGACCGTGGCGATGATTTGATCGGTGATGTCACGATTCTGTTGGAACATCACCTCTCGGTTCACTCCCTCGAGGATCGACTTCGGATCGGCGGGATCGATCGGGTCCGAGTTGTATCGCAAGACCAAGTTGACGCCGTTGTTGTCGGCGTAGGCCGCGATCGCGCGAGAGACTTCCATGTAGACGTCGAAGTAGAGCTTGGCTTCCTTCTCGGCCAACTCTCGTCCCTTCTGACGTTGATTCACCTGCATCGCGGCGAGCTCTTGAGTCAGATCCGACTCGGCCTGACGGAACTCGGCGCTGTTGGGATCTTGAGCGCGAGCCAAATCAACTCGCTGTTGCAGCTGCTCCTGGCTCGTCCGCAACATCGCCTGATAAGTTTGTGCGTCTTGACGCAGCAACTCGAGATCTTGATTGAAGCGGCGATGGTTCTTGAAAACGCGGGCCACATCGACCACCACGACGCGTTGCTCGGCAAGCGGCGAATCCGCTGGAGGAGCAGCCTGGGCCGGAGTGATGGCCAAAGCCAACACGAACGAAGTCAACGCAAAAAGAAAGCTCTTCGACACGACCGGCACTCCATTGCTCGGGATGGTCGGACTTAAAACCGCTTCAAGGCATCGCTCACCCAGCCTGCTCCGAGTTCGAAATCGAACTTCGTGGATCGGGCCGGAAGGTGAAACAAGCGTCACTGACCGGTAGTCACTCGTTTCACGCCGCGAACCTCCTTGCGACGCTCATTCCGTCGAACGTCCATGTCTCTCCCCGCCCGTCGTCTCTTCCCGAGACCGCTGGGGAGCTCATGCGCGGTGTATTCTGCCGAGTACGCCAAAATCGAACAAGATCATTCCTGAACAAGTCGCCCTTCGAATTCGCCCTGGCTCGCGACCTTCGGCCGAGAAGGGTTTTCGTGACGCAAGAAACGTACTCCCGCCCACGGGAACAGTCCGCGCGATCGTCAACGTTCCGCCATTTTATCGGACCGCTACCATCGGTAACTGTATCGAATCTTCACTCAACCCCGCGCGCTCCAAGCACGAGCCATTGGGCAACCCGGACGCGCCAAACGTGCCGCGGCAGCCTCACGGAAAGTAACCGGCCCGCTCGATTGAACCGCTCGGACTCCCCGAGATTGGAACCGGCCTGCTGCTAGCATTTCCACCGAGCCGTCACATCGCGGTGACCAATGAGCCTCGGGATGGTCTCGAGCGTGACCGAGCGACAAAGCGTGCGACGCTTCCATTGGACAGCTCCACGCGACCATGCCGCGCGACGACGCCGCGCGACCACCGCATGTGAGGACTCCGTCGCGACAACGCGCCGATGGCGGCGACCGGTGTCCTGGCGCGGTGTTAGGTCACACGCAACGTGCGAGAGGAGGGGAGTCGACTTGTTTCGCTCCCCATCAGCCACATCTTCCCAAGGCTAACGCTCAGGCCGGGCCCCTCGTTGTCGACTCGCAGGGTCACTGGAGTGATCGGGACGCAAGATGCGATCACTAGGCGGTTCTGGCTTAATCCGCGGCGGCAATCGCCACTTTTTGGCCATGCTTCCGAACAAACCGCTCCCAGGGTGGATATTCCCCTTGTCGCCCTAGGTGGCTTTGGGTATTTACCGCGAGCCCGAATCGTCCGAGCGAACGCTGGTACACGATCGTCCAGCATCAATCGCGACTTCGGGCGCGGTCGGAGATACGAAAAGGATTTCGCGATCTTCCACCGTCGTTTCTCCTGGACCGACGCGCCCGTGGGCGGCGTCGGACAAGGAGCGAGCAAGGTGGACTCGAACCAGCACGGAAGGATCCGATGCGTTTTCCCAATCCAACCCGCGTCAACACGAATCGCCGCATGGTGAGCCCGCGGCGAAACGGGCTCTTCTCGAGCCTCGCTCTCCTGGCCATCGTGTTGACGGCGTCCCCACTGGCGGCCCAGTTTCCGCAGACCGGTCCGATCCCCGGTCAACCCAATCCTGAGTTCAATCAACCGCTGGACCCGTTCGCGCCAGGCCCTGGTCCCGCGGCGGCGAGCCCGATCGTGCTGGACGTGCGCATCGTGGGCAACGAGCGAATCTCGGCCAACCAAATGCTGGCCCGTCTCAAGACTCGACCGGATCGAGCCTTCGATCCCGATTTGCTGCAAGCCGACACGCAAGAGCTGATGCTGATGAAGGAGTTCCGCAATGTTCGGCCCTTCGTCCACGAGCGTCCCGAGGGTGTCATCGTCACGTTCGAGGTTTCGGAAAAGCCACGCATCGAACGAGTGAATTACATTGGCAATCGCGGCATCACGACTCGCGTTCTTTCGCGAGAGTCGGGAATCAAGGAAGGAGATCCGCTCGATCTCTACGGCCTGCGGCTCGCGAAGGAGCGACTCGAGGGCTTCTACCGCAGCAAGGGGTACGCTCAAACCGAAGTCGAGATCGTCGAAGGAACGGAACCCGACGCGCGAGTCGTGACGTTTCTCATCAGTGAGGACGTGGTCCGTCGCGTGGCCGATGTCGAGTTCATTGGCAACGAATTCGTCTCCGGAGCTCGACTCGAGTCGTTCATCAAGAGCAAGCCCGGGATGTTCGCGCCGGTCTACCGCAACAAGTACACGGAAGAAGTCCTGACGGCCGACCGCGATCGACTCACCTCGTATTACCGCCAGTTCGGTTTCTTTCGAGCGGTGGTCGACACCGAGGTCGTTCCCAACGAGGACCATTCCTTGATGTCGGTCCGCTTCGTGATCTACGAAGGGCCTCGTTATCGAGTCCGCAACATCGCGGTCGCCGGCAACGAGGTTTTCCGTAGCGAGGACCTCTACTCGCTCGTCGAGTTGCAAGAGGGTGAGAACTTCGATGGCTCGAAGATGGAACGAGACATCGCGGCGATCAAGGACTTGTATGGCGGCAATGGCTATATCCAAGCGACGGTGGATGGACAGACCTTGTTCCTGGAGGAACCAGGCTGGGTCGACCTCGTCTTCCAGATCTCCGAGGGCGAGCAGTACCGCGTCGGCCGCATCAACGTCAACATCAGCGGCGAGTACGGTGTGACTCGTCAAAGCGCTGTCCTCGCTCGACTCGATTTGCGTCCGGGGGACATCATCGACATTCGCAAGATCCGCGATAGCGAACGACGGCTCGGAGCTTCCGGGCTCTTCGTCGCCGATCCGTCGATGGGACAAATGCCCACGATTGAACTTCGTCCGTCGGATCCCGACTTCGCGGATCACGCCAGCACGGCGTTTCGCGACGCGCTACCCGATGGCAACCGAGATCCGAGGCTCGACGGATTCCGTGGCCAGAGCCCGGATGGAGTCTTGCTCGACATCGAGGTCTTTGGCGCGACTCCCGCGCGGCCTCGTCGCTGGTACGAGCGTTGATCGCGGCGCGTAGTACCGTGCCTTGAGCCAAGCACCTGAGCGTTTCCAAACGACGCCCACATTGAACTAATGCAGCGAGAATCGCATGACCCTTCGTCAGTCGAATAGCGACGTTGCCCAGTACTTGATTCCAACCGTCGACCGCGGGCCCCGCTCGATCGAGAGTGGGTTGCTTCGCGCTTGCTGGTTGGGATGCTGGAGCGTCGTGATTCTGGCCGCGAGCGGCTGTTATAGCTGGACTCCTCGATCCGAGATGGCCAGCGTCAACCGGCAGTTGATGAGGCAAGGGGACCGCGAATTGGCGACCGCCGTCGCGCGGGAAACCCAGCCCCCCGCCGTGCGCTACGCCGCCTCGACCGCCGAATCGAATTCCGTGCGACTCGTGTCGACCGAGCTTCCCGTGTCGACGCCGCTCTACCGGGCGCAAGACGGAGGCCCTTACTACTCGTCGGGCTCGACGACCTACTCGTCGGGTACGCAGCAACCCGCGCCGAACTCCACCGGCCCCACGGGGCTACCACGAACCGCGATGCCGAGTTCTGGCTCGGTCTACCAAGGCCCGGCCACCGGTGGCGTCAACAATGCCGGCACGGCGGCTCCGCGAGTCGCTCAGAATGTCGAGCCTGGCTATCCGTCGATGCAGCCTCCTGGCGATTGGTCCGGCGCGCCGCAAGACATGATTCCGTACAGCCCATTCGCCGACGATCGCATGTTCTCCACGCCCAACGGAGGCATGAACTTGCCTCGCAATTTCGCGGACCTCAACGCGGTATTGCAGGAGAACCAAACGGGTAAGTTCATGGTCGGCGCGGGCATCAACTCCGATGCCGGCGTGACTGGTCAAGTGATCTATGACGAACAGAACTTCGACATTCGAGCCTGGCCACGTTCGTGGCGAGATTTCCTTGATGGATACGCGTTCCGAGGTGCTGGGCAGAACTTCCGAATCGAGGCGTATCCGGGCAGCCAGGTGCAGCGGTACATGGTTAGCTTCAAGGATCCGTACTTCCGCGGGACGCCGGTCAGCTTGGGCGTGAGCGGTTACTTCTTTGATCGCAACTATTTCGATTGGCAAGAGCAACGCATCGGCGGTCGAGTTTCCCTCGGTTATCGCATCACTCCCGACATCGCGATCACCGGTGCGGTGCGAGGCGAAAGCGTTAACATTCACGATCCACGAGTCAACACATCGGCCTCGCTCAACTCGGCGCTCGGCAACAACGATCTGTTCAGCGGCGAGTTGTCGCTCTCGCATGACACGCGCGACAATCCTTACGCGGCGACCGAGGGTTACTTCCTCGAGTTGGCGTTCCAACAAGCCTTTGGAAGTTACGACTACTCGCGGGGAGACTTGCAGTACAACCGCTACTTCCTCCTTCGCGAACGTCCCGACTTCTCGGGTCGCCACACGTTGATGTTGAGCACGAATGTCGGCGTGACGGGATCGCAGACGCCGATCTTCGAGAACTACTTCGCCGGAGGATTCTCGACCCTGCGTGGTTGGGACTTCCGAGGCGCCAGTCCGCTCGAGGGTGGCGTGCGAGCCGGTGGTGAGTTCCGCTGGATCAACACGGTCGAGTACCTATTCCCGCTAACCGCCGACGACATGATCAAGGGTGTCGTCTTCTGCGACTTCGGTACGGTCGAGGAGAAGGTGGGCATCAACTGGGACGATTTCCGAGTCGCTCCTGGTTTCGGCTTCCGAGTCTCGGTGCCGCGCATGGGCATGGGAGCTCCGCTCGCCTTCGACTTCGCCTTCCCGCTCAACGACGAATTCGGCGACGACCGCCGCGTATTCAGCTTCTTCATGGGCTGGCAACGCTAACCGCCACAAAGTCCCACCCAAGAAAGTCCCGCCAGGGACGGCGCGACATTAGCCCACCGATTCATCGGTGGGTCCAAAGCACGCCCCAAATCCACGAAGTCCCGCCAGGGACGACCCGAAAATAGCCCACCGATTTATCGGTGGGTGCCAGGGACGCCCCGACAATAGCCCACCGATTCATCGGTGGGTGCCAGGGAC
>JAGQPS010000113.1 GCA_020426595.1 Planctomycetales bacterium
GGGGCTTCCGCTATTGCCGCCGATGATGTCGGCCGTGCAGACAAAGTTGAACGGAGTCTGTGGGATGATGCGGTCCTTGGCGGCGTGCCACGATCCTGGCAGTTCCCAAGGGTCATTGCCACCGTGACTCGATTCATGACCAAAGGCCTCGCCCATCGTGGTCCACGGCGAGACGGTCGAGCCATTCTCCTCGTACGATCGCACCGGTCCAAATGCCAATCGCAGCGTGAAGGTGGCGTCGGGATACGTGGACGTTCCTTCAACCGCGACCGTCGCTTCGCTGATCAACGCGTACGCTTGTCGCTCTTGCTCGTCGAGCGACTCATTGTGGCTGCGAAGCTCGCGATAGGTCGATTGCATCTTGCGAGCCAACACGATCATCGGGTCGTCGCTCTCGGAGATCGCGAGCCAGTCGCTCGTGGCGAGTCGACGCCGCGCGTCGACGTCGAGCAACGACGTGCCATTAACGCAAAGAGCCGCTAGGGCTTGTGGACTGTGGCCGTCGAGCAAATCGACCACGGCCGGATGATCGCCACCGAGTTTCTCGACCATGCGGGCGATTTCGTCGGCGAGTTGGGTTTGTTCGAGATCGAGATAGACCGGAGCGGTGCTGAAGAGCTCTTGTTCGAGGCTCTCACGATTGGAGTCGCGGAATTCGCGGAGCCGATCGTTACTCGGTTTCTGGTCCTCGGCGACCATCAGCACGATCGTCTCGGCGATGCCGTAAAGATGCGTGCGGAAGCTACCGACATGTCCCAGCAGCTCGGCTCGCTTCTCTTGAATCTCGGCGACCGTTTGCCAAGCCTGGAGGTGTTTGGCGAACTCAGGGCGCGTGCGCAATTCAGCGAGGAGCTGTTGTTCGCGCTCGCGTTTGAGAGCCATCACGGCGGGATCCTGGAGTCCTTGGATCATGCCGGTGTAGGCCTTGCGGGCGTTCTGCACGCCGAACAGATCATCCTTCGCGCGGCGTTCGGCTTCCTCACTCCCGAGACCGAATTGTTGCAGCATGATCTCGCGGCGACGGAGCAAATCGAGCACCCACGGCAGACGCTCGTCCCGCAGATACTCTAGAGCCGCCACCGTGAACGCTCGTTGGGTTCGCCCCGGATGGCCCGAAACGAAAACCAGTTCTTCTTCCTCAAGCGGCGTTTCGTTCCACTTCAAGAAGTTCTCGATCTGAGCCGGCTTGCCATCCTCGTAGACTCGCAGGATGCAGACATCCAGGCAGTATCGCGGGTACTCGAAGTTGTCGGCGTCGCCACCGAAGAACGCGATATCGGCCTCGGGTGCGAAGACCACGCGCACGTCGGTGTACTTCTTGTAGCGATAGAGGTGGTACTTGGCTCCGCCGAACAGGGTCACGACATCGCTGCGGAGGCCCGTCGCCTCGAGCGACTCCGTTTCAATCTCGGCCAACACGGCTCGACGAGCCTTCGCGGCGTCCTCGGGCGACATGTCGTCATCGACCGCTCCCATGACTCGCTCGGTCACATCCTCGATTGAAACGAGTTGGTTGAGTTCGAGATCCGGCGCGGGGATCTCTTGCTCGAGGTCGCGAGCCAAGAAGCCGTCCTCGAGATAGTCCGCCGTATCGCTCGAGATCTTGAACAGCGTTTCCGACGCGACGTGATGGTTGGTCAGGACCAGTCCGTCCGAGGAAACAAACGAGCCCGATCCACCGCTGTTGAACCGCACGCTCGAGAGCATCAAGTGCTGGATCCACTCGTCGGTCGGCTCGAATCCATATCGCTCGGCCAGTTGCTGGCGAGGCAGGTCGTTGAATAGCCACATGCCTTCATCGGCGTGAGTCGGGCCGACGGCGGGAGCTATTCCGACGACAGCCGCCAAGGCCGTCAGGCGGACGTAGTTCCATAGTCGTTTCCACGAACGGTTCATGAGTCGCTTCCTTGAATCGAGCGGTGAGATGCGAAAACACGCTCCGTCATGTGTACCACGATGGATCGCGACGTGGGACGAGAGCGCGGGACGGGTTTGGCTGCCACCATTGTTGGCGAGCGACCGGCGGATCGCGAAGCCCCCTGTGCCCAGTTCGTGTGGCTAAGCGAGGAATGTCGCCGCTCGAGAGGGAGCTCGCGATGTCGTCGCTCGGCTTGAATCCATGCTCCCCGCCGGCATTCGCCCCCGGTTGATTGCGATTCGCGGCCCAGTCCCCGACAATGATCGGGATGAGCGAATTTTCAGGCAGTCCAAGGCGGATTGCCTCGACGGCCGCGTTTGGCGCCAATCGAGGAGTGACACGGTGGACGATACGCAAGGCTCGAAACGACATCGTAGCAACGTCGATCGACGTCAGTTTCTTCGCAGGACCGCGGCGGCATCGACCCTGTTCGCGCTGCCGACGATCATTCCGGCGAGCGCTCTGGGGCGAGATGGGGCCGTGGCGCCAAGCGAGCGGATCACCTTGGGCGGCATTGGCATTCGCAATCGAGGCGGTTACGTCCTCGATTTCATGTTGCAGCAACCCGATGTGCAGTTCCTGGCGGTGGCGGATGTGCGAGCCGATCGGCGTGGAGCCATCAAGGAGAAGGTCGAGCAACGACAAGGCCCGGGGGTCGATACCTATCGCGACTTTCGCGAGTTGCTTGAACGCGACGATATCGATACCGTTCTCATCGCCACGGGGGATCGGTGGCACGCACCCGCGTCGATTCTCGCGGCTCAAGCCGGCAAGGATGTCTATTCGGAAAAGCCGTGTGCGATCAGCATCGAGCTGACTCAGCGGCTTGCCGAGACCATGCGCTCGACGGGACGAATCTTCCAGGCGGGCACCCAGCGGCGTAACGTGCCGAACTTCCTCGGAGCCGCACGGTTGGCTTGGGACGGTCACCTCGGCCAGATTCATACCGTTCACGCGTCGATCTACGAACTGGTCGATCGCCACGATTGGCTACCGGCTCAGCCCGCGCCCGACAAGGAAGTGATCGACTGGGAGATGTGGCTCGGTCCCGCCCCGTGGCGACCCTTCAATCAGGCCTACGTCGATGGAGGCTGGCGCGGGTTTCACGATTTCGATTCCGGCGCGAAGCTGTTGGATTGGGGAGCCCACACGGCCGACCTTTGCCAATGGGCGCTGCGGAAGGACGGCACCATGCCAGTCACGTACGAGCCGCTGGATGTCGCCGGCGACAACGTGATCGAGTGCACCTACGCGGACGGAGTCAAGTTGGTCATGCGTCGCGGAGGTTGGATGGGGCTCGGCACTTGCCCCGTTCGCTACGAAGGCGACGAGGGTTGGGTCGAGACCGGCGATAGTGGTCGCACCGCGGTTTCGGATGAGCGTTTGCGAGCCCAATTGCCAGCTCCGCCGGATGATCCTGGCATCTCGCCGCGTTGGCACGTACGCGACTTCTTCGACTGCGTGAAGACTCGCCAACAACCCGCCTGCAATCCAGATGTGATGGAAAGCAGCCACATTCTCTGCCACGCCGCCGCGATCGCTTGGATCCTGCAGCGCAAATTGACGTTCGATCCGGCCACTCACTCGTTTGTCGATGACGAACCGGCGAATCGATTGCGGGCTCGAGCCATGCGCGAACCTTGGATCTTCTAGTTCGCGACAAAGACCTCGTGATGTCGCTCTCGCCCGCCGCGCTCCCCAGCGCATCGCCCGACTGTAACTCTCGCCACAAAGTGATTGAGTCATGAAACCTTGGTTTAGTCGCCTCGCCTTGGGTTTGCTCTGCCTGTTTGTCACCCGCACGTTAACGGCGCAAACCGAGCCGCCGACGCGGGCGACCGAGGCGGATCGCGATCGCGCGATTGCCACGCTAGGCGCGGAAGCCGAACTCTACGATCGAGCGATGGCTTGCCGAACCTTGACCATCGTGGGTGACGATGAGTCGATTAAGGCACTCGCGAGCCAACTCGATTCGGCCGAAATCGGCGCCTACGCGCGACTGGGCCTCGAGTCGATTCCTGGGCCCGCCGCGACGGACGCCTTGATCGAGTCACTCGAATCGCTTTCCCCCACCGCGAAGGCGGCCGTGATCGGGTCCTTGGGGAGGCGTCGTGATGCTCGAGCCGTGGAAGTCCTCGAGCCACTCGCCGCGTCGATCGAACCCGGGATCGCAAAGCCCTCGATCGCGGCGTTGGGAGGGATCGCCTCCGATGGTGCCTTGGAAGTGCTCGTGCTGATCCGACATGCTCCTTCTCCCTACGTCGATGACATCAGCGCGGCGATTCTGTTGGCTTGTGAACGCCGAGATGTTTCCGCCGATGATCGACTCGCGATCACCGCCCTGACCTCGATTGTTGAACAAAGTCCACACATCGCGGAATCGGCGGTCGAGCACTTCATCGCATCGCCCAACTATCTGGACGCCGCCAACTACCAATTGGTGATTCGTCGCGCCGAAGGTTACCAGCAACGACTGGCGGAACTGCTCGCCACGGAGCGCAAGGACGCGTTTCGTCTCGGTATCCAAGCCGCGCGAGCCTTGGAAGCCGACTCCGTCGCGGCGCTCAAGCAAGCCTATGCCACCTCGGCGGCGGATCGTCGCATTCCGATCATCTATGCCTTGTCCGACAGTCGAGATCCAGCGGCACTAGATCTGTTGCTCGAGGCATCGGCCGAAAACGACTTGCAGTTGAGCATCGCGGCGACCGAATCGTTGGGTGATTGGCCCGACCCGCGAAGCGTCGAACGATTGTTGGAATGGCTTGCCTACGACGACTTGACCATGGTCGCGGTCGCATCGGAGGCGCTTTCTCGCCTAGACGCTGGTGCTGTCGACACGGCGATCCTGCAGAGACTCGACGCGGATAACCAAAACTTGGTGCGAGTCGCCGTCGATCTCGCGGGACGGCGAGGCATCGCCTCCGCGGAGGGACGGCTGTTCGAGCTGGTTGGGAATTCGGACGACGAGTTGTCCCGAGCCGCGGTTCGTTCGCTGGGAGCGATCGTCAGTCCCGAACGATACCGCGAGCTAGTCGCGGTGCTCGGCACGACCGACGAGACGCTCCGCGAAGTGACTCGGGAATCCCTGGTGGCTGCTGGAAGCCGATTGTCTCGTGACCACTGTGTTGGCCGCTTGAAGGATGGCATGCGCCATCTCGACCGAGACGGGCAATTGGCGGCCTTGGAGGTCGCTGGTCAGTTGGAAGGAGACATCGCGCTGGAGCTTTTGGATGCGGCGGGTCATTCGGGCACGGATTCACTCGTCGACGCCGCGACGCGTTTGCTTGGTCGCTGGTCGAGTCCCGATGCGGCCGACGTGCTGGCTGGGTTGGCACGCGACCTTGATGAGCCGAAATATCAAGTGCGAGCGCTGCGCGGATTGCTGCGAATCGTGCGGCAGTTCGATTTGCCGCTCGAGCGTCGCATCGAGTTGACGGTGGCCGCCGCGCGCGAGACCTCGCGAGCGGAGGAGCTGCAATTGGTGCTGGAGGTGCTCCAACGCTATCCCTCGCCTCAAGGACTGCATACCGCCTTGGACTGGGCGGGAAAAGGAGTCGATGAGCGGGTCGTGCCCGCGCTGCTGGCCATCGCTCGTTCCCTCGCCGCCCGTGGCGATGAGGAATCGATCGGAGCGCTCGAGCGAATGCGGATCGTGTTCGCGCGGACCGAACTGGAACCGCAAACGGTCGCGTTGATCGATGAAGCGAAGCGACAGGCCAAGACGTTGGCGACCGAGTCAGGTTTTGAACCGTTGTTCGATGGCAGCACGTTGCGGGGTTGGAACGGTAATCGAGACATCTGGCGAGCGGAAGGCGGCGCGATCATCGGAGGAAGTCTGACCGAGGTCGTGGGAACCGGGAACGACTTCCTATGTACCGACCGAGACTTCGAGAATTTTGAGTTGCGATTGCAATTCCGGCTCGAGGGAGACGGAGTCAACGGTGGAGTCAATGTTCGCTCGACACGCCGTGATGATGGAGTCGCCGCCGGTTATCAGGCGGATCTTGGGCAAGGCTACTCCGGCGGACTGTTCGATGAGGCTCGCCGAAACCGATTCGTGGCGCCTGCTCGACTCGGAATCACGCTCAACCGCGACTGGAATGACTACTGGATTCGATGCGAGGGCGATCGCATCCGAGTCTGGCTCAACGGAACGCTAACGGCCGACTACGTCGAGACCGAGGACATGCCTCGCGCCGGAATCATCGCGCTGCAGGTCCAGGCCGGCAAACAGGTGCAAGCCTCGTATCGCAACATTCGGTTGCGTCTCATCGCCGACGACGAGATCGAGCCTTGGGTCGAGGAGACCGCTCCGGCCGAGGAGGAGTTCACGAAACTCTTCAACGGAAGCGATTTCACGGGCTGGCACGGCAATCTCGACTGGTTCCGCATCGAGGACGAAGTGATTGTCGCGGGCTCTCTCGAGGAAGCGATTCCGCGGAACGAGTTCTTGCGGACCGATCGCGACTACGGCGATTTCGAGTTGCGATTGCAGTTCCAGCTCAAGGGTGGCGATTCGGCGAATGCGGGAGTCCAGATTCGTACGGCCGAGATTCCCGACCATCATGAAGTGAGTGGATACCAGGCCGACATGGGAAATGGCTGGTGGGGTTGTCTGTATGACGAGTCTCGGCGCAATCGGGTCCTGGCGGGACCCGCGGCGGCGGAGCGTGGCAAGATGCTGCGAGCCGACGACTGGAACGACTATCGCATTCGTTGCGAGGGTGACCGAGTCCGACTCTGGATCAACGATGTCTTGACCGTGGACTACACGGAAAGCGACCCCGAGATCGCGCGAGACGGTATCATCGCCGTACAGGTTCATTCCGGCCCGCCGACCGAAGCTTGGTACCGGCGGATTAGAATCCTGGAACTCGATTGACCGAGTCGACGGGCCTGGTCGCGTCGCGGTGCGACTCATTGTTCAGGAGCGAAGTCCATGAGCGAATACGACGAAGAATTCCGACAGATGATGCAACACGAGATCGCCAAGTTGCAGTCGAAGATCGTATACCTCGAGGAGCTTTATTCGCATCAGGAACGCTGGATCAAGGTGCTCGACGAGTCGGTGCTCGAGGCTCGCAAGGAGGCGGCTCACGCCCGCAATCAAAACGAGATCCTCGCGGTCCGCTTGGATACCGCGCTCGCGTTGCTCGAGGCGGGCGGCCATCACAACGAGAAACCGCCTCACTATTGATCGGCATGGCTTGGCTGGGTTGGCGCGATCGACCGATTCCTGTTCCGGTCTGCGGCCGCCACTGGAACTCGTCGATTGAGAATGAGCCGTTAAGCGTCCCCTACTCAATGGCTGTCGCGGTTGTTCTTCGCGCCGACGCTCGTCCGAGATCCTCGCGACGCATCGAGTCGCGTTGCCGTTCGTCTCTCTTGCCGGAGGTGATTCTCGACATGGGACATGTGCAGTGTTCTGGATGGTGGGAGCAAGCTGGGCTGGGCCGACAGCCGATGCGCGACCTCGTACTATCCTTCGCGGAGGGCCAAATAGCCGGTACCGGTGTTGATATCGTTGGTGAGTTTGAACTCCGTGGGGAACTCCACGGCGACAAGATGTACTTACGGAAGCATTACATCGGTTCGCATGTGATTGAATACCATGGGTTAAGCGTCGGCGAAGGAGGCTACACCGGAGTATGGACTAGCCATGGCGAGGCCGGCGGCAATTGGTTCATTGGCATCGTTGCATCGAGAGGGGCTCTGAGCGACGCGGCCTTGGAGGACCTCAAGTCGGACGGCGCCTCGTGAATGCTCCGGCGCGCTTGTCCAAGCGACGCCGGGTCTCGGTTTTGATGTCTCGCTTTCAGCTTGGTGTTGGACTGGTAGTGTTGGTGGTGTAACGCGGTGTTGGCTTGCTCCGGAACGCGAAGAATCCCTCGCTGACGCTTCGGGTTTCCTTTCGTTTGCCACGCTTTTGAATTGGTTGACCTGGACGAAGCGTGGACGGCTGGCCGCTCGGTCACTGTGACGGTGGAGTCGGCGTTACTCCTTCGGCAGGTAGCGTTGCCAGTTGACGCGCACGTCGTTGGCTTGCGGTTCGCCGGGTGTGCTGCGACCGTCTTCCACCAGTTGCTGTAGGAGCCGCAGCATCTCGGCGACTCGTTCTGGCTGGGCCGCCGCCAGGTTGTTGGTTTCACCGATGTCCGACGCAAGGTCGTAGAGCTGGAGGCCCGACGCGTCGTCGCTCGCTTCCGGCTGGATCCGTGATTGATTGCTCCAAGGGCCACCTCCGCCCTCCCCCGCGATCAACTTCCACGAACCGAGTCTCAGCGAGGCGAGGCCGTTGGCCGAGTGGCTGATCGCATGTTCCCGAATCGACTCTCGTTCACCGCGTAGCAGTGGGAGCAAGTTAAAGCTGTCCTCCCCCGCGGTTGGCTCCACGACTTGATCGAGCAGATCGGCGACCGTGCGAAACAGATCGGCGTGATGAACGAGGGCGTCACAGGTCGAGCCCGCGGCGACCACGCCTGGCCACTTCACGATGAACGGGACTCGATGACCTCCCTCCCAAGTATCTCCCTTGTAGCCTCTCAAGGGGCCGCTCGGGAAATGGCCTTGGCTCACGAGCGAGGCGGCTCCGGCATACGGCGCGAATCCATTGTCGCTCGTGAAGACGATCAGCGTGTCGTTGGTCAGCCCGTGGTCGTCGATGGTTCGGAGCAGACGTCCGACCTCCGCATCGGTTTCCATGATGAGATCGGCGACCGCTTCGCCCAGACTGCTTTGTTGTCGCCATGCTTCGTTGACGGCCAGTGGAGTGTGGGGCGACGTAAGAGGCACGTACATCAAGAACCGCTCGTCTTCTTGGGCTCGCCCCGCGATCCATTCGCATGCTCGATCGATCGTGCGCGGGAGAATCGGTTCGAGCGACCAATTCTCAAGCGCGGGACCAGGCAAGCTCGCTTGGTTGTTGCCGAGCAACTCACGTGGCAGCAAGGTCGAGGGAATGCCGACCGTGCGGTCGTTGTCCATGAAGCAATAAGGAGGCCAGTTGGGGACATCGGTCCCAAAGTAGCGATCGAATCCGCGAGTCGTCGGACCGCCCGGCACCGGTTGAGCGAACCGCACGGACCAAGCCGCGAGTTGCTCGGCGGTGGTTTCACGCGGGCCGTTATTGCCCGGCGCGAAAAGAGGCTTGGCCTCGGCGGACAAGTCCCAGTTCCAGCCGAGATGCCACTTGCCGAAACAAGCCGTCCGATATCCGGCTTGCTGAGCCAGAGTGCCAATGGTGGGCCGATCGGCCGCGATCAATGGATTCCCAAAGACTCCGACGATGCCCGTCTGCAATCGACTTCGCCAGTGGTAACGCCCGGTCAGCAACGTGTAGCGCGACGGGGAGCAAACTCCCGAACTGCTATGGGCGTCGGTGAACCGCATCCCGTCAGCCGCCAACTGGTCGATCACTGGCGTCGCGATTCGGCACGTGTCGCCTCCGTAACATCCAACATCGCCATACCCGAGATCGTCGGCCAGGATGACAACGATGTTGGGAGGTCGCTCCGTGGAGTCCTGAGCCCGCAGGGCGTGAGTCAAACCCAGCGACAACACTCCGACCAACAGCCCCGCGCGAACCCAGGCCTCCCAACGGCCACGCGGTCCAAGGGATCGCGCGCCATGGAGAGTCGGCGTGTTGGTGCTTGGGTCCTGCTTCGCGAGCGAGTTCGATCTCCCACGTCGTGAATTGTCATTGAGCATCGGGGTGATCGCGACCATCGAAGTTGCTCCAGGTGCGAAGAATGCGAGGTTGGTCAGGACGAACCCGAGTCTACCCGAGGTGTCGTCGAGATGCTCCCCGCGCCGCGCGGTGATCCGTCGACCGAGGGTGATTTCATGGAGAATGAGGCGCATATCGGCTACCATCAGAGGGTTGAAACTCCCGCCTCGAAGTCCACCACCGCTCGCGAATCAGTCGCCTAGTCTGATCGCGGGCGGGATCGGCGCGACTCGTAAGAGTCGAAGGATCGTCATCCGGCTTATCGCCCACGGCAAACATCGCCCGCGGCCATGGCGAACGCTTGGATCGATGAGATTCCTGATCGCCGAGCCCTGACCGTTCTTGCTATTCCCTCCTTCCCACTTCGGAGACTCGGACGATGCAACGTCGTGAGTTCTTAACCGCGAGCGCCGGCTTGGCCGCCGCGGCGGCGTTTCCATTCAGCCATGCGGCGGCCTTGGGTCGAAACGGTGCGGTGGAGCGCAAACGAGTGGCTTTCCTCGGGACCGAAGTGCGGCGACATTCCCACGCCCAGCACTTCCTCGATCGGCTCACGCTCGGATACGCTTGGCGAGGCGAATGGGTCGAGCCCCGAGTCGACGTCGCCAGCGTCTACATCGATCAGTTTCCCGAAGGTGATCTGGCTCGCGAACGCATCGCGCGGCACGAGCTGAAGCAGTTTCCTAGCATCGCCGAGGCACTGACTCTGGGCGGGGACGCGTTGGCGGTCGATGGAGTGGTGATCATCGGCGAGCACGGCAACTATCCCCGTAACGAAAAGGGGCAGACCCGATATCCGCGCTACGATTGGTTCAAGCAAGTCGTGGAGGTCTTTGAGAAGACGGGACAATCGTGCCCTATCTTCAACGACAAGCATCTCTCGACCGTGTGGTCCGAATGCGCCGAGATGGTCGAGGACTCGAAACGGTTGGACTTCGCCTTTCAGGCCGGCTCTAGCTTGCCCGTGACTTGGCGCCTCCCCTCGATCGACATGCCCTACAACGCTCCGCTCGAGGAAAGCGTGTGCGTCGCCTACGGTGGAGTCGATAGCTACGACTTTCATGCTCTCGAGACGGCTCAGTGCATGTCGGAGCGCCGAGCTGGAGGCGAGGTCGGCATCTCGCAAGTCCACGCGCTGCGCGGCGAGAAGCTGTGGGAAACGCTCGACCAGGAGGCTCATCGATCGACGCGTGATTTGATGGTCGCCGCTCTGACTCGCAGTCACAACCTGCCGGTCGAAGGCGGATTCCCCACGGATCGCGTCACCTACGAATGGGCTCGCCGAGCACTACCCGACGCGACGGGTTATCTGATCGAGCATCGCGATGGATTCAAGACGGCGATCTTCCTGATGGCGATTCAGGACTTCAACTACGCCGGGCGCTTGGCCGACGGCGAGTTGGTGACCTGTCAGATGTACTTGCCGATGCCGGGGCACGGTTCCACGACCGCCGACTTTTTTACTCCGTTGGTTCGGCATATCGAAACGATGGTGTTGACCGGTGAGAGTCCCTACCCCGTCGAACGAACTTTGTTGACGTCGGGCATGGTGATTGGCGGAGTGGAATCACTCTTCGCTGGCCAGGTGCCCTATGCGACGCCCGATATGAAGGTCGAGTATCAAGCGCCGGAAGAGTCTACTTTCTGGCGGGTCTAGCACTTGAGTTGGGCTCGTGGATGCATGGCGAAAGCCAGCTGGATGAATGAACCTCGGACCACCTGCGATGGGTGATCAATGAATCGACGAGAGATTTGCGGCGGATGGGTTTGTCACCGAATGGTGTCGCTTACCTGCGCGATGTTGGTCGTTTCGTGGGGCGCGATGTCGTCGCGCGCCGACGAGCCGACTTACTACGAGCGTCATGTGAAGCCGATTCTCGCGGCGCGGTGCTACGCCTGTCATGGCGTGCTCAAGCAGGAGGCCGATCTACGGCTCGACGCCGTGGCCCTGATGCTCGAGGCTCAAGTCATCGAACCGGGTGACGCCGATCAAAGTGCCTTGGTCGAACGAGTCATCGAAGCGGACCCCGAACTGAGAATGCCTCCTGGCGAGGAAGGAGCCCCGCTCACCGCCGACGAAGTGGCTCATTTGCGCCAGTGGATCGCGGAGGGAGCACAAGCTCCCGCGAATGACAAGCCCGAAGCCGATCCGTCGGAGCACTGGTCGTTCGTCGCGCCGGTGCGTCCCGATGTTCCGCAAGTCGCCACGGCTTCCGGCAATCCGATCGACGCGTTTCTCGAGGAGGCTCAGCGACAGCGCGGTTTGACGACCGCCAGCGAGGCCGAACCCGCGTTGTTGCTTCGTCGGCTTTATCTGGACCTCACCGGACTTCCACCTGGTGAAGAGCAATTGAATCAGTTCCTCGCCGATCCCTCTCGAGAACATTACGAGCGGATCGTTGATCGCCTGTTGGACGATCCACGACACGCTGAACGTTGGGCTCGGCACTGGATGGATGTCTGGCGCTATAGCGATTGGTGGGGCTTGGGAGCCGAGGTGCGCAACAGCCAGAAACACATTTGGCATTGGCGTGACTGGATCATCGAGTCGGTCGACGCCGACGTTGGCTACGACGAGATGGTTCGCTTGATGCTCGCCGCCGATGAATTGGCGCCGGATGATCCCCAGGCGTTGCGAGCGACGGGCTACTTGGCTCGGCAGTACTTTCGGTTCAACCGAGACACCTGGCTCGATGAAACCATCGAGCATACCGGCAAGGCGTTTCTCGGTCTGACGCTCAATTGCTCTCGGTGTCACGATCACAAGTACGACCCGTTCACCACGCACGATTACTACCAGCTACGCGCGTTCTTCGAGCCGTATCAAGTGCGGACCGATCTCGTGCCGGGGCAAGTCACGGTCGAAGCGGACGGCATCCCGCGGGCCTTTGATTGCCGACTCGACGCGCCGACGTACCGCTATATTCGCGGCGACGCCAAGATGCCCGTGACCGACGAACCACTCCAGCCCGCGGTCCCTCCGCTGTTGGCGTTCGACTCATTCGCGATCGAGCCCATCGATCTACCGGTCGAGGCTCATCACCCGGGAGTCCAACCTTGGGTAGTCGAAGCCTACATGGCTCAAGGCCAAACGATGATAACGCAGCGACGAGCCGAGTTGTCGACGGCCGAGCAGGCTCTCGCGGCGGCTCGTGAGCGCGAAGCGGCTCGGCTGGCTCGGGAGGAGGAAGCTGGTCCCGAGGAAGAAACGCCCGCCGAAACAGTCGCGCGGCCAGTCTTCACCGATGAGTTTCGCTCGCTCGACGCGGCCGCTTGGCGCATGGTGGCTGGCGAATGGGAGGCGACCGACGCGGGCCTGGAGCAGCGTTCGGAGGCCACCGAACGAAGCGCGCTCGAATATGTCGGCGAAGTGCCAACCGATTTCGAGGCTCGCTTCCAGTTCACCATTCAAGGTGGGCCGATGTGGCGGAGCGTCGGTTTGGTGTTCGACGCGACGGAGGGGCGTGAGTTGTTGGCGTATGCGAGCGCCTACGCTGGCGGGCCGAAGGTGCAGATGGCATTCAAGAACGGCGGGGACTATCAGTATCCCAACGACGCGCAGTTGGCTCTGCCGTTCATGGTCGACCAATCGATCCTGTTGACCGTTCGCTGCCGAGGAGACTTGATCAATGTCGACGTCGACGGCAAGCCGGCTTTGACTTGGCGCTCCACCATTGGACGCACGCCTGGTGCACTACGACTCATCACGTTCGATGCCTTGGCTCGTTTCGAACGGTTTGAGCTGGCGCCCCTCGATCCCACAACCCAGCTGCGTGACGCGGCGAACTCCGAAACTCGTCCGCTCTCGCTGGCGGAAGCCGAAGTCGACGTCGAACTGGCGCGATTGAGACTGCGGTTGGCCGAACTCGAGCCGGCTCGACTGGAAGCAAGTGTCGCGGCCGATCGAGCCCAGTGGGCGCGCGCACCGCTAGATGAATCGACTCGCGATCAGATCATCACCACGGCGGCCCAATGGCAGCGTCGTCAGGAGCATCTCGAAGCGGTGATTCGCGCCTGGCAGGCCAAGCGAGAACGCGCCGAGTTGCTCGCGACACAGCCAGCGGCGGCGCCCGAGATGCTGGGGACGATCGATCAAAAGATCGCCACGGCCGAACAGGTGGCAGCCGATGCCGAGCAGCGAATCGCCGATCCCGGTACGAACTACGTCTCGCTACGAGGCTCGTTCAAGACGATCGAGTCGCCCGTCGAGACGGCCGAGTCGGTGGCGGCGCCGTTTCCCACGACGAGCACGGGGCGCCGTCGAGCGTTGGCGTACTGGCTCACCGATCGCCGCAATCCCCTCACGGCTCGCGTCGCGGTCAACCATATTTGGGCGCGACATTTTGGAGCTCCGATCGTCCCCACGATCTTTGATTTTGGCCGTAAGGGACTCGCCCCAACCCATCCCGAATTGCTGGATTGGCTGGCCGTCGAGTTCATGGACAACGGCTGGAGCATGAAGCATCTGCATCGATTGATGGTGACCAGTGACGCGTATCGGCGCGGCTCCTCGATCCGTGGCAACGAGCGGAGTGCCGCGCTCGACCCGGAGAATCGTTGGCTGTGGCGGATGAACCCAATTCGCATGGAAGCGCAGGCCGTGCGGGATTCGTTGCTCGCCCTCGCGGGACAGCTTGATGAAACGCGCGGCGGTCCCTCGGTACCGTTGTCCGAGGCCGATCAATCTCGTCGTCGTAGTTTGTACTTCGTCCATTCGCACAACGAGCACCATCGGTTCCTATCCACTTTCGACGACGCGGCGGTGCAGGAGTGTTATCGACGCGAAACGAGTATCGTGCCTCAACAGGCGCTCGCGCTCAGTAACTCACGAGTGGCGATCGAATCGGCTCAAGCGATGGCTCACCAGTGGAGCGAGTCGGCCGAGTCGAGT
>JAGQPS010000114.1 GCA_020426595.1 Planctomycetales bacterium
TGAGGCTTGCCCCTGACCGCTTCGATTGCTGTTCGCGAATTTGGGGACAAGCTTCCGTTGGGTCCGTATCGCCCTTAAACGTGTCCCCTGTCTTGTCTCGCGGTTTGGGCGCGAGGCGATAACCAAGGGCGGTCATCGCGGCGAAGCTGGTCACGGGGGCCGCCCGCACATAGGTACGCCAGTCGAGCCAGCGACGCACACGTCGCCGCGTTTCCGGAATCTCGGCGCCGAATCGTTGCCGCGCGACACTCAAGCGTTCGTCGGGTGACAGTGGTCCTTGACTTGACATGGGGTGTCTCGCTGCCCAAACGTTCACGATTGCTCAGCGACCTAGGACGCAGCGCCGCGACAAACGGGCCGCGACAATGGGTCGCTATCGACGCAGGGTGAGCATGCCGAACATTAGGCCGGCCAAAATGCCGGACCCAAACGAGATCGCGACGGATTCAGCGGGATGGCGTTTGATCACTTTCGATGCTTGAGCGAGCTTCCTTTGAGCCAACTCCATCGCCTGATCGGCGTATTGCTGAGCCATTTCCGTCGCATCGTGTCCCTCGCGCTCGGCGTCGTCGACCCACCGCGTGAACGTGGTCTCGATCGCCTCGCGAGTCTCGCCAGTCTTGCGTTGAATCACTCCAATCAACTGGTCAAGGCTGCCTTCGGCATTGAGGAAGTCATCATCGGTGATTGACGCCCACTGTTGCTTGACCTTGCCCACGAACTCGCGCCAGTTTCCTTCGATCTGTTGTTGCATGGCCGACATGTTCCTACTCCTTTACTTGAGTCATCACGGGGCGAACTGCCCGGTACGAATCGGAATAACGCAACCGTCGGGCCAAAGCCGAAAGATTGTCGTGAAACCAAGAAAGACGGCCGAATTCGCCTCGCAAGACACCTTTCTGTTCGGCCAGAGCCCAACCGCGCGGTCGTCCATCGCGCAGCATGGAAGTCGAACTACCAACACCCGTTCGCATTTCAGAAGGTTCGAAGGAAGTCGCATGCCAAGACACGACGTATGAGGCGATCGAGTACGTTCGGCATATTGATTGCTATCCCTTGGGATGACCGACCGTAGCCACCCAAGGAGGCGAAAACGATGATTGATCGAACGCAAGGAAAGTTGTCGCCTCGTGCTCGAGCCGCACGCGAATCGGCGTTGGGATTCGAAACGCGGAGACATGCGGCTGGCCACGGAGATTCGAACGGCTCTACGAAGGCGATCGCTGTCGCGTCCGTCGTGCTTGCCGTACTCGCATGCCTCAGCGTGATTTACTTCGCCCGCGCCGTACTGCTGCCGATCACGCTCGCCGTGCTTCTGAATCTGGTCTTCAAGCCGATCATCGATCGCATGAAACGCTACAGGATTCCGGCATGGCTTGGGGCCGCGATCTTGATGACTTTCGTCGCCGGCGCCCTGCTGATCGCGATCGGCCTCCTTTGGAGTCCCGCACTCACTTGGTTCCACAACATGCCCGAGGTTCGCGAGCAGCTCGTTGAGAAACTTCAGCCCTTGAAGGAGCCGGTGTCGCAGTTCAATGAAGCAACGCGGGAAGTCGAGCGGCTGGCGGGAGGCGACGACGGTTTCATGCCCTTGCGCGTTCAAGTCGATCAACCAGGGCTGGCGAGCTTTCTCTTGAACACCTCGGGCGATCTGATGGCCTCGATCATCCTGACCGCCGCGCTGCTGTTCATGTTGCTCGCCAATGGAGATCGAATGCTGGAGAGAATCGTGTCCATGATGCCGACGCTGCCGAAGAAAAAAGCGGTCGTGGCTTTGGTGAATTCCGTTCAGTCGTCGATCTCGAATTACCTGCTCACCATCGCTTGGATCAACGTGGGTGTGGGCTTGGCGATCGGGGCGGGTATGTGGGTCCTGGGTTTACCCAATCCGATGCTTTGGGGCGCCATCGCCTGCCTGTTGAACTTCGTGCCCTTCATCGGAGCCGCGATGGGGGCGGTGATCGTATTCGTGGTGGCGCTGCTCGAGTTTGACCTGGGCTACGCGCTTTTGGCGCCGGGACTCTATGCCATCATCAACGGACTCGAGGGGAACGTCGTGACGCCAATGATGTTGGGGCAGACGGCTCGCCTCAGCCCCGTCGCGGTGCTGTTGGCACTCACGATCGGTGGTTGGATGTGGGGCGTCGGTGGAGTGCTGGTCGCGGTCCCATTGCTGATGGGTTTCAAGGTGACCTGCGACCACATCGAGTTGCTAAAACCGTATGGCCGGCTCATCGAAGGGTAATTCACCGGCACTGGAAGTCGAGGAAGTGATGGTCGCTATCGTGGTTGACGACCGCGCAAGGCGAAATGCGAGTGGTTGGCGGTGTTCACTGGCATGGGAGTGGCTGAAAGGCTCGGATGGTTGATTCATGTCACGCTAATCGGTTTGTTGAGTCAATCGCATTGACCGCATCGTGCGGTCGTGAGACGCCCATCGAGGACGTCTCACGGATGGGATTGGGGGTGGGAATCCATCGACCTAGGGCTGCGTCGCCCGGCGCTTCGCTTGGGCTCCTGACCCTAGGCTGTGGTGCGGCGCCCCCAAGGGGGCTTAACCAACGGTGGTTCGACTCTTTTTCAGCCGATACGTTGATTGCAGGGACATGTACCTCAATAGGTCGAACCTAAATCAACCGGTCTTCACGCTTAGGGTTTCCTTTAGTTTTCCGCGCTATCTAGACCACCAAGTGGATCAAGACATGAGCTGCGCGCCATCAAGCCTCACACCTCTTGCTCTCCTTTCTACTGCTCTACTGACTCGAGAAACGTCCGGAACTCCTCGGTGTCGCGCAAGGCGTCAAGCGTTTCGTCGTTCGTGAGGCGTTCACGATTCTCCGGCTCTGTGAAGAAGCCTTGCTCGTTCGCTTTGTTAAGTGCGACGATGGCGCCCTGAACGCATCGCTGTTTGATCGCTTCGGTCGAGTCGCCTGGCTCTAGTTCGCCACATCCGGCTAAGGCCCGCGCGTAGACAAGTGCCATGGCGTACGCGGTTGGAGCTGCCAGAGGCTCGGTTTCCTTGATCGATTCGAGAAACGAGATGCCGAACTCCGGGCGGCCCGAGTCGATGACCGAATTGGCTCGTTCGATTTGAAGCTCGGATGCCGAAAAGCCAGGTAACAAGGCACGCAGAGTCCAGTAGTTGTTCGCCTTCGCATCGAGGTGGTAATGATCGGAAAGCCTGGCGGCGCGTTCGGTCACGAGTTTCCATAACAGGATGGTTCGCGCAAGTTGTCTTCGATCGGTCATGAGCGACCGCGCGAGACCAAGCGACGCATCATAGTGTTCCAGAGCTTGCTCTCCTTGGTCCTCGGCGGCTTGCTCAAGGCTGACTCCCAAGACGTATCGCCACTCGGCTAAGTCAATCCGAGCGGCGCCGGTTTCATCGGTGTCGGCGTCCAGGTCGTCGGCGTCGCCAGCCTCATCCGCTTCATCGATGGCCTGACGAATCGCCTGGTTCAGTATCGCCAAGAACGAGGGCTCGGACAGAACCGGGTCGAAGTCGCTCCCCGGCGAGACTCGCAGGAAGTCGTGAAAGCCAAGACGGGTTGCTTGTTCGAAGGACGATTGGCAGATTCGCAGACATTGGGCCGCTTCGTCCGTTCTACCTTGAGATTGCCAGAGACCATAGGAGAGCGCCGCGGCACGCGCTAGATAGTAGTAGCCCTCAGGCTCAATACCCTGAGGCCGCGCTAGGCCAGTCTCAACCCAATGCATGGAACGCGCCGCGTTGCCTGTCTTGGCCTCCGCGATGGCTTGCCAATGTTGATAGTGGGAATTATCGGGATCTAGTTTGATCGCCTCCTCGATGTGGTCTCGAGCCGCTTCCCAGTCGTTCTCCGTGAGTCGCATTCGGCCGCAATAGAAATGACCCTGCGCGAAGTTTGGATCGACCGCGATGGATTGAGAGAAGTCGAGGTAGGCTCGTTCCGTCGCACCCTCGTCGAACCGAAGCATCCCGCGCATGTAGAACAGCGTCGGTTCGTTTGGCACGAGAGCGATGCACGCATCCAAATGGCGTTCCGCATCGGGGAGCTTGCCCGCGTCGTGGTACAGTCCGTAGGCAAGGAAGCGAGAGCGAATGTGATCGGGTCTCTTCCGCAGAGCCTGTTCCAGAAAATCCGTCGGCGGCTCCGCGGCGAGGCCCATTGTGTCCATGAGCGCGGCGATCAGGTAGAGGTCGAGATAGCCGCCTTGAGCCAACCTGTTAGCCCCCGCCAAGGCATCGTCCCAGGCCCCATCAACCTGCTCGTCGGCACCCATTCTTCGCAGGAAGATCGCCTTCATCGCGTGGCCGCCGGTGTTCACCGCGCCCAGGTCGATCGCTCGGTCAAGCGATTCGATCGCCGACGCGTACACCGCATTGGGGTCGTCGCCAAGGAGTGGCTGTCTGGTTTGAGCCAATGCGTAGTAGACAAACAGCTCGCCCATCTCCGACTTGAGCGTTTCGATCCGCTGCTCCGGCAACAGGCCTTCCCGTGAAAGTCGTACATGCCAATCTCGATCGTCGAGAGCATTGAATAGGAGCAGCGCCGATCGGCAAGCATCTCGCAGTCTGATGAGTGGAGCGGTTCCCAATCGGTCCTCCGTTCCTTCGGAACGTTCCGTGCCGGGCGCGAAGTTCCCCAGCCGACAATAAGTCATCTGTTGTTCGAACTGTTTGATCTCGGCGATCCGTTCACGCCATGTGGAGATCTGTTCGTTATGGCCTGTCGACCAAGATGATTGCGCAAGCGTTTCCCCCGCGGCGAGTTCGCCGTCGGCCGTGGACCAGTCGTTCATCGCCGCCGCGCGCGACGCGACCATGAGGCGTTGCTCGATTTGTTCGGCCAGGTGCAATTGACGTTGGATGAGGTATCCAACGGTGGCCACCGCGAGCACGCCGACAGCCGTCACGATCCTCACCGCCGAGCGATGTCGTTTAGCCCATAGACGAAAACGATAGCCGGCACGCCGATAGGCCCGGACCGGCAGGTCGGCGAGGAATGCCTCGAGGTCATCAGCCAGCTCCTGGCAGTTGGCGTAACGATCTTCCTTGCGCAACGACATCGCCTTGAGGCAAATTGCCTGTAGGGGGCGAGCCACTTGGCTGTTCAGGCTGGAGGGCGTCCTTAACTCGCCGTCGCGGACCTTTTGAAGGATCGTCGTGATATCTCCTTCGAGAGGCGGTTTTCCAGTCAAGACGGTGAACAGAGTCGCTCCGAGTCCATACACATCACTTCGCGCGTCGAGGGCGTCCAAGTCACCAGACGCTTGTTCCGGGCTCATGTAGGCGGGCGTGCCGATGAGTGAACCGTCGAGGGTATGCAGCTCGCTCCGCGGCGTCGGGAGAACCGACCGTGGCTCCGGGGTCGTTTCTCCCGAAACCGCGGCGAGTCCCCAGTCGACGACCAGCGTCTCGCCGTACTTGCCGATCATGATGTTGCCAGGCTTGAGATCGCGATGAAGGATCCCTCGGCTATGCGCGTAATGCATGACTTGGCAGACATCAACGAACCGCTGCAAGAGCCTGCGGAAATCGAGTTCGCGTTGTTGCGGATTCCGGTCGGGCGTTTCGTGAAAAAGTTTGACGGCTCGCTTGAGACTGTCTCCCTTCACGAACCTCATCGCGTAATACGGTCGACCATCCTTGTAGAACCCCAAACCATAGACGGGCACCACTCCCGGATGTTCAAGATTCCCCGTGATCTCGGCCTCGCGAATGAATCGATCGCGCATGTCGGGCTGGTCGGCCGCTTGTTCCTTGATCTCCTTGACCGCGACTTCTCGTCCGAGTTCGGAATCGAGAGCGATCGAAACGGACCCCATGCCACCCGCGGCATGCGGTCGCAGGATCTGAAATCTCGACTTGGCGGAGTCCGCGTGTCGGGAGTAATTGACGGTGGACTGAGTCTCGGGAGACGAACTCTGTAGCGAGACGAGACTCTGCTGGACATCGGCGTCATCGATGGCGGCCAAGTCGCGACGAATCGCGGGAGACAAGGGAGTCAACGAGGCGAGGCTCTGGTCGACATCCTGGTTGTGCGAGGACAGGTGTTCCTGAACCAGAGCGTCGAGCAACGCCAAACGCTGCGGTGAGAGGATCTGTTTTTGCACGAATAGCTGACCGAGACTCGATTGCTTGTTCACCGCCCACGCGTTCATCGTCTCGATGAGCTGGTTCGAGCTAACAAAGTCGAGCTGCAGGGCAAGAATACCGAGCAAGAGGTTGCGATCTTGACTCATCGGTCGCCTCCACGGTCGCGCCGGCCTTGGCCGAGGTGGCCAGCTCGGGTTGGGTGCCGAGACTAGCGGGATACATCTTCGTTCGGCTGGTCCACCGTTCGAGCGCGCCACGGAAGGGACAGGCCTTTGCCCGCACGAGACGGGATCGTGCTCGTGTTGATTCAAGAGTCGAATTGAACACACGAGCGAAGACGAATCAAGGCTTTGCCAGTCTTGCGGGAACTCCAATCTCGTGCCGACACCGTCGGGCGGTTCGATAGCCGACTCAAGTACCAAGTCCCCAGAGGCCGGCAGGTGAATGGCTTAGAGATCGCTCGCCGAGAATCTGGGCTCACAGTTAACTAGCGAGAGTATCATTAACCACGAAGGAAACCGCATCGCTGGCGAAATGAGTGGCGCGTCCATGTGTCGCGAGCACAGGTCGATTGATCGAGGAGGCAGGGCTGATTCATGAGTCATGACCCGCCAAGAAATCGCGGAGAAACGCACTCGGCGACAGCCGTGATGCGGAGGAGCCGTTTTATTCCGGCGACAACTCCTCCGAGAGCGCGAGTACGGCGAATGCGCTCGCCGCATGAGAGAGATAGTGAGCGTTGTCTCGGTTGAGTGACCGAGCGAACCAGCGGCCGCTGGCACGTTGATTCGTACGGAGCCAATCCAAACCGCGCTCGATTGGTTCTTCGTGTGCCTCGGAGTCACACCGCTGCAGCACAAAGGTCACGAACGCGGTACCGTACGCGTCACTGTGAGTCGTGTCTTGTTCTCCGCCGTCGGCTCGGGTCCAGTCACCGAGAGTCGCGGCCGACCATCCGCCATCCGTTTTCTGTAGCTCAATCAGCGCCGCGATGGTTTGGGAACGTTCTTGGGGCGTCAACAGATCGTCGTCCAAGTAACTATCAGCCCAGAGCAGCATCGCACCGTGGTGCAATGTCGGGGCGGGATGTGTGTCGAGGTAGTCGCGAATCCGCTGGAGTCCCGCAATCGTGGCTTCCGATCGTTGGTATTCCTCGGGAGCGGCACCCACGGCCAAGGCCATCATCGCCACTCCGAAATCGTCGTCGGATTCCATCGGAGGCCAACCACATTTGAGCCAGTCGATGCTTCCGTCGGCGCGTTGCACACTCCACATCCGTTCAAGAGCGACGCGCGTTGTCTCGTGGAGTTGACCGGTCGTGCGACGATCATTGATGGCCAAGGTAGCGGCCGCCATGACGACTTCCGCATCCCAGCGAGGCCCGGAAATAGGCCATCGCTCCGTCACCATGGACTCAAGGGCTTGGCGAATTTCCAGGTGAGCGGCATTGTCCGGCTCGTGTTCTGGACTCGCCATGAGAAACAAAAAATTGGTGTGGCAGGTGAAGCATTGCCGGTCCCGAGTCCACGCGAGAGAGGAATGTTCCAAGAACCGCACGGCGGATGGGAGTGAGAACTCGTCGGCAAGTGGTTCGTCCGATCGATTCGGCGCCAACTGAACCGGCGGATCACCTTGGGGTTCATCCGCGCTGGCCGACGTGTCGGCAAAAACAATCAACGAGCAGAGCAACGCGCCCGCGCCAAACTTCTGGAGAGCACCGGCGAGATTCACGTAACGACGGTTTAGCATTCGGCTTCTCCTGATCGCTTACTCAAACATCACACGGCGAGTCCTTGGTCGCGGCGATTAAGCAACCGGCACGACGCATTGGTGGACCGGGACGTGATTGCGACGGGTACCGCGACTCATGCCAAGTCCAAAACATCCTCGCGGACTCTTGTCTCTTGGTTGATTAACGCCGACATTCTACCGCTGTGGGAGGCCCACAGGGGCTCACCGCGAGACAGAGCGAACCCGGTACTTTCGGAGCACGCGATGGATTCACTCACGCCTTATGAAGCAAAAGAAGTCGTGGAGGCGGAAGACTCCATTGATGACGCCACGCGAAAAACGATCGAGGCGATCATTAAGGACGCCAATCAACTGGTCGTGGTTCTGGTGATGTGTTTGTGTTTGACGATGCTCGGAACGCTGGTGGTCATGCCCTGGTATTCGTTCCGCTTGTGGCAGTGGTATTCGCTCGCGGGGCGACATCCATCGTTGATGGTTTATCGTCCACCGCTCGGTTCGTTCGCCGACCAGTTTCAAAGAGCGAAGGCCAACCTTTGGTCCGGACTATTTATCGGCTTTGCGTTCCTGGGCCTGATCACGACGACTGTCGCAGGAGTGGTTTTAACACTGGCCTCCGCGCAGGGCCGATAAGTTCGCCTGCGGTTCATGTTGCTTCGATTCAATCGTTGCCGAGCAGCAACTCGGCTTCCCGTCGCTGGCGATCTGCATCCTGTTCGCGCAAGACCCTTTGGATCAAACCATTCTGGGCTCGAGGCGCGAGGCCTTCTTGCCCATCAAGCACGCCCAGCGGCACTTCGGTGAGCATCCAGTCGTCACTGCGCTGAGTCGCGAAGGGGAGGTCCTTGTTACCGATTGCCTGAAGGTTCGCCAACGGGTTGCGGCTCCAGGCATACCGGAAGTGAATCGGCTGTTGGACCAACGGACTGGTGAGCACCAGTTTCTTGCGATCGAATCGCGGGCGGCCTCGGTCGTCTTGGCCGACTTCGAGGTAAGCGACTTGGGCCGGATGAAAGCGACGGTCCTCGCCGGCGATCGCGAACCCCAGAATGGCGCCCTCCTCGGGATCGCCCACTTCGGTATCGAGTGTCAACAACAACGAGCCATCGCGTTGTTCCATCGAGACAAGCATGGGTGGTTGCCAAGGTAACTGACGCGCGAACCCGTATTCGGTCGCCAAGGCCCAACGAGCGATCCGTTCACCCGCCGGAATCTTGACTTGAGGGTGATACCACTTGCGGCGCAAGTCGTAGGTGCTCGCGAAGCCGATATGTTGATCTCCGGCGCGCACGAGCTCGAGATAGGTGTCGTATTGAGCCGCTCGGATCTCGACTCCCGCGTCGTACATCATCTCGCAGTAGTTCTGGAGCGTTTGGGGTTCCCCCGCCGTACACAGCGACAGGATCCCAAACGGAAGCCCGTCATCGTCGAACGCGGTTCGCCAAGCACGAATCATCTCGGGGAAGATCGCACGGTACATCATCGCGCCGGGCGAGCCGTCGAAGGCATTGTTGTAGCCTTGATGAAATAGGACTCCCTTGACGCTCAGTCCGCGCAATGGGCCGATCATGCCGGCGAAGCTATTGCCTGGGTAGTTCGGATCCGCGATGGGACCTGGCTGCAAGTCCGTAGGCTCCTGCTGGAGGTTCTCGGGGATTGGTTTCTCCTCGGCGACGAGTCGTTCCACCTGTTGCCGATGTCGCGCGATTCGATTCTCTAGATCGGCCTCGGCGTCCCAGGCTTCGACTCGCGCGTCCCAGTCACTGAGTTTGGTCTGGAGCGTTTCATCATCGAGTCGCCGTAACACTTCTTGTGGAGTCCACGCTTCCACCGTCGTGCCGCCACGTGAAGCGTCAATGACTCCGATCGGAACCTGACTCGCCATGTGCACTCGTCGCGCGAACGCAAAGCCGATGGCGGAAAGTTCCGCCGCCACCTCGGGAGTGCATTCGTTCCAATCGCCCTTGCGGAAATGTCGTCCGAACCAATCGCTCCATTCCTCAAGTCGAGCGAAGCCGGTTTGAGGTCGCGGTCCAACGCCGTAAGGGACGGTGAGAATGCGGATTTCGGGATAGTGGGCGGAGACGATTTCCAATTGGCCATTCTCGACCTTGGCCAGTTCAAATTCCATGTTGCTCTGTCCGCCGAGCACCCAAACGTCGCCAACCAAGATGTTCTCGAGCCGCAACGATTCGTCCACGCCCTGGACGGTCATGACTTGGGGCTCACGATTGGCGGGGAGCGGATCGAGCTCGACTCGCCAAACGCGATCTCCGTCCGCGACGGAGGAACCCTCTCGATCCCCGAGCCTCACCGTGACTTGCTCGCCCGGCTTGGCCCAGCCCCAAATGCGAATTGGTTTGTCGCGCTGAATCACCATGTTCGACTGAAAGAGATTGCTGACCCCAAGACCGTCGGGAATGGCGACGTGGTCGACCACGTTCTCACGAGGCAAACGTTGGGCGAACAATGGACGCGACGACGCGACGCCAACCCCAGCCGCGATTAGGAAGCAGACGAAAACGGTGACATGGGCTCGAACGCGAGACGGCATGAGATGACTCCGAGCAAGTAACAAGAGCGCGCTGATGGGGCCGCTCCTTGACCTTTGGCCGACGGGCCTTCGTTGGCTAGGGTGAAATGGGGCGAGCCGCTTGGAGATAGGCTCATTCCGTCTTGCATTGTACCCATGAAGACGACGTCCCGGTCGCAAGGCTCTTGAGCATGCGATCGTCCCCATCGTCGTCGGTGGGAATATTCCGGGCCATGAAGTCGAATACCCCATGGCCTTCGTGATTCTCGGAGGGTTGGTTACCTTGACCCTCCTGAACCTTTTCGTGCTGCCGACTTTCTACTACGCCGTCATGAAGGGAGTCGCCTTGAGCGATCCACCGAGTGTCGATGTGCCGACGGATGCGTAAAGCGCCGGGCCTCGACGGTCCGAGCCCCGCGAATACTCAAACCGGTTTGCGGCAGGCGTAGCGGTGGTAGACAAAAGTGCCGTTCGTGAAGTGCTCGAACACGTCGGAACCCTCGATCGCGGCGAAGCGACGGAAGGTCGGCAACCAACGGCTTGAAACATGCTGCTCAAGCAACTTCAACTTGCGTTCGCTGTCCAGCGATAAGGCCCGCAGCACCTCCGCCGTGATCTCCTGGTGTTCGACAATCTCCAGTCCGGCCTGCTCGAAGACTCGAGGCAACTCGGCGGCTACTTCGGGAACCCGAAAATCGGCGAAGAGAAAATGTCCGCCCGGTTTTAGGACTCGATGCACTTCACCAACGAACCGAGGCATCGAGCCGTAGCAATGGGAACTCTCGACGTTGAGCACCGCATCCAACGACGCCGACTCAAACGGCTGCCGCTCGGCGTCTCCTTGGACGTAGCTAAGCCCCGGTAACTGATGAGTCCGTTGGCAGAACCGCACGGCCTTCGCCGAGAAGTCCAATCCGGTCGTGCTCGCTGGCTTGTGGTAGCGATGCACGAACGAACTGCCGCCCCCACGCCCCGATCCGATCTCCGCGATCGTCAATCCACGCAACTCCACGGCGCTCGCGACTTGATGATAGAGCTGAATGGAATAGCGATTGGGTTCGTCGGACGGTAGTAACTCGAGCCGCTCCCCCGATGGCTCCAGTGGTTCATACCCGTAGTTCATGAAGTGCCAATAGCTCACATCGTAGCCGGCGAGGTATTGATACCAGCGGCGCCAGAGGAATCGTCGGAAGGCGGGTGAGTATTCCGACAAACGGACGAGCAGTCCAAGCATGGGGAGACCTTAGAAGAGACGAATTGAGTGGGGACGGTTTCGACAGGAGCGACGCTCTGGTATCTGGCGTGGTGGCCGAACCATCAAGGCCCGCGTCACCCCAGGCCGCGCGTGGGCCGACGTGCTGCCGTCGCGAATCGTGGCCGGTGATGATCGACGCCTGGGCTCAAGAAACAACACGGGCCGACGAAAATCATCGTCGGCCCGTTTGATTCCCATGTTGGGTTTCGGCATTCACCGAATCAGGGCGATCGCCAGTTACTCGGGTGAACCCGCGGTCCCCGGTTGCTCGGTCGTTCCTTCCTCGGTTCCCGGCTCTTCGCCTTGTTGGAAGTTTCGGTAGTACTGATCGAGCAACGCTTGGTAGCGCGGAGGATATCGGTCCTTGATGGCGTTGAACGCCGGGTCCCGCGAACGATCTCGCAGGCGGCTCCATTCCGAAGCCGGACCATCCTCGAACGAACGACTTGCCACTCCGTTAGGATTGCGGCTACCGTTGCCCGATTGCTGGCCACCTTGGCCTTGGGATTGAGCTTGGGACTGAGCTTCCGATTCGCTTTCGCCCGGCTTGTTGCAGGCTCCGCCCTGGCACTCACTTTGCTCGGCTTCCTCGATCAGCTTGGTCAACATCGAAACGATGCGATCCTGCTCTTCTTGAGTGCGATCACCCGTGTTGCGACCTTGCAGCTGACGACGCGAGAACTCCATCCGTTGCAGCACGTCGGTCATCGAACCTTCCTCGATCGACCGTAGCTCCTGCAAACGACGCCAAGCTCCGACTCGCATCCGCTCTGGAGCGTTCGGATACTGCTCGAGGAAATTCACGAGGCTCGTGATCGCCTTGTCGTTTTCCAACATGGCCGATTGGCACATGCCGAGGAAGTACAAGGCATCGCCAATCTGCGACGAGTAATCGGCCTTTTCGGCGGTGAACTTCTCAAGCAACGGAATCGCGACCGCGTACCGCTCTCGCATGATCTCGGCGCGGGCTTGCAGGAACATCGAGGCAGCCGCGAGATACGGATCGGAATGTTCGCCGAGAGCCGACAACTGGCTCACCGCGTCATCAATCCGCTCCTCACCCAAAGCCTCCATCACGCCCGCGAACTCGGGGTAAAGCATCAAGAGTCCATCACCGATGGCCAGATCGCGCGAATACGGATCCGCGGCCAAGCCATCAACGACCTGGAGTGCCTCGGAACGCGCATCGTCCGAGACGCCTTCGAGTTGTTGAACGTGGCGTTGAAAACGATCAACGACATCCTCGCCGTGCGCCGTCAGCGAACTGAACAGCATCGAGCCCACGCAACCGAGGCCCAGGATCCACTTCATTCCACGCATGAACACGCTCCTTGCGATCGTGCAATTACCAACCCGTAGACTTGATCATCCCGCCTCGGAAGGGCGAAGGCAAGCGGAATTTCTCCGCGAACCCCCTTCTCGACGAGTCGTTCGGCGAACCGCTCGAACCACCCGCCTCGGTGCGGTCGGGTCGACTTTTGTTGTTTGACTTACTGTTGGCTCTGGAGTTTCTGAATCATTTGATCGGTGATTTCCACGATTCTCATTTGTCGTTCGGCCAGCGATCCGACCTCCCGGTCAAGTTGGACATCGCTCGAGCCATCGGCCGGGGCCAACTGATCGATCTGCGATGTCCGGCGGTTGACTCGCAATTGAGCCGACCGCAACGCCTTGAGTTCCGCACTCGGGGGGAGCAGTGGCTGTTCACCGCCACCGCCGCCACCACCGCCGCCTCCACCGCCCTGCTGGCGGTCTTGCTGGGCCTTTTGCAGCGCTTCGATCAACTCCTCCAAAGTCGTTTCAATGTCGTTTTGGACGAGCTGGGTCAATCCGTCGGTGCGACGTTCCTCAAGAAGCGTACCCGCCTGGATCAAGTCCTCCTTGAGATCTGCCACGATCTCCGGGAACACGACGCTCGTGCCATCCTCGACCAGCAAGTCGTAGGCCTCTTGAGCCATCTCCGACAGAGCCAGTTCCTCGGCGGAAGCCTTGGCGACCGCCAAGCGATCCGAACGACGGAGCGAACCGGTCGCTTGCACCTTGAGGTCGATCTCGAGCGTCGAGGAAGTTACCTCGCGCTGCCGAGCCAACATTTCCGTGAAGCGAGCCTCCAAACGGGCCAGCTTCTCCTCCTGGGTTTCCTCGCGGAGTTGACCGAGGCGATCCTCGATTTCATCCAACGCGTCCTGGAGATTCCGCATGGCCTCGCGCTGCTGACGGTTCGCGCCATCCGCATCTTGGTTTTGCAGACGATTACCCGCGTTTTGCATTTGTTGGCCAGCCTGTTGAACGCGGTTGGAACCGGGAGGCGATTGAGAACCGCCACCTTGCTGGCCACCTTCCTGGCCTCCTTCTTGACCACCACCTTGGCTGTCCGAACCTGGCGTTGGCGCTGGAGGCGGCGCGTTTTCCATTTCCTCGATCAGCTTCTCGGTGCGATCGCGTGTATCAAACTGGTCGTCGGCCAACTCTTCAAAAGCCTCGGGAGGCAACGAAGCAATGCGGTCGCGTTCTCCCTTGAGATCTCGTAGCGCGGCTTCCATCGAATCAATCGCCGCCTCTTGGTCGTCCTGAGCCGACTCACCTTGGCCGCTCGTCATCTTTCGTTCGGCCGACTGTTGATACTCGCTGGCACGTTGCAGATCCTGTTGACCTGGCTCGGGAGGTTGCGGAGTCTGCCCACCCGATTGCGAACCACCTTGCTGACCACCAGGTTGTCCTTCGCCTGGCTGCCCACCACCGGGCTGACCTTCACCGGGTTGACCTTCACCAGGTTGACCTTCACCGGGTTGACCTTCACCGGGTTGACCTTCACCGGGTTGACCTTCACCGGGTTGACCTTCACCGGGTTGACCTTCACCGGGTTGACCTTCACCGGG
>JAGQPS010000115.1 GCA_020426595.1 Planctomycetales bacterium
CCGTTGGGGGCTTAGCAAACCGTGGTTCGACTCTCTTGCACCCAAATCGCCTTTCGCTTGGGCACGAATCGCATTCGTCGTGCTTAAATCAACAGCCCGGCGAGCGAGGGATTCCTCAAACCCTCGAATAGCCCAACCACTCGTAGCGCCACCAACCTCATGGGCAACATCCCACAGGCCTTAATCGGTTTTGGTCCTCCCCAGGCAACGGTGTCGATTGACCTTCGGCCAATCGCTCATCACTCCCACCACGTCATGAGGGGCCAATCGGTTGACTCCGGCAAGACACGCATTCGCGGAGCGAAAGCCGACACTCTTGCGGCTTTGTTCTGGCTGCCGCGTCATTGCCCGAGTGCCATCGCGCGACGAAGTCAGCTTTCGCTCCCCTCTGCTCTTCCTCCGTGCTCTCGGACTTCCTCCGTGGTGCCCGCAAAAGCCAGCTCTCTCCAAAACGTCGTGATCGGGCGGTATGGGGGATCGCGAATGACCTGGGACGCGGAAATAGCCGCCCATGAAACCGCCTGAACTGCGCCGTTTCACGGATTCGCCTTGACCGCGACAGGCCGTCTTCCTAGCATCCCGCCCGCGACCCTTAGGGATAGTGTCGTCAGGTCGGGCGTTTTCTTGACTCGTCGGTCTCTGGCCAGCACGGGTCGTCCCGCCTTTACTCGTGACGAATGGAAGCCAGGATGTCTTCGATTCCACGTCGGATTGCGTTGCTCATTTGCTGCGTGAGTTGTTGGTGCGCGCGGTTGCCAGCTTCCGCGTTGGCTCAGATCGATCCAGCCAACAGCGAGAGACGCGAGTTCGACGCCGTCTCGCTCGAACATCGCTCGGCAAAGGATGTTGAGCGATTGCTCGGCGATCTCCTTCCGGCCGAATCCAACGTGAGACTGGTCGCGGATGAATCGCGCAACCAGGTTCTGATTTGGGGTTCCAACGAAGCTCGTGCCGAGGTGCGTGGCTGGATCTCAAGAATCGACATTCCGTTGGAACGTCCCCCCGCGGCGGCGCCCGAGATTCGCATGTACCGAGCGCCGCGACATTTGCTCGAGCCATTGGCGGAGGAGCTACGACGCTGGCCCGATGGAATTCGCGCGAGTGTCTCGGCGGACGAGGGAATTCTTCTCGTGTTGACCGCGCCCGAAACGCACCAACGCGTGCGTATGTGGGTGGACCGGCAGATCGAACAAGCCAACCAAGATCGCGATCGAGAGTCGACCCTCACGCAAGAGCAGGAACCTCGACCCGAGCAGATTCGAGACGCGCGGCTCCGATTTTCACCCGACGAAGGGAACTGGCCGCCGAGCCGCTACTCGTCGAATCCCGCGAACAACGGTTTCCCCCCGAATCGAATCGTCAATACCTCCAACGTTGACGAACAACCCACGTTCGTGCGGCGTTGGGTGACGCTGCCCATCGTGGGCGGCCATGAGCCGCTCGGTGATCTGGCTCAGTTGTTCGCCGGACGGCTGGTGTGGGATTCTCCGCGTCAAAACTCTGGGCAAATCGCATTGCGGTCCGGTGAGTCGCTCACGCTGCGCCGAGAATCCGAGGAGTCGGTCGCGGTGGCGGGTCCGAGTCGCGCGGTTGAGCAGTTCCTTGCTCTGGTCAATGCGATGTATCAGCCAGGGAACGGCGAGACGATTTCGCGCGTGCTAGTCCTGCAGCGCGAGAACCAAGCCAAGATCCGTTCGCTGGTTCCCAGTGGAAGTCCACCGAGTGGATCGACGTTTCGTCCCGAGCGACCCCATAGCGCGACGCGTTTGGACCACGCCTTGTCCGATACCGATTATCGCTCGAGCCGTGCTCCGGCGCGGCGAGTGAGTCCGGCGGCGTTTCTTCAGGATGTCCTCAATCCCGAAGCCGGCGCCGTGCAAGAATCGGGACCGCAAGAGGACGATCGACCGCTGGATCAATTTGGTGGAGTCGAGATCAACACGCTCCCCGACCTCGATGTCATCATCTTGCGAGGACGCGACGAGGAACTCCGGCAACTATCCGAGATCATTCGCGAGTTGGAGCGAATTGGCCGCGAGACCCAGGCGGCCGTCGAAGTTGTCATGCTCGACCATGTCGACTCCGAGAGGATGGCCGATCTCGTCGAGGAAGTCCGCGAGGACCTGGTGGCGGGCCGAGCCGGCCGGGTCTCGTTGATTCCACTCGAGACCCCTAACGCTCTGCTCATGATTGGCTGGGGAGATGCGGTCGCGACTCTGACAGAGCTCGTGCATCGACTCGATGTGCCCACCAATCCGACCGTGCAATTCGAGGTGTTTCCGTTGCGGCACGCTTCGGCCGACGAAGTGGCTCAAACGCTCGAGGACTTTTTCTCGGATCGCGGTGGGCTCGGTCCCAATCCCAAGATCACGGTCGACCAGCGAACCAACTCAGTCGTGGTTCATGCCGCGGGTCGAGATCTCAATGAAGTACGCACGCTCATCGCCCGTCTGGATGTTCCCCAAGGTGAACGTCTGCGCCGAGTTCGTGTTTTTCAGATCGAGAACAGCTTGGCGGATGATGTCGCCGCGACGCTGCAAGACGCGCTCGATGCCGCCTCTCCCGCCAATGGCGGCGCCGCGCTCGAGTTGCTCACGATCGATGGGGCTCAGCGTGAATTGCTGCGTTCAGGAGTGCTGGAGGACGTGCAGATCACGAGCGATGCGCGAAACAACCAGTTGATCGTGACGGGACCCGCCGCATCGTTCGACTTGATCGAGGCGCTCATCCGGCAACTCGATGCTCCAGGCATGGTCGTCAAGATCAAGATCTTCCCGGTGGTCAACGGAGACGCCGGCGCGATGGTCGAGACTCTCCGTGCGCTCATTCCCAGTCAAACCGGTACACAAGTTGGGCCGCGACTTTCCAGCGAGCCGGGCGAGACGGGCCTCTCGCCACTCCGCTTCACGGTCGACTCCCGGAGCAACAGTGTGATCGCGACGGGATCGGATGGCGACTTGCGCATCGTCGAGGCGCTGATCCTCAGGTTGGACGAGGGTGACGCGATGCAGCGTCGCACCGCGGTCTACCAGCTCAAGAATGCACCGGCTGTCGATGTCGCGCTGAGTATCAACGAATTTCTCCGCAGTCGTCGCCAGGTCGAGAGCGCGGCGCCGGGACAAGCCAATCCGTTCCAGCAACTAGAGAAGGAAGTCGTCGTCGTGCCCGAGCCGGTGGCGAACAAACTCATTCTTAGCGCGACGCCTCGGTACTTCGAGGAGATCGAGCAGCTGATCGAGCGGCTCGACGAACAACCCCCTCAGGTCATGATCCAGGTACTCATCGCGGAAGTCACGTTGGGCGAGGCCGATGAGTTTGGCGTGGAGCTTGGTATCCAGGACTCGGTGCTTTTCGACCGAAGCCTGCTGGGTGATCTCGTGACCACCGATGCGACCTCGCAGATCTCGACGCCCGCGGGAGTGACCACGACCAACCAACAGACGATTCAGGCGGCTTCCAACGTTCCTGGATTCGACTTCAACAACACGAGTCCCTTGGGCAACAGCGGTTCGCAAGCGGCGTTGGCCGCGGCCAACATGATTGGTGGTCAAGGCATCTCGAATTTCTCGGTCGGCCGAGCCAATGATGAACTTGGATTCGGCGGTCTTGTCTTGTCGGCCAGCAGTCAGAACGTCAGCGTTTTGTTGCGTTCGCTGCAAGAGACTCGTCGGATGGAGGTTCTCAGTCGACCTCAAGTGCGCACGTTGGACAATCAGCCGGCGTTCATTCAGATCGGTCAACGAGTTCCCCGTATCGCGAACTCGACCACCAATCAAAACGGACAGACCAATAGCGTGTTGCTTGAGAACGTCGGATTGATTCTGGCGGTCACCCCACGCATCGGTCCCGACGGCACGGTGGTGATGGAGATCGATGCCGAGAAATCGAGTCTCGGTCCAGAGCTTGAGGGTATTCCCGTCAGCGTGAGCGTGGACGGAACGATCATTCGCGCGCCGCGCATCGACACGACCACGGCTCAAGCGACGGTCAGCGCGGCGGATGGCGAGACGATCATCCTAGGTGGTTTGATCACCAAGAGCACGGCCGACATTCATCGCAAGGTTCCGATTCTCGGGGACCTGCCGTTGGTGAATCGACTGTTCCGCTTCGATTCGGTGATTCAGAAACGGACCGAGCTGTTGATCATTCTCACGCCTCGCGTGATTCGCGACGCGGGCGACGAGGAACTCTTGAAGCAGACCGAGTTTGCTCGAATGAGCTGGTGCGCGGCCGACGTCTTCGACATTCACGGCGACATTCAGTACGTGTTGCCCAACGAGATGATCATGGATGCCGACACCGAGGCCGACGTGATTTTTCCGGCGGTCGATCCACGCGGGTTGTCGACTCGTCGTCGCGTGGGGAATGGCGTCGAGTCGTTACCAACTTCGCCGACTATCCTGCCACAGCCGATGGGATCATCGAATCAACTTCGGGATTTGCCTCCCATGCTCCCGCCGCAAAGCCAATATCCCACTCAGCCTGGCAATCCTTGGTCGGTGAATGAGCCGGGCGTTCGGCCAGTGAATTATCAACAGTGGCCGGTCGCGGAGCCGGGTTACTACGGTCCGCCGGCCCAGCCGGTGCAAGCACCGCCAAGCTCCGGCATGCCTCCCGCGCGAGATCGTCCCGCGGGATTGATCCATGACTCGCAATTCACCCCGGCGAACTGGAACGAATATCGGGAGCCAGGGCCCGCGGTCAATTACCCAACCGCCGATCGTATCCCCGTGCAATACGAGCCGGCCTACGTGCCACGCTAGGGCACGATGAGTTCGCGAAGCATGACCTCTTGAACCGAGGCTGTGCGGTGTCGAGCAGTGGCCAACGAACGATACAAACGACCCACGTACCGCGTCCAAAGAGAAGCAAGATGCAGGTTCGAATCACACCACTCGCGTGGCTTCTGAGCTGCTCCCTACTCGTGGCGAGTTTCGGCTGTCACACGTTGAAGACCGATTGGTCGATGCCGTGGGAGAAGGAAACCGAACCGGTTCTGCCCGATCGGATTCTGGCGGTGTGGAGCGATACCGTGCTGCATCAGCCTGGCCAGCCGGGAGTACGTGGTTTTGGCGGGCGGCTCTTCTTCTACGAGGATGAGTCAACCGAGCCGGTGCCGGTCGACGGCGCGTTGATGATCTATGTGTTTGACGCGGAGACCTACGATCCGGCTCGTCCCGAACCGTTGAAGCGCTACGCCTACACGGCCGATCAATTCGCCGACCTGCATAGCCGGGCTCCGCTGGGCGAGAGCTATAGCGTTTGGGTGCCCTGGGACGAAGTCGGTGGAGCCTCGCGTAGCCTCAGCTTGGTCGTCAAGTTCGAGGGCCGCGACGGAGGAACCGTGATTTCCGATCCCGTGGTCAAGCTACTACCGGGACTGCCTCGGGAAGTCATCGCGAGGCGGGAAGCAGCGCTGCAAGACGAGGTACGCCAGGTGGGATATGACGATTCCGGCTCGGAAGCATGGCCGGGCATGCGAACCTCGAACGAGATCTCGACACCCCGTGTTCCAATCGGCGGTCGCGGGGTGGAGACAATCGATTTGCCTCCCAGCTTCTCGCGGCACCTGCAAAACTCCGAGGAACGAGGCGTGGCTCCGATGATGTCGCCTACGCCTACTTCGAACGGATCGGTTCCGGCCTTCCAACCTCCTTCGCGCACTCTCGAGCGGACTGGAAGTCTCGACAGTCCGGCCGCGGATAGCGGCGCGGCCTTGCAAGACGAGGCGACTCGGTTCGCCCCTCGCGCCCGCGCGGGGTCGATGGGAAGTTCGCCGTATCGCACCTATCCCACGCGCACACCCGGATCCGATGCCGCGGCGCCGCGCACGATTCGCGATCAGCCCTTTCCCGGCGGCTGGGTCGACGATCTGCCACAAACGCCCCGCGTTCGCTGATCTCGGTCGATCCTAGGTTCGCGAACCGAGACCGAGTCGCAAGGCACATGCCCTCATTCGAGCGGCGCGGGTGACTCGATGCGGAGCTGGTTGTCGACCGAGTCGATGCCCGGTTCGAACGAGATCAGAATCTCGATTCGTCGCTTCATCGCTTCATCAGCGACGGTGCCCGAAAGCGTTGCTCGTCGATCGGCGACATCCAGTCGCACTCCTTCGATACCGGTCGGTAGCAGCTTCTCGAGTCGGCCTGTCGTGTCTCGGATTACCTCCTGGTCCGGAGGCGGAGCGACGCCCAAATCGAGCATCAGTCGTGGGTAATACATCGTGCCCACGGCCAGCGGAGGCAAGGGGCGATTGAGACGAGCCGCGGCGTCTGGCGGCGGTTGCAGCGTTTCGGCCGCCGTGGCGACCCGACCCGTGCCGATCGCTTGCACCGATCCGACGAAGCCATCTCCCTCGAGGCGGCTCGAGCCGACAAAGTCGCGTTCCGTTCGATTGTCTCGCATGAACCGTTCGTTCCCTTGCAGCGAACCGATCTGCTCTTGTGATTGAGTCGCGGAACCTGGACTTGCCTGACGCTGTAGCGGATTGCCAATTTGCCTTGGCGTACCAAATAGCTGCGCCGAGGCATCCGACGCATGGATGACTCCCAGCAAGACGGTTAGCGCGAACGGCAAGGCCAGGCGGATCATGCGGCGAACCGCGTTGGAACGGGTTGGATTCGAAGAACGGATCGGGCTCATGGTCGGTCTCGTCGCGATGGATCGTCAAGGTCTCATGGGGCGGAGTTCCTAGCGGCGGCGCGAGCTACCCCGCATCAGACCGCGAATCGCATCCTCCATGCGCTCGCCGTTCGTTCCTTGCAGATGGATGACCTCCACGCGATCACCTCGTCCCTGCAACTGTCGGTCATCCAAACGAGCGACGAACTCTTCCACTTCGTCGACCAGTTCATCGGGTCCGCGGATAATCAGTGAGTTCGTGGCCTCGTCGGCTTCAATCGTGAGCAAGGGAGCGCTCGCGGCCGCGTTGACCTGTTGAAGGACACTCGCGACCTCGGGCGGAACGCCTTCGGGGATGGGAATCGCTCGGCGTCCCCCGCCACTTGAGAGCTGCGACTTGTAGACCGTTTGCAGAATCGTGTTGACCCGCTCGGCGTCGGCATGCAGAAGCGGAAGCAATTGCGGAACCGGTGCTTTGAGATTCTCCATCAGTTCGTCCGAGTCCAACACCGCGATCAATTCTTCCACGACCGCCCGATCGGTTCGGCTGCTGTGGACGACCAGGGCGTTGATGCGGACGTCGGGCACGATCGCCACGCGGCCCAACGTGCTCGTGGTGCGGGAACCTTGATTGACTCGGCGATAAATGTCGTTGAGCGTTTCCGCCACGTCATCGGCACCGGCGTTCCTGAGCAAGTGCACCGAGAAATTGCCGGCCGTGGCGATCGCGCTGCTGCGCGACAAAGCGGCCTGCAACAGCATTTCAAACTGATCGAGCGCTTCGGTGTCGTCACTGGCGAGAGTCCACTGTTCGGCACCGGGAATCAACACGATCGGCGCGGCGGGCTCTTGCGAGTCGGAATCCGCCGATCGTCCCCGCGGCTCGTCTCCGGCGTCCGATCCGATCGGGATCTGCTTCACGGGCGACTCGAGGGGCGAGTTCTTGCGCGAGTCGTCGCTCCCCTCCGATCCTGTCGCAGGTAGGGATGCGTCGTCGTCCCGCGCGGCGGGGCCGAGGACTTGGATCGGATTGGGCCGAATCGCCGGCCATACCTCTTGGACTCGGTCGAGCGCCTCGCGCAGTCGAGCACTCGAGGGAATCGAACGAATTCGACGCGAGCTCGCCCCGGGACCATCCGTGCCTTGCGCGAGGACTTGCTCACCCATGCGCTCGAGCAAGGAACGAATCTCGATCATTTGCTCCTGGGTGGCCCGGACGAGCAACTGGCCAGTGGCTGAATCCGTCGTGACCGACGGCTGGTCGTTGAAAGGGAGATCCTCGAACAACTGCCGAATCGCCATCGACACGCTGGACGGTTCGTTGCGGCGCAAATCAAAAATCTCGAACTCGCGATCCGGGGGATCGAACTGGGCGATTGTTTGTTCGACGAGCGACAATTGCTCGCGATTGCCGACGACGACCAACTGCGAATTCACGTCGTCGTATTGCACATCCACTTCCGGACGAGTGTCGACGAACAGCGCCTCGACCGCCGCGCTGACCGAGTCACCGTCCACGCCGTTGAGCGCGAAGACCCGCAACTGTCGGTCACGAGCTTCGATGCGTGGACGGTCGATATTCTCGAGCATGCGAGCGATCGTGTCGTGTTCATCGGAGTCGGCCACCACGAGCAGCGTGGACGAGGCCTCGTCATAACTGATGCCAAGTGAGCGGCTTCGCGGCATCGCATTCTCGAGCGCTTCCGCGACGGCGGCCGCTTCGGCATGTTCGAGTGGATAAGCCACGAACCTTGGCCCGCGAACGGGAGCTTGTTCGATGTCCTCGAGGATGCGAGCCACTTGTTGATGGTCGGCTTCGGTGGCCGTGACCAAGAGGACTCCAGAATCATCGTCGGCGGTCACCGTGGCTCCGTTGAGCAGCGGTGTGAGGGCGACGCGAAGCGACGAAGGCTCGGCTTTCTCCAGGGTGTAGGCCTTGGTGAGCAACGATTCGGCTCGGCCTTGTTCGATCTGAGTCACGATCTCGGCGATCTGCTCGAGCTCTTCCGCGGTCGCCGTCACGATCAAGGTGTTCGTGGGGCCATCCGCGCTGATGGAGGCGTCGTCCGTGATGGCCTCGATCGCGTCCTCGATGTCTCCCGCGTCGGCTCGTTCCAGAGTGAAGACGCGAGTTTGTCGATCAGCGCTGGCGTTGAGTCGTTCGAATTGCTCCACCACGGCCGCGATCTTCTCGTGTTCTTCCTCGGTCGCCGTCGCGACGATCAAGTTGGTTTCTCGATCACCGTACACGATCGCATCAGGGAGCATCTCGGAGAGGCTAAAGCCCAGTCCGCGGGTGCTGCCTTGTTTGAGTTGATAGAGACGCGTGACTCGTCGCCCCGCGTCGGATTCGATGTCGAACTGGGTCAGAAAGGCCGCGACGCGTTCCAAGTCAGCCGGCTCACCGGTCGCGGCGAGTTGCCGCGTGGTGGGATCTGCGGTGAAGGTAGCGCGCGGTAGCATCGCGCGAAGCACCTGCACCGTGGCCGTTGGGTCCGCGAACTCGAGTCGAAAGGCACGAGTCTCGAGCGTTTCGGAGGCCGTGAGTTGCTCCGCGACTTGCTCCACTTTCTCCGCGGCCGCATCGATCGCGGCCTTGTCGGCGCCGACGATGATGACGGCGGGAGCCGAGGCGATGGGACGAATCTCGACCGAATCGGGAATCAGATCGGCGAGCGCCGTCACGACCGCGAGACTCGAGAGAGTTGTCGTTTTCCAGGCGACGACGCGCGATTCCGTTTGTGGTTCGACGATACCGAGCGTCGCGAGTTGTTCGAGCAGCTTCGCGATGTTCTCGTGTTGATCGGGAGTCGCCCAAAACACGACTCGCTCCGGCGATTGGGAGGCCACGACTTCCACGGTCGGCAACGTCGCCGCGACCACCTCGACCAAACGTTCACGCGATACCTGGGTCACGTCGTATTGCTGGAGCGTGCGTGCCACCGGCTCGGCGATTTCTTGCTCGAGCTGAGTGATGGCCCGCGCGATCGCTTCATGTTGAGCGGTCGAGCCCCAGGCCAGAATCGTGTCGTCCTTGCCGTTGGTCACCCAGCGCACCGTCGGGTGAGTCACTGTCAGGCTGGCCACGACCGTATCCTTGAGATCGGGGCGGACCCGATGCGATTGAAGTTCGGGCGCGGCGGTTTCGGCGGCCAACTGATCGAGACTCTCGACCCACTTCGTCAGTTGATCGTGACCCGCCGCGGAATCCGCGATCACGACTTGGTTCGTGCCACTGCCGGAGATCAGCGTGGCGGTCGGCCGGACTCGCGCGAGCAACGTGGGAAACGTCGCGGCATGTTCGTCGGGCAACCGATAGGGACGGAGCAGAGTCTGGTCGTCGCCAGCCTCCAGCTCGCCTTCGATTCCTCGCAGGGCCTCGGCGATGCGAGCGTGGTCCACTTCGTTGGCCCATACGGCCGCGGGACCGGTCGGGGCCGAGAGAATCACCGTCGCCGTCGGCACGAGTTGAGCGACCAGGGTAGTGAACGCGACGCCGGTCATCGTATCGAGTCGATAAACCTTGAGAACCGACTCGTCTCCCGTTGGATCGCTCGCCTTGATCTCGGTCAAGAATTCGGCGATGCGTGTCTGTTCCACCGGCGTGGCTAGGACGACCAACTGCCGGCTCTGGGCATCGAGTGAGATTCGAGCCGTCGGGAACAGGGTCGCGAGAGTCGTGACCAGCGGAGTTCCTCGATCGCGCGCGACCGGATACAGCGACAGCTCTTGCCGCTCACGGGCCATCGCGCCGAGTTGAGTGACCGCTTCGGAAATGCGTTGTTGCTCCTCGGCGGTCCCCCAAACGCTGAGCGTTCGCGAGGTCGGATCGAGGCTCAGCAAGGCTCCCGGCGCGAGCTGCTTGAGGATCGTGGGGAGCGTCGTCAATTCGCCCGCTTCCAAGTTCAGAACCTGTATCGATCGTCCCTGGTCACCGCCTTGATCGGCGAGTTTCTCGAGCGTCGCGCTGAGTTCTTGTTGCTCCAGTGGCGTGCCCCAAGCGATCAGTCTTCCGCTCGTGGCATCCACGCTGAGCCGCATGTTGGGCCACATCGGCGTGACCATGGTGACGACCGTGGTGCCGTTGAGTCCTCCCAGGTCATACGACTCGAGAACTTGCTCGGCGTTCGCCGCTTCGGGCCGGTCGATCTGCACGAGAGCCGCTTTGATCTTCGCATGTTGTTCGAGTGTCGCCACGGCGACGATCTGTCGTCCCGCGGTGTCGACGACGAAATCCTCGGCTCCAACGAGTCGCTGCAATAAGGGAGCCAACGTGGCCGGATCCGCATGTTCGACGCTGTAGGCAACGAGCACTTCCGGCTGGTCGGCCGGTAGTTGTTCCGTCAAGGTTTGAAGCCATTGACCGAACTCGTCGTGCTCCTCGGCGGTCGCGCTGAGCAGAAGCGTGCGCGGATCGTCCCACGGCTGGATCGTCGCGCTCTTGAATTGCTCGGCGATCCAAGCATCGGCGAGTGTTCGTTGAGCCTCGGTCAATTCGTAAGCCCGCATGACTCGCTCGGTTCGCGGACCGATGTCGGCCTGCAGTCGTTCAAGCCACTGAGCCACTTTGGCATGGACCGAGGGTGTGGCCACGATCGACAGTTGATTCGGGAGAGAGTCGGTCAGGACTTGCAAGCCGGTGAATTCTTCCGGCAGGGCCTGTTGAACCGCCAGGAAGCGGGCTCGCAGTTCCTCGGTCGCCGGATACGTATGCAATTCTCGCTCTTCAGGCGCGGGAGCGTCGGCCCGCCATTGCTCGAGGAGCTTCTCGAGTCGGGCTTGATCGGCTGGTGGTCCGGTCAAGATGATCGACCGCGAGGTCGTATCGAGTTCCGCCGTGACCGTGGGGACGAGAGCCGCGATTTGAGTCAGCCGCGTGGCGTCGAGTCCGGGCGGTGTCGGTACGCGTCGCAGGGTCGGCTCGCGTTCGACGCGTAGAGCCTGTAGCGACTCGACCAAGCCACGGATTCGTTCCTGATCCGCGGCCGTCGCTCGCACGGCGAGTTGCCCGCTCGTCGCATCGGGGATGATCGTCGCGTTGGGGAGTAGTTCCGTGAGGAGCGTTGTCAGCGAGGTGACTTGAGTCGGCTCGACCACGTGGATCTTCAATTCTCGTTCATCGTCAATCGCTTCGCCGCCAACCGATTCGAGATCGAGCGGTTCGAGTAATGCGGCGACCGCTTGCAGAGCGACCGCGTCCCCCGACACCAAGAGTTGGCCGGTGGATTCATCGACTCGGGCCGTCGCGCCGGGAATCGTCGATTCAATTTGGTCGCGAATCGCCGTCGCGGTGGCCAACGTCGTCTTGTAGACGGCCAGTTGAGGCGTGCCTCGCTCGGATTGCTTGGCGATCAACTCCTCGAGGTATCGTTGAATCGCAGTGTGTTGATCGGGAACGACAAAGGCACTTAAGACTCGAGTCTTTTCGTCGACCGTGAGTCGTTCGCTCGAGATCAATCCCTTCAACGTTTCCAAGGTGGCTTGAGGGTCGAGCGGTCCGAGAGAGTAGGTCGCAAAGGTCGGATCCGGTGGCTTGGGCGCCGGTGGTCGTTGCGGTGGCGGTCCAGGGACCGACGCGATGAGGACGTTGATCGTTTCCATCTTTCCGGCCGACTCGACCACTAGTAGACGCTGACGTTGTGCCAACGGGACGGCTCGGCCGAATGAACCCAGATACGGCGTGACTTCATTGAGCACGGCGTCCATGGAGCGGTCGCCAATCGAGAACTCGACCGCGACCATTTCAAAGCGCCCGCGCGATGGCAGATCCTCGAGACGAACACGAGGGATAAGCTCGAGCGGAATGGTGTCGCCGAGTCGCACGAGCGTCATCATCTTTTCGCGGCGGATGAGTGTGAAGCCCTTGGTGAGCAGCACACTGTTGATCAAATCGATCGCCTCCGCCGGCGAGTAGCCACGATCGTCGACGTAGGTGAAGTCTCCGTCGGGTACCGCGTCCATGATGAGGCTCGAGTCGCTCTGCTCGGCGAACCACTCCAACACCGACGGCCAGTTTTGCTCACGGAAGTTGAACTTGAGCGGCGATGTGACCGGTCCGCCGTTGAATCGCTCCCACTGCTCATCGGTTAGCAGCGCGCGGGCCGCTTCCTGGAACCGCTGGGTAATCGCGTTGCGTTCCTCCGGCGCGGCGGCGATCTCCTCGACTCGGGATTGAATCAGCTGCTGCAAGGCGGCTCGCTGCGTGTCATCGAGTCCCACGCGAGTCGCGACCTCGGGGTTGGCGAGTCGCGCGAGGTCTTGGGCGTTTGCCGCCGTACCTGGCACCGCGGCGCCAATGAGCAGCGCGACCAGGCCAATGATCCAACGACCATGTCGCGTTGTGAACCGCGCCATCGGAGACCGATGAGGACAACCGAACGGGTGTCGCGCTGAAGAGAGCCGGCGTCGCGCTGAAAAGAGAAAGGGCGACGTCGCGTCTTGCTTGTCTTGGAGCGATATCGCGTTCGATCGTGGATTCGAGCAACGAGGCGAAGCCAGTTGCATCGCACGTCCGTGGCGACCGCCGCTATTCGTGGTCAAAGGAGAACTCCTTGCGCATGCTCGGCTCGGACTGTCGCGCGACAGTCGACGCGACCCGACAGGAAGGCGGGAGGTCGCGGACGAAACCGAACGAGAAATCGGAAGGGGGCGCGGGTGTCCAAACACGGCCGAACCCATGGTTGGGGATCGGAGGGAATCCCCGGACCTTTGGTGCGGCAAACCCTTGAAAAATAGGGTCCGCCCAGACCGCCAGAGTAATTGGGCCAATAGGGCGGGTAAAGGGGAAGGCGAAGACGAGCGAAGTTTGGGTTCCCGTGGTTTCCTTGGTCTTTTGGCCAGATCCCTTGAATCCCGTGGGGAGCGGATTGGCATCGGTGACTTTCTCGAATCCGGGCGGAATCGCGAGCCCTTGCCGGGGGACCTCTGGTTGTCAAATCGTCCGAGCCCTTTGAAGATGGCGAACCGGTCGATCGTGGGAATCGATCGACACTCCGATATTGGCGACGAGGTATGAAAATGGGTATCGAGGTCCAGGGAAAAATCGCGTTGGTGACTGGTGCGAATCGCGGAATCGGCAAGGCGATTGTCGAGGCTCTCTTGTCGCATGGCGCGGCCAAGGTCTATGCCGCGGTACGAAGCCTCGGCACGGCGACTCCGCTCGTGGAGAAATACGGCGAGAAAGTCGTGCCGGTGCAATGCGATCTGGCCGACCCCGCGTCGATCACGCGAGCCGCCGCGACGGCGAGCGATGTGGAGATCGTGATCAACAACGCGGGAGTTCTCAAAGTCGCCAACGCCCTCGAGACCGCGGCATTCGAGGCTCTCGAGTATGAGTTCCAGATCAACGTCTACGGCTTGCTGCATGTGGCTCAAGCGTTCGCGCCGGTTCTTAAGGCGAACGGTGGAGGAGCCTTCGCTCAATTGAATAGCGTGGCTTCGCTCAAGGCGTTTCCCGATTTCGCGACCTACTGCGCTTCCAAGGCGGCCGCCTACTCATTGACCCAATCGCTCCGCGCTTCCTTCGCGGCCCAAGGGACTCATGTGCTGAGTGTGCATCCCGGACCCATCGCCACCGACATGGCCAACGATGCGGGACTCACGGAAATCGCGGAGCCGGCTTCTCAAGTCGGCGAGGGAGTGGTGACGGCGCTTCGTTCGGGCGCGTTCCATCTTTGGCCCGATTCGATGGCTCGTTCCATGGGTGACGCCTATCAGTCCTTCTCGGCCGCGGTGATTGAAGCGGAAGGAAGCGAATAGCTAGTCGCGTGGCGAATCCGGTTGGCAAAACAGGCTGTTGATTTAAGCCCAAGGGATGCGACTCGCGCCCAAACAAAAGGCGAGTTAGGTGCAAA
>JAGQPS010000116.1 GCA_020426595.1 Planctomycetales bacterium
TGCTTGGGCGCGAGTCGCATCCGTTGGGCTTAAATCAACAGCCTGGTGAGCGAGGGATTCTTCGATTTCCCATACGAGCCAACACCCCGGTACGCCCCCATCACTTCCGACCAACCCATCCCTGAGAGCGCGACAGCTAAGGGCATTCGCCGGAGTCACAGCACGAATCGTGAACTCCTCTGACCGCCAGCCCGCGGAACCGTTAGGTTCTTTGGAAACAAGGATTCCACAGCCACCACGATCTTGCGTCGGTGCGGCGATTTGAGCCGAGCCCCAGCCAAACGGTCGCCGAGGACAGGAGCGGGTCACCCACCATGGAGGGCGTCTAGGGAGACTTTGCTTGCATTCGGTCGGCGCACTGGTGATAATTTCCGCAGGTCGAGGAACGACCTAACCCAGGACCAACACGGAGCTTCCCGCCGCGCGATTAGCATCTCGAGTCGAATGGTAGTCGATCCCTCGAGTAATCGTTGCTTTAGCTCCGACAGGTTCGTGATTCACTGACCATCCAACGTTCATGCGCCGCACTCGCGACCTCGCCTTGCGGCGGGTTGAAGTTGGCTCGGTAAACAGTGGACTCGAGCCTCCCACCGTTGTTCCTGCATCCCTTCCTGCCAGGTTGAATTTGAGTGAGGGACAAGCTCATGAGGACGCGCTCGATCGAGCTGCTGTTGATTGCGTTTACGCTTTGGTGCGGTTGTACGTCGGCCGCATGGGCCCAACCCGGTGAGCCTCCTGGGCTCGGTGATCCTGGCAATCTGACCGGCATCGACATTCATTCGGCCGGTGATTCGTCGGGAGTGCTGCACTTGGCTGGAGTCGACGCGGGTGGCCAATTGGTCGTCACCGGCAATTACGACTCGGGACAAGTCCGTGACTTGAGTCGCCAGGCGGCCTACTCGACCGAACCGGTTGGCGTCGTCGAAATTGACGAGCACGGTTTCGTTCGCCCGGTCAGCGAAGGCACGGTGGCTATCACCGTCGATGTCCTCGGACAACAAGCTTCCACGACCGTGGTGGTGACCGGGATCCTGGTCGATCCGCCAATCAATTTCCCCAATCAAATCACGCCAATCTTCACGAAGTTTGGCTGCAATGGCGGTGGTTGCCATGGCAAGTCGGGCGGGCAGAATGGCTTTCGCCTCTCCTTGCTTGGCTTCGAGCCAACCGAGGATTTCGAGTACCTCGTGAAGGAAGGCCGCGGCCGGCGTCTCTTCCCGGCGGCCCCCGATCGCTCCTTGCTATTGACCAAGGCGACGGGCGAGGTGCCTCACGGTGGTGGAGCCCGCATCGAGGCCGATTCACCGTCCTACCGCTTGCTGCGTCGCTGGATCGCCCAGGGCATGCCGTACGGGTCGGCCGAGGATCCAACCGTTGTCGGCATCGAAGTGTTTCCCCACGAGCGAGTCATGGGTCGCGAAGCCGACCAACAGCTCGTGGTGCTCGCGCGCTATTCCGATGGCTCGGTCGAGGACGTCACGCGCATGACGAGCTTCGAATCGAACGACACGGAAATGGCGGAAGTCAGCGTCGAAGGTTTGGTAAACACGGCCAAGCTCACGGGATCGGTCGCGGTGATGTGCCGGTATCAAGGCCATGTCGACGTGTTCCGAGCGACCGTGCCGCTCGGCTTGAGCGTCGCCGGCTTGCCCGAGGAACGCACACTCGTCGATGAGCATGTGTTCGCGAAGTTGACCGATCTCGGTTTGCCGCCGAGCGACGTTTGTGATGACGCCACGTTCCTACGGCGAGTCACGATTGATCTCGCCGGGCGTTTGCCTTCGGTCGATGAGACGATCGCGTTCCTGGAGAACCAAGATCCCAACAAGCGGGAACAATTGGTCGATCAGCTGTTGGATAGCTCGGACTACGCCGAGTACTTCGCCAACAAGTGGGCCGCGATCTTGCGGAACAAGCGGGATGGCGAGGAAGACAAGGTCGCGACCTATTCGTTCCATGATTGGATCCGACAGAGTTTCCGAGACAACAAACCGTACGATCAATTCGTGCGAGAGATCTTGGCTTCGTCGGGCGAAGTCGGCGTGAACCCGCCGGTCGCTTGGTATCGCGAGGTGCGCGATCTTTCGGCTCAAGCCGAGGACACCGCTCAGTTGTTCCTAGGCCTGCGGATCCAGTGCGCGCGTTGCCACCACCATCCGTTCGAGACCTGGAGCCAAGAGGACTACTACGGCTTCGCCGCTTTCTTCTCCCAGGTCGGACGCAAGAAGGGCTACGAGGGTCAGGACCGCGTGTTCGTGCAACGCGTGGTGGCTCAGGCCCAAAACCCGAAAACCGGGAACATGGTGCCGGCGACTGGCTTGGGCGCCGAGCCCGCGGGCCTTCCGGCCGATATGGATGCTCGACACGCGCTGGTCGATTGGATGGCCGATCCTTCCAACCCGTTCTTCGCCAAGGCCTTGGTGAATCGGTACTGGAAGCACTTCTTCGGTCGCGGTCTGGTCGATCCCGAGGACGACATGCGAGTCACCAATCCGGCGGTGAACCCGGCCTTGCTCGACGCGCTCGCGCAGGACTTCATTGATTCGGGCTTCGACATGAAGCATTTGGTTCGCACCATCTGTTTGTCGAACACGTATCAATTGAGCGCGATTCCCAACGAGTGGAACGCGGACGACAAACAGAATTTCTCGCGGTATTTCCCCAAGCGTCTCAACGCGGAAGTGTTGCTGGATGCCGTCGACCAACTCACCGGTACCAATTCGACCTTCAACGGAGTCCCCGCGGATGTCCGCGCCGTCGGCTTGCCGGACAACGGCTTCAATAGCTACTTCCTGACCGTATTCGGTCGACCGGAATCGAGCAGCGCTTGCGAGTGCGAACGGACCGGCGACGCGAACTTGGCCCAGAGTCTCCATCTGTTGAATTCGGGTGAGATCCAAGGCAAGTTGACCGCCGGCGATGGCCGTGCGGCTCGATTGGCCGGAGCGACCGACGTGGATCACGCCGAGAAGATTCGTCAGTTGTATCTCGTGGCTTTCTCGCGGTATCCGGATCCGGAGGAGTTGGCGGTCGCCGTCGCTCACCTGGAACGATTCCCGGATGATCCCAAGCGAGCCTTCGAGGACATCTGCTGGGCCTTGTTGAACACGAAGGAATTCCTGTTCAACCACTAATGCTGATTGGACGCTCCAGCACCAAGTCAAACGGGAGGGGATTCAAGCCCCTCCCGACTTGGCGCGGAGCGCGAACGTGGTCGACTCTGGCAAAAGTCTGAATTCAGGCCTCGGCCGGGCTCCCATGCGTTTTCTAGCTCCTCGTGAGCAAGCATGATGGATGGGTAGGCCACCTCGAGGCGGCTCGCCCTGATCATCAGGCTCCCACCCCGGACCTTTCCTACCCGTGCGGCGATGCCGATTCCGCCGAATCATGCTCGCCGCTCCCACCAGCCGTGACCCGAACTTGGCGTGACCGCCAAGTGGTTCCCGCTCGGCGCACGCGGACTGCTCGCTCGATGGGCAGCCACGCCAAGTCGAGTGAAGCGGCCCGGTACATTCCCCATCGTTCCACCGACCCAGTGCGACGAGGCAAAGAGATGACGCGACCATTGACCGGACCGTCCCGATTATGGACATCGTTCTCCGGTTGTTTCTCGTTCGGCACTTCCCGACCGATCGCCGCATTGCTGATGTTGGCGGTGCTGCCGATCAGCCTGGCAGCGAGCCCGGCACGGCTCTTCGCTCAGTTGCCTGAAAGCCGCTTGGACTGGCTCCAGCCCTGTGGCGGCGCACCTGGAACCACGTTTGAACTCACGGTCGGTGGAGCGGATCTTGACGAGGCCAACGCGCTCGCCTTCTCGCATCCCGGTATCACCGCCGCGGTCAAGCAAACCGAAGCGACCGATTCGGCTCCAGCGCAACCGGTTTACGGCACCTTCGTCGTGTCGATCGCCGAAGATGTTCCCGCCGGTTTGTACGAGGTTCGAGTGAGCGGACGATTCGGCGAATCGAACACGCGTCGGTTCATGGTCGACCGTCTCGAAACCGTCGTCGATTCGGGCAACAACCGGCAGCTGGAATCGGCTCAATCCATTTCGGTAGGCCAAGTCGTCGACGGGCGAATCGAAGCGAACGCGCGCGACTACTACCGGCTTGAACTCGCCGCTGGCGAAACCGTGACGCTGGAAGGCTTGGCTCCGAGTCTTGATTCACGCGCCAAGCCGATCATCGAAGTCGCGGACCTCGACGGCAACGAACTGGCTCGCTATCGCGGCATTCCCGGCTACACCACCTCGGGCGAGTTCACGGCGAACGAGGCGGGCACCTACATCGTCGCGATCTACGATCTCGTCTTCGCGGGCGGAGCCGATTACTTCTACCGATTGCGAGTCCATCGAGGTCCCGTGCTCGTCGATGCTTCTCCCGCGATTATTCCAGCTGGACAAACGACCGAAGTACGAGTGACGGGTCGACAGCTCGGAGCCGGCGCGCAAGCGAACGAACAAGGACTCCAGGTCCGGTCGGTGGCGGTCGACGCCGCCACGGTTGGCGATCCCATCACCGCCGCGCGAGGCCAGGCCTTGTTGCCGCTTTCGGCGCTGAACGACCTTCAAGCCGTACCGGTTCAAGTGGTTGACGATAATGGCGTCACCGCCTCGGCCGCCGTCGTCGTTTCCGACCTGCCGATCGTGAGCGAGATCGAAACCGACGACGAGTGGGAACGCATCGCCACGGCGACTCCAATCACCTTGCCCTGTATCATCGACGGTCGATTTGGCGAGGCCCGTGATCGCGATTGGTTCGAGTTCACCGCCAAGGCGGGCGAGCGTTGGGTAATCGAGGTCTTTAGCGCACGGCTCGGCATGCCGACCGACCCGCTCATCGCCATTCACAAGGTCAATCCCAAGGAAGATGGCTCGATCGAGCTGCAACAAATCTCGGTCGTCGATGACGCCGGAGATCGCCCGGCGATGATCGGTTCGGACTTTGACTATTCGAGCGACGATCCCACGCTAACCTTCGATGTTCCAGCCGATGCCACCTATCGCATCGCGCTGGATGATCAATTCGGCGGCAACCGCGATCAGCAAGGCGTGCGATACGCTCTCCGCATTCGTCCGCTTGCTCCCCAGGTTCGCCTGTTGGTCGAGCCGCCGTTGGGACGCCCTGGTAATGGCAATCAGGCCGTTATCGGCACGTTTGAACTTCGTCGCGGCGGGACCGAGAAGCTGCAAGTGCGACTCCAGCGATTGGAAGGCGCGAGCGGCGATGTCGAACTCAGCGTGCGAGGCCTGCCTCCCCAAGTCACCTGCGAACCCGTCGTCGTGACTCCGACCTACAACACGACTCAATTGGTGTTGGTCGCCGCCGATGACGCGGCTCCTTGGCAAGGGCCGATTCAGATCGTCGGCACCTATCAAGTTGGCGAGGAGACTCGTGAAACCATCGCCCTTTCAACGACCTTGGCGTTCGGCACGGACAATCGAAACGTGCGGATCGCCAGCGCCCGTTTGAGCCAGGACATCGCCCTCAGCGTGCTGGGAGTCGCCGCGGAGCCCGTGGCGGTGCGTCCCGAGACGGTTCACTTCGTCGGTTCACGTGGGGCCAAGTTGAATTTGCCGCTCACTCTCGTGCGACGCGAATACGACGGCGCCCTGACGCTCAATCCCGTGGGACAACACGGCGAATTGAAAATTGCTCCCGTCGCGATCGAGGCGGGCAAGGGCGAGGGTGTCATCGCGCTCGATATGGCCTCGGGTAATCTCCCCGTGGGTCGCCATCAATTCGTCCTGCAGGGCGACTTGACGTTCAAGTACGTTCGCAACGCCCATCTGGTCGTGGCGGCGGAAGCGCGCCAAGCCGAGGTTCAAACGCAATTGAATGCCGCTCAAGCGAACAAGGATGCGGCGATGGCGATGTTGGCGACCCTGCCAGAGGAGCTCGCGCCGCGAGCCGCCGCACGACAGGTCGCTCAACAAGTCGCGACTCAAGCCGAACAAGCGTTCATCACCGCCGCGCGAGCCTTGACGGTCGCCGCCGATGCGGAAGTCGCCGCGAGAACCGCCGCGGCGGCGGCCCCGGACGATGCCAATCTGCAAGCCGCTCTTCAAACGGCGGTCGCGGCCGTCACCACGGCGGCCGAGCAAGCGCAGCAAGCCGCGGCCCTCCGGCGGACTTCGCAAGAGGCACTCGCGGCCGCCAACGCGAGCGTCGCGGAAGTCGAAGCGCGACAAGTCGCCGCGCAGGCCGCCGTGGCGACGGCCGATGGCGAACTCACGCGGTTGAATGAACTCAAGACTCAAGTCGACGCCCAGCTCGAGGAAGTGCGCAAGGCCAATCAACCGGCGGATCGCGCCTACACCGTCATCTCGCCACACATCGAAGTGGTGGTCGAACCCACGCCGCTCGTCCTGCAAGGCTCGCCGATTGAAATTCCAGTCGGCCAGAATGGCCAGATCGCGATCACGGTCGAGCGACGCTTCGGCTTTGAAGGCCCGGTGACCTTGAGCGCGACCAGCGCCACGGTTCCTGGGTTGACCCTTGCCGGAGGCGAACTGCCGGCCGATCAGAATCAGCTCCCGATCACGATCGCCACGACCGCCGAGACTCCGGCCGGTCAAGTCGTGCTCACGGTCCAGGCGGCGGCCAAGTTCAACAACTTGGACGTCCCCGCGACCTTGGAAATCCCCATCACGATCGTTCCCGCCAACTGACCCAAAGGCGCATCCATATGCAACGCTTCGTTTCCCTCCTGGCGACCGTCCGGGCCTGGACGGTCGTGGCTTTGGTCGCTGTTACCAGCCTCGCTTCCGCTTCCGCGCAGATTCCCGTGGCGGAAGTCGAGCATCCCGAGCCGGTCGACTTCGCCACCGAGATCCTGCCGCTGTTGCAGCGCAATTGTCTGGCGTGTCATAGCTCGAGTGTGGCGGAAGGTGAACTCGTCCTCGAGACTCCCGATGCGATGTTGCAGGGAGGCAACGAAGGCCCGGCGATCGTACCGGGCAACGCCGAGGAGAGTTACTTGTTCCAGCTGGCCTCGCACCAAAGCGAACCGGTGATGCCGCCCGCGGGAAACAAGGCGAACGCGGCCAATCTAACCAGCCAGGAACTCGGCTTGCTCAAGTTGTGGATCGATCAGGGAGCCACCAAGGGTTCCCTCGGCACGATCAATGTCGCGTTCGAACCGCTCCCGCCTGGCGTCCATCCGGTCTATAGCGTCGCGTTCTCGCCCGACTCGCGAACCGTCGCCGCCGGTCGAGCCAATCAAGTGTTCTTGTACGACGTGCCCACGCGACGAAGCCTCGGTCGCCTCACCGATCCCGCGCTACTTGAACAGGGACTTTATGAACGCCCCGGTGTCGCCGATGTCGATATCGTCCAGTCGCTGGCGTTCTCGCCCGCCGGTGACCGTATCGCGGTCGGTGGTTATCGATCGGTAAAGATCTGGCGCCGTCAATTGCCGGGTGTCCAACAAACGGTCCCTCTCCCATCGGCGATCAAGACAATCGCGAGCAGCGCCGATGGCGGCACGATCGCGGTCCTGCATGAACCCAATCAATTGTCGATCGTCGCCACGTCCGACGGAGCCGTGAAGGCCACCATCGATCTGGGCGAAGGCGAAGTCACTCGCCTCGCGGTTTCCGACGATGGTCAACGGATCGCTGGAATCTCGGCGGCAGGTCTCACCGAATGGCGATCGGTCGATGGCGCGTGGCAAGCCACCGCGCAAGCGCCGCTCGAGCCCGCGGGGGTGCTGCTGACCTATGTATCCACTCGCGATGTGTGGGTCGTGGCGGGAGCCGACCACCGATTGCGACTGTTTGGCCCGCCTCCCGCCGCCGATGCCGCGGAGGGAACGGCATGGGGTCCTGGAGCGGTGCTCGAAGGGCACGGCCAAGGCGTGACCGCGCTTGCCATTTCGGTCGCGCCGGCGGAGTTGATCAGTGGCGATCAGAGTGGACAAACCATCCTCTGGAACCTCGAGAACAATTCGCAGCTGCGCTCGGTCAACCATGGCTCGGCGGTCCGAGCCATCGCGGCGGACGTGGCGGCCAAGCGGATCGTTACGTTGGGCGATGGACGCACGGCCCGGGCATGGAACGTCGACGATGGCCAACAAGTCGGCACCAACGACGGTGACTGGGATCTTCAACTCGCCTCGGCCCAATCCCAGCAAGCGGTCGCCCTGGCCAATCGGATGGTTGACCTCGCGAACCAAGACCTGAAAGCGGCTCAAGATCAGAAGACCGCCGAGGAAACCAACCTCAATGCCGCCAAGGAAGCGGTCACCAAGGCGACGGAAGACGTGGCGGCAAAGCAAGCCGCGTACGACCCTCTCGGCGCGGCTCGCGACCAGGCCCAAACGGCGCTCGACGCGGCGAACGCCAAGGTGACGGAGATCGAAGCCGCGATCGCGGCCGCGGAAGCCGAGCGAGCGGCGGCTGAAGCCAAGGTCAACGAACTCAACGAACGCGTGCAAGCCTTGGCCCAGGATCCGGCTCAAGCCGAAGCACTCGCGACAGCCCAGCAGGAATTGACGGCCGCTCAAGCCGTGCTCGAGGCGGCGGCCAAGAAGAAGACGGAGACCGAGGCGACCCTGCCTCCGGCTCAAGAGGAACAGAAGAAGGCCCAGGAGGCTTTCACCGCGGCGGAAGCCCCGGCCAAGAAGGCGATGGACGAACTCGTCGCGGCTCAACGGACTCTCGAAGGCGCCACGCGCACCGCCGACCGCGCCGCCGAGGCGCTGCAGCGGGCGACCGACGCCATTCCGGGTCGCGAGGCCCAGGTCGCCGAGCGGCAACAATTGAAGGCGACCCGCGAAGCGGAAGCGAATCAAGCCAACGAACAGTTTGGCGCTCAGCGCTCCGCCTTTGTCGCGGCGCGTGGCCTGGCCGGTGCGGGCACCTTGGTCGCCCTGACCGCCGATGGGCTATGGACGGGAATCAGCACCGCTGCCGCGAGCCCGCTCTTCGCGGAGCATGTTTGGCCGGCGGACGCCGCGCCCTCGGCCGAGATCTCCCACGCGGACGCGCAAGGTCGCGTTTGGGTGGCTCGGGGAAATGAGCTTCAAGCGGTCGGCACGTCGTCCGAATGGACCTGGGAACGAACGATTGGTGATTACCGTGGTGAAAGCCCCTTCGTGGATCGAGTCACATCGTTGGACTTCTCACCCAATGGAGCCCAGTTGGCCGTCGCGGGAGGCGTGCCGAGTCGCAGTGGTACCATCTCGATCATCAATGTGGAAACCGGAGAGGTGGCTCAGGAATTCAACGAGCCGCATAGCGATGTCGTGCTGTGCGTGCGATTCTCGCCAGAGGGCGACAAGATCGCCTCGGCCGGTACCGATCGCTTCATGCGGACCTTTGTCGCCGAGACGGGCGAACACCTGAAGAACTTCGAAGGCCATACGCACCATGTGCAAAGTGTCGATTGGAGTTCCGATGGTCGCACGCTGGTAACCACCGGCTCCGATTCCGTCGTCAAGGTTTGGAACGCGTTGACGGGAGAACAGGTCCGGACGATTCAAGGCTTTGGCAAGGAAGTCACGGGCGTTCAGTTCGTGGGTCTCACGACACAGGTCGCCGCCTCTTGCGGCGATCGCAATGTCCATGTGAAGAACTCGGCGGATGGAGGCAATGTCCGACAGCTCGGTGGTTTCGCCGACTACGTTTACTGCGTCGCCGTTTCATGGGATGGCAAGCAATTCGCGGCGGGTGGATTGGATGGCCAAGTTCGAGTTTGGAAGGACGACGGAACCTTGTTGGCCGAGTTCGCCAATCCAACGGAGTAGGTCCGAACGAGAAATCGCGCCGGCGGCCGTTCCCACGACTCCCCAAAGCAGCGAGAAAAGGTTAAACCGATAGGGTTGTGCTTCCCGAGTCGACTCGCACGAGGAGTTCGCCATGCCGCGGCTGGTCTTGATTGATCAACCCAATGCTAGTGCCATCGAGATTCCTGAAGGGGAATCCACGCTGGGAAGGCGCCCCGACAACTCGATCGTGGTCGCGGGGGAGACGGTTTCGGGTCACCACGCCCGCATCGTTTGCTCCGATGGCTCGTGCATTATCCAGGACGTCGGCAGCACCAACGGCACCCTCATCAATGGGCTCGAGTTTTCGGGAACTGGTCAGCTCAAGCACAACGACTTGCTCCACCTGGGCAAGACCTTGCTGCGTTATGAATCCGGCATGACTGCCCGTGGTCGCTCGACTCCCAATGACTTGCTCGCCGCGGGCCGGCGTCAGCCTCTGGGTGGCGAGGAGGCATCGGCGACGAATCTCGGCACGATCATGCACGATAACCCGGCGGATATTACCGGGGTGTCGACCGGCGGTCGGTTCGGAGCGCTCTCGGCCAACAGCGAAAAGAAGCTGCGGGCGATGATCGAGATCGGTCAACGCCTGCGGGGCGCCCATCAAATCGCCGAGATACTTCCCGCCATTCTGGAATCGCTCTTCGAGGTTTTCTCCCAAGCGGATCGAGGTTGTATCTTGCTGCGGGACGAGCAAGGACAGCTCGTGCCGAAAGCGATGAAGCATCGAGATCCCAACGCCGATTCGACGATCAAGCTCAGCCGGACCATTGTCAATCATGTGCTGGAGAACAAGTCGGGTGTGCTTTCGGCCGACGCCGGTAGTGACTCCAAGTTCACGGGCAGTGAGTCGATCAGCGACTTGAAGATCCACTCGTTGTTGTGCGCTCCGATGTTGACGTCGAATAACGAAGTGGTGGGCATTCTGAGTATCGACTCGCAGAATCCCTTGCGGCAATTTAGCCAGGACGACCTCGATTTGATCATGAGTGTCGCCGGCCAAGCCGCCGGGGCGTTCGAGAACGCGATGTTGCTCGAGTCGTTCATCAAGAAGCAGAAGCAAGACGGTGAACTCAACATCGCCAAGGACATTCAAAAGGGACTGTTGCCGACGAAGTTTCCACAGGTCGAGGGCTATGAGTTCTTCGCGTCCTACGATGCGGCTCAGGCCGTGGGCGGCGATTACTTCGACGTGTTCCAGCTGCCGGGCGGACGGATTTGTTTCTCGTTCGGCGATGTCGCGGGGAAGGGCGTTCCCGGCGCGTTGATCATGGCCCGCATGCATAGTTGCGTGCAGAGCACGATGAAACATGTGTTCGACGTGGAGAGCGCGATCCAGGCGATCAACGAACACATGTGCGACACCGCGGTCGAAGGTCGCTTCGTGACTTATGTACTCGCGATCCTGGACCCGGAATCTGGCGATCTAACGCTTACGAACGCCGGTCATATGTCGCCCGTCATTCGCCACGCGGACGGGTCCATCGAGCAATTCGATGACGAATTGGTCGGTCCGCCGATTGGCGTCATGGATGATTATCCCTACGAGGTCGAGACTCGGCGATTGGTTCCAGGAGACGTCGTCGTTCTCGTGACCGATGGTGTCAACGAGGCTCACAGTCCCCAAGATGAACTCTACGGTGACGAGCATGTCTTGGAGTTCGTTAAGCAGGGTCCATCGACGGCCGAGGCGCTCGGCAAGGCCCTACTGGCCGACGTGCAACGGCACGCGGCGGGCCGAGAGCAGTTCGACGACATCACGATCATGACCATCGGTCGCAAGCCGTCTTGATCCTGGAAACTTGAATGCCCGCCCAGTGTCGAACTGGCCGATCTCGTCGTGATGCATGACTTCCTCCGTGCCGCGACTGGCACGAACGTTCATGCGTCGTTTGTCCCCGTCAGTTGATCGCGAGGAATGGACCAGGCGGCTTTCATTGGCGCAAAGGCCAACATGCCCTATCTCGTAGCCCAAGGCGCTGATCCCGGCGATCAATGGCGACGCCAACTTCCGCCCGATGTCACGGTGACTCTCGGACGCAGCGTAGGCTGGCCCGTGCCTTGGGATCCCGCGCTGTCTCGCGAGCATGTGAAGCTAACGCTTCGTGCGGGTCAGCTCCACGTCGAACGTCTGCCGCAAGCGGTCAATCCAGTCTTCGTCCGCGGTCGAACCGTCGATTCCTGCCAACTGAATTCGGGCGAGTTCTTCGTGATTGGCGCGACCCGGTTTCTTTGGTTCGAGGATTCGATCGAATGGGACGAGTCCGATTCGATGGCCGCCGAGTTGGGCTTCAACGCCGAGTCGATACGCGGCATTCCTTTCACCGATCCCCAACGTCGCTTGACGGTCCTGTCGGATCTTCCCGCCGTGTTGGAACAGATCCCGCGGCGAAGCGAGTTGCTGCGACGACTATGCAACGTGCTACTGGCGGGTGTCGGTGTGGCCGATGAGGTAGCGATTCTTCGAGCCTCCCGCGTTCCTTCCGCTCATGGCGTGCCTCAGGTTCTTCACTGGGACCGACGTGTGTACTCGGACCGCCCGTTTCGGCCGAGCCGGCGTTTGATCGAGCAAGTCAGTCGGTCTCGCGAATCGGTCCTCCATGTCTGGTCGGCCAATCATCCGGAGAGCGAGCCTTCGTACACGTTGCAACCTCACGGCAGTTGGGCGTTGGCGAGTCCGGTGGAAGGAGACGCCGAAGGGATGTGGGTGCTGTACGTTTGCGGCGAACGCCTTCCCACGGATGTCGCGGAGGCCGAGTCGCCGGTAGCGGGCCTGAAGGGTCCAGCGTCTCGAGGCGAAAATAGCGAATCGCAACGAAGACTCCGGGGTGAGCTGCGGTTCGTCGATCTCGTGGCGGCGATTGTCGGTCGCTCGCTCCGCATTCAGCAATTGGAGCGAGCCCAAGTCGCCTTGCGGCCTTTCTTCCCGGCGAGTGTGCGAGAAATCCTCGAGCGGGAAGACCCTGCCCAAGCACTCGCTCCGCGACTGCTTGATGCCGCCGTTCTGTTCTGTGATCTGCGCGGTTTCTCGCGTCGGAGCGAGCAAGAGGCGGGCGACTTGCTCGGATTGTTGGCAAGAGTCTCACAGGTTTTGGGAGTGACAAGCCGCCACATACTCGCCACCGATGGCGTGATCGGCGACTTTCATGGCGACGCGACGATGGGCTTTTGGGGCTGGCCACTGGAGGATCCACGCCGCATTGAATCGGCATGCCGCACGGCTTTGGCGATCCAACAGGAACTAACCGAACGCGCGGCGTCGAGCGCCGATCCACTGGCCGGTTTCGAACTTGGTATCGGAATCGCCGCTGGGCAAGTCGTCGCGGGACAAATCGGCACGGCCGAACAAGTGAAAGTGACCGCGTTTGGGCCGGTGGTCAATCTCGCGGCGCGGCTCGAGACCATGACGCGAGTCTTGCGAGGATCGATCCTGATCGATGACGCGACAGCCCTCGTGGCTCGCGAGCGATTGAGTGACGAGGCCCGAGTTCGCAAGATCGCGGTGGTCAAGCCGCCAGGTCTCGATTCTCCCGTCGCCGTCCATCAACTGCTACCCATCACGGGCCATCGAGGCGGCTTGCCCGATAGCGCCATCGAGGCGTACGAGCAGGCATGGGAATTGGTGGCCGAGGGAGATTGGGAGACCGCCTTCTCGGTGTTGCATCGCGTCCCGTCGGAGGATCGCGTCAAGGACTTCTTGACCGTGCTTATCGCCCGACATGATCGCCGAGCGCCCGACTCATGGCCCGGCTACGTCACGCTCGATTCCAAGTAACCGTCGCTCATTCGCACCACGCTTGCCTCCGAGACCACACGCGTATCATTGTTGTCGAGACTTCCCCATGCCTGATTCCGATAAACCTCGCCCCAATCAAGCCGACGCGACGCGACCAGATGGATCGGAGTCCACCTCGCAACCTCCTGGATTGGAGCGAGTTGCTCCGTGGAGGCATGGACCGTGGACCGTGCTCACTCGTCAAGAAATGTACCGCGATCCTTGGGTGAGCTTGGTGCGAGACAACGTACTTCGCCCCGATGGAAATCCGGGTACGTATTGCGTGGTCACTCTCAAGCCGGGCGTGACCGTGTTGGCTCTCGACCAAGACAACCACGTCCATCTAACCCAGGAATTCCATTACGGAGTGGGACGAGTCACGTTGGAAGCCGTTAGCGGTGGGTGCGACGGCGACGAACAGCCGCTGGTAACGGCCCAGCGAGAGCTACGGGAAGAACTCGGTTTGCGAGCTGGAACCTGGACCCACCTTGGCACCGTCGATCCCTTTACGGCGAACGTTGTTTCTCCGACTCAGCTTTATCTGGCGGAGGACTTGGAACTCGGCACCGCCCAACCCGAAGGGACCGAGGTCATCGAGCGAATCGTGATCAGCTTGGAAGAGGCGGTGGAGCGAGTTTTTCGCTCGGAGATTTCCCACGCACCCAGTTGCGAGGCGATTCTCCGTACCGCATGGCGTCGCCGCTGAGGCCATGCCTTGATGGAGCGATCCTCGCCTGTCGGCCCAAGCAGCGAAGTCAGAAAGGCGGGAAACCCAAGGAATCCCGAGGCGTCACGGGCTGTTGTTGTAATCAGAAGCGCCGCATCGTGCGGACGTGCGACGCGGAGCGAGGTGTTCTCACGGATTGG